>NZ_JBEZXU010000020.1:61131-178327 GCF_040638175.1 Actinoplanes sp. NPDC026670
CCACAACGTGCCGACCCACGGCCCGAAACGCGCCGCGCCTCGGCACACATCAACGCACCACCCACAACGTGCCGACCCACGGCCCGAAACGCGCCGCGCCTCGGCACACATCAACGCACCACCCACAACGTGCCGACCCACGGCCCGAAACGCGCCACACCTCGGCACACACCAAGGGCGCGGCTGGGCGGGGCGGGTGATTAGTGGGGGTAATCGTCGCGGCGCTGGGGAGGCTTAGCGTTCGGGCATGGAGACGCTTACGGTCGTGCTGGCTCCGGAACCGGAAGCGGCGAGCCTGGCCGGGGCCCTCGTCGCTGACGCCTGTCTGGCCTGGCGGCTGCCGGGGCTTCTGCATCCGGCCCGGCGGGTCCTGTCCGAGCTGGTGCGGAACGCCGTCGAGCATGCCGGCACCGAAGTGCGGGTGACCCTCACCCGCCGTGGCGACGGGCTCTGTCTCGCGGTGGGTGACGGTGACCGGCGGCTTCCGCGGCTGCGGCGGCCGGCTCCGCCGAAGCGGGGGCGGCCACTCGACGAACGCGGTTGTGGGCTGCGGGTGGTGCAGGCGGCAGCGACCGGGTGGGGCGCCGCTCCGACGACCGACGGGAAGGTGGTCTGGGCGCTGTTACGGCCGGCCGGCGCGCAGGTTCTCGGCGACGGCCAGCACGTCCCGGTCGTCGGCTGAATCGCCCCGGCCGGTGGACATCGCGTCGGCGAGGGCGCGCAGTTCGTTCGGGGGCAGGCCGCCGGAGCCGAGGCCTTCGAGGCGGATGGTGAGCCGGTTGCCGGTGGCCGGGTCGCGGGCCTCCAGGACGGGGGTGGAGATGAGCCGGTGGCCGATCCGGGAGGTGACGGCGCCCTTGGAGACGTAGGCGGTGGCCAGGTCGATGCTGCGGGTGCGGAACGTGCCCCGGACATGGGCGCGGGTGCCGTCGAGCCAGGCCGCGGCCCGGAACGTCCGCACGATCAGCAGCAGGAACGACGTCGCCCACAGCATGCCGATGGTGAAGAAGACCAGGCCGACGCCGGCGAAGAGCAGATCGGTGGAGGCGGAACCGGTTCCTTCGATGCCGAAGAGCTCGGACGAGTAGGAGACCGACGACCCGAAGCCGGGGACGCCGTAGCCGGAGGGGTCGAATTCAGCGGGGTCCTCCTGGAAGAGGCTGCGCGGGAAGTAGTCGCGCGGGTAGAAGGCGTAGGCGAAGGAGAACCCGAAGACCGCGACTGCGAGCCCGATCAATCCGGCGAACAGACCGGAGAGGACGGCTTTCGCGCGTTCCTCCCCGGTCGCTCCCACTGAAAGCATGTACATGACCGCAGAGCGTAAATCCTGGGATCAAGCCCGTCAGTCGATCATCACCCTGTTGCGTCCTGCCTCTTTTGCCCGGTAAAGGGCATGATCGGCGCGGGCGAGCAGTTCGTCGAGGGTGCCGTCGTCGTCGGACAGGCTGGTCAGCCCGACACTGATGGTGACGGTGATCGGCCCGGCCTGGGTGGGCACCGGCTCGCACGAGACGGCCAGGCGGATCCGTTCGGCCAGGTCGGCGGCGTGTCCTTCGTGGTCGGGCAGGACCGCGGCGAACTCCTCGCCGCCGTACCGGCCGAGCACGTCGGAGTGCCGCAGGCGGCTGCGGATCCGGGCGGCCACGGTACGGATGACCTCGTCGCCCACCCCGTGCCCGTACGTGTCGTTGATGTTCTTGAACTTGTCGATGTCCAGCATGACCGCCGCGAGCTGGCGTCCGTTGCGCGCGGCCGCCTGCACCAGGGCCCCGGCGATGGCGTAGAAGTGCCGCCGGTTGTGCTGCCCGGTCAGCTCGTCGGTGGTGGCCAGTTCCTGGACCCGGCTGAACAGGCGCGCGTTCTCGTAGGCGGCCATGCCCTGGGCGGCCAGCGCGGCCGCCACCTGACGGCTGGTGTCGTCGAGTCCGGAACCGCCGACCAGGACCATCCCGACCGGGCCGTCACGTCCGGTCAACGGGACGACGAGGGCGGTCGGTGCGCCGGCGAGCAGCCTCTCCCGTACCCCCGCGGTCTCTGCCGGATCGAGAAGCTCGACGGCCTCGCCCGCGGTGAGCAGCACGGGTGTCGCGATGGTCTCCGGTGACGCGGCGCCGTCGACGGCCAGCACCTCGCCGTCCCGGCCGATCAGGCACGCCGCGGTGCCGCCGAGGGCGGTCTGGAGCGTGCCGCAGAGCTGGCGCAGCAGTTTGTCGGGTTCGAGGATGGCGGTGAGTTCGGCGTGGCTGGCCCGCAGCATCTCGGCGAACGCCTGCTGCTGGCGGGCGGCCTGGACGGCCGAGTGCAGCTGCGCGGCCCGGGCCGTCTCCAGGGAGACGGCGACGTGGCTGCTGACCGCGGTGAGCACGGCGACGTCCTCGTCGGTGAAGATGCCGCGGGCGAGCCGGCTGTCCAGGTAGACGACCGCCACCATCCGGCCCTTGAACTGGACCGGAGCGATCAGGATGCTGCGCAGGCCGTGCACGACGGTGCTGCGGGAACCGAGGGCGGCGCCCTGTTCGGTGCCGGTGATGACCAACGGCTCGCCGCTCTCGGCGACCCGCCGGACCAGGCTGCTGCCGAACTCGCCGGTCTCCGGGAGGTCACCGGAGGCGTCCCGGCCGGCGTAGCGGACCGGTTCGCCGTTGTCGTCGAGCAGGAAGAAGATGGCCCGTTCGGCGCCGAGGATGCGCAGCATCTCGTCGAGGGCGACACTGGCCAGCTGCTGCGGGTCGAGGATGGTGGCCGCGGCCGAGCCGACCTGCTGCAACGCGTCCAGGTGGCGGTTGCGGCCGGAGGCCGGCCGGCGTTCGGCGACGGTCCGGCGATGCGTGCCGGCGCCCTCGTCGACCCCGAATTCGGTACGGGTCTGCCGGCGCCGCTGCTCCCAGCCGTGGAAGATGGCCATCCCGAGCGCGAACCGCGCCTGCCGGTCGGCCTCGTTGGCCAGCCCCAGGGCACGCATGGCCCGGGCCCGGATGCGGAACACCTCGTACTGGATGAACGGCGCGTCGACCTTGCGCAGCTTCCGTTCGGCCTCGTCGGCGACCTTGAGGCACTTCTGCGGCTCGGCCGACGCCAGGTGCAGCGACGCCTTCGTGGTGAGGTGGACGCAGCGCAGCAGCGGGGTGCCGCCGACCTTGCCGAGCTCCTTGACCGCCCGGGCCGCCTCGGCCAGCTTGACCGGACGGTCGGCGTCGGAGGCGAACCGGAACTGGATCAGCCGGGAGTGCGCCATGTAGACGTAGATCCACCGGTGCTGTGGCATCAGCTCGCTGTGGCGCAGGCCGAGCGCGTGGAACTCGGTGAAGATCTCCTCCAGCTGCGGTCCCACGTCACCCTGCTCGATCAGGGTGCAGGCGGCCGCGGTGAGCATGTTGGCCCGCTGCACCCGGGTGCCGGCGCCGGGCGGGAACACCTTCCGCAGGTGTTTCAGGGCGGCCGCGGCGTCACCGAAACGGCTCTGCCCGGCCGGGACCATCACACTGAGCATGCCGAGCGAGGTGCCGAGCGCGAAGTCCTGGTCGCCGAGCCGCTGTACGCCTCGCTCGTACTCGCGGGCCGCCTCGTCGACATAACCGCGCAGCAGGAAGCGCAGGCCCAGGGTGGCGTACCCGGGGATCAGCTGGGCGGGCACGTACCAGCGGGAGTTCCGGGTGATCGTCCGCTCCCAGGCGCTGCCGTCGTCGACACCGCTGAACAGCTGCGCGCAGCCGCTCATCCACTCGACGTAGGCGACCAGGCCCGGGTCACCGAGCCCGGCGGCCACCTCGGCCGCGCGTTTCAGGCAACGTTCGCTGGTGCCGCGCAGCCTGATCACCGCGGTCACGTAGCCGAGCAGGGCGTACACGCGGACGTACTCGGGGCACGGGCCGAGCCGGTTCACCGCGTACATGGCCCGCATCCCGAAGGTGCCGGCCTCGCGCAGGCGGATGCCGAGACCGGCGGCATAGCCACCGGCATCGAGGACGGCGGCGAGCGCGGCCTGAGTCTCCCGGTCGCGGCCCCGGGCGGTTCCAAAACCTATTCCGGTACGCCGTACGAGCCCACCGGCGAACGCGATGAAGAGTGTCTGCACCAGGGCGAGCAGCCCGGCCCCGGGCAGTGGCCGCCGCAGTTCGGCGAGCGCGGTCCGGGCCGTCTCCAGTGCCTTCCCGTCATCCCAGACGGTGTGGTGCAACTCGATCCGGGTGGTCAGGAGCCGGGCCCGCTGGAGCCGATCGGGTTCCACGGCGAGCGCCCGGTCGAGGACGGCGTCGCAGTCGTCGAGCCGCCCGGCCGCCAGGTAGGCCTGGGCCAGCACGTGCAGCAGCCGGCTGTCCGGGGCCGGATCCCCGTCGACGGCGTCGGTCAGGTAGTCGATGGCCTCGGCCGGGGCCTGGTCGGCGAGCGCACGGCGACCGGCCGTGGCGGCGCTGCGGCGGCGGTCCTCGGGGCTGGCGGCGTCACCGGCCCGGCGGTGGTGGCGGGCCACGGCGTACGCGTGCCCCTCGTCGCGCAGGTCCTCGGGCAGCCGTTCCAGGGCGGCCGCCAGGTCGGCGTTGAGCTGCCGCAGGTCGGACTCGCCGACCCGGTCCAGCAGGACGTCACGCAGTTGCGGGTGGACGAAGGCGTACCAGCCGCCCGGCCGTGGTTCGAGGACGTGCCGGTCGGCGGCGGCCGCGAGCGCGGCGAGCACCCGGTCGGTCTCGCCGATCTGGAAGAGGAGCTCCGGCCGGAACCGGGTGCCGGCCGCCGCGGCCACGGTCAGGCACTCCAGGGTGTCGCCGGACAGGCCGGTGAGCCGGGCCGCGATCAGGTCACGGACGTCGGCCGCCGGGGGCAGCGCGTCGGCGCCGGGGATGTCCAGCCGCCAGCCGCCCCAGATCGGGCTGAGCAGGCCGGCGTCGAGCAGGCGCAGCAGGTAGCTGACGACCGCGAGCGGGGTGCCGTCGGTACGCGCGGTGACGTGCCGGACCAGGTCGACCCCGACCTCGGCACCGGGCAGCCGGGACGCGATCACGTCGGCGACGGCCGGGGCGGGCAGCAGGGCGCAGGACACTTCCAGGGTGCCGGCGCTCTCCAGCCCGGCGGCCGGGTCGTCGGCTCCGTCCGGGGCGGTGAACAGCACCAGGACCGGCAGGCCGGCCAGTTCGGCGGCGAGTTTCTCGATCAGCTGGCGGGTGCCGGAGTCGAGGTGCTGGGCGTCGTCGACGACGAGCAACAGCCCACCGGCCCGGGTGGCCAACTCGCCGAGGAAGACCACCCCGGCACCGAGCACGTGCTCGTCACCGCCGGGCGCGGGCTCCCCGGAGATCGCCGGCACGAGGTCGCCGAAGAGCCGGGCGAGCAGACCCGCTCCGGCGGCCGCGGAAGCCTCGGCGATCTGGGTGTCGGCGGTGGCCCGCTGTTCCGGCGACAGCCGGCGGACCCAGGCCTGCCAGGAGGTGACCGCCTCGCGGGCGGCGGCGAGCGGGGACGCCTCGTCGGGACGGCAGGTCGCCCAGAACACCGGGAGCCCGGCCGCGGCGACCTCGGCCGCAAGCTCCTGGGCGAGCCGGGTCCGGCCGGCGCCGGCTGCGCCCCGGATGACGGCGAGCCCGCCCTGGCCGGCGCGGACGCGTTCCCAGCGGCGGCTGAGCCGGCCGGCTTCCTCGGCCCGGCCACGCATCGGCCAGCTCGTGACGGCGGCCTGTTCGGCGGCGGCGCCGCCCGGGCAGCCGCGCAGGTCGGCCAGGAGGGTGGCGGCGTCCGGGTAGCGGTCGTCGGGGTCCTTGGCGAGCAGCCGGGTCACCACGGCGTGCAGGGCCGGGTCGATGCCGGGGCGCAGTCCGGCCAGGTCGGGGACCGGTGCGGCCAGGTGCAGGCGCAGCAGCTCACCGACGTCGTCGGCTTCGAACGGCAGCCGCCCGGCCAGGCACTCGAACAGCACCACGCCCAGCGAGTACAGGTCGGAACGCCCGTCGACCGGGCGTTTCAGCATCCCGGACTGCTCGGGCGAACTGTAGAGGAAGGTGCCGACCGCCTCGTCGGTGTCGCCGCGTTCGGCGCCGATCTGGGCCAGGCCGAAGTCGATCAGGGTGGCCGGCTGGTCCGGGCCGACCATGATGTTGCCGGGTTTGATGTCCCGGTGCACCAGGCCGAGGCGGTGTGCGGCGGCCAGGCCGCGGGCCAGCCGGGCGGCCATGGTGACCACCCATTCCTCGCTGAGCGTGCCGCCGAGCTGGTCGGCCAGGGAGCCGCCGGTCAGGTGGTCGAGCACCATGGCCGGTACGCCGTCGAGGTCGCCGACCGCGTGCACCCGGACCACACCCGGGTCGTCGATGCAGGCCAGCAGGGCGGCTTCGCGGCTGAAATCGGTCCGGATCTCCGGGTAGGCGCCCGCGTCGGCGAGCGGGCGTTTCACCGCGTACCAGCGGTCGCCCCGCCGGGCCCGGTGGACCATGGTGAACGCGCCACGGCCGAGCTCGTCGACCAGTTCGAGGCCGGTCAGTTCGGGGCCGGTCAATTCGGGGCCGGTCAGCCCTGTTTCCGTCACTTGACACTCATTCCGCGTCCGGCGTCACTGTGCTGATCGGCAGTTATCTGGTCGATCTGAACGTTCCCCGCCAGGGCCAGCAGTTCGGTGGCGGCGCCGGCCGGGACCGGACGGGCGAAGTGGTAGCCCTGGGCCCGGTGGCAGCCCAGGTCATGCAGCAACGCGGCCTGGGCGCCGGTCTCCACCCCCTCGGCGACCGTGGTCAGGCCCAGCCCGGTGGCCAGGTCGACGATCGCCCGGACCAGCACGGACTGCTGCACGTCGGTGTCGTCGGCGGGCATGAACGAGCGGTCGATCTTCAGCACGTCGATCGGGAGGTCCCGCAGGTACGCGAGCGACGAGTAGCCGGTGCCGAAGTCGTCGATCGCCACCCGTACCCCCTCGGCTCGCAATGCCGAGAGGTGCAGCAACGCCTGCGCCGCGTGCGCGCCGGAACGGACCAGGACGCCCTCGGTGATCTCCAGGGTCAGGGCGGCGGCCGGCAGGCCGCTCGCCCGCAGCGCGGCCAGCGCCTTCACGGTGAAATGCGGGTCGGCGAGCTGGCGCGGGGAGACGTTCACGGTGACCGTGGTGCCCCAGCGGCGATGCCAGGCGGCGGCGTCGGCGCAGGCCCGGCGCAGCACCCATTCGCCGAGCGCGACGATCAGGCCGCTGTCCTCGGCGGCCGGGATGAACAGGTCCGGCCCGATCGGCGCCCGGCCCGGCGGCAGCCAGCGGACCAGCGCCTCCACGGCGACCGGGTGGGCGTCGCCGAGCGTCACGATCGGCTGGTAGTGGACCGCGAACTCGTCGGCGTCGACCGCCGCACGCAGGCGTTCCAGCAGGCGGATCCGGTCGGCCTGCTCCTGGCGCATCGCCACGTCGAAGACCGACGCCTGGTCCTTGCCGGCCGCCTTGGCCGCGTAGAGCGCCAGGTCGGCGTCGCTGAGCACCTGCACCGGGTCGGCCGTGGCGCAGAAGACGCGGATGCCGGCGCTCGCCGTGACGTGCAGTGGCTGGCCGCCGGCCGGAACCGGCTCACGCAGCGCGGCCAGCACGGCGTCCCCACGGGCGGCCGCCTCGGCCGGTCCGGCGCCCGGCAGCAGCAGCGCGAACTCGTCACCGCCGAGCCGGGCCACCGTGTCGCCGTCGCCGATCAGGCCGGACAGCCGACCGGCCACCGAGGTCAGCAGGTCGTCGCCGGTCGGGTGGCCGAACCGTTCGTTGACCTCCTTGAACCCGTCGAGGTCGACCAGGAGCAGGGCGCCCTCGGCCTGGCCGGCGAGCAGTTCCTCCAACTGGGTGCGGTTGGGCAGGCCGGTCAGCGCGTCGTGCCGGGCCTGGTGGGTCAGGGTGCGCTGGAGCTCGGCCTGCTCGGCGAGGGCGTCCCGGAGGCTCGCGGCCCGCTGGCCGGCGAGGACCGTGGTGTGGGTGAGCCGCAGCACCAGCAGCAGCGCGGTCAGCGCGGTCGCGACCACCGGGACCACCAGGTCCTTCCGGTGGTTCTCGGTGACCAGCAGATAGCCGGTGGCGGCCGGGCCGACCATCACCAGCACGATGTTGCCGACCAGCGCCATCCGGGTCCGGCCGCGGGCCGGAACGGTCTCCGGGTCGACCGGCTCGCCCGCCTCCGGATGCCGCGCCGCAGCCCCGATCAGCAGGAACGCGAGCACCCAGCCGGCCGCGCTCCAACCCGGCCCGGACCATCCGCCACCGGCCGCGGCGGCGAGGAAGTAGAGCACGTCGGCGGCGGTCAGCACACACGCCGCGGCCAGCAGCAGCCGGTCCGGCCAGGTCAGCCGCCCGTGCACGACGATCATCCGGGTGGCGGCGGCGAGCACCAGCAGGTCGAGGGCCGGGTACGCCAGCGCACAGGCCGGCCCCGGCCACTGACCCGGGTCCATCACGAACGGGTCGTAGAGCAGAATCCAGGCCAGCGATGTGCCGGTGCACAGCATGATCCCGGCCTCGGTCATCCCGGCCCACGGCGAGCCGCCCCGGCCCTGCGCCAGGTTCAGCAGACCGGCCGCGAGCAACGGGTACATGAGCAGGTAGACGACATCGACGAGACTCATCCCGGTGGGCGCCGGATGTCCCAGCGCCATCCCGGCGCCCCAGATCGCGTTCGCGATCCCGCAGCAGAGCATCGCGGCGGCCAGCGGCCACCACGCGCGGCGGCGGGCCAGGTGGTGCCGGCGGACCCCGTTCCGGACGGCGACCAGCGCGGTCACCGCCACCAGGACGTACGCCGCCTGGCGGGCCACGTCACCCAGCAGCGGCGCCGCGACCACCGGCGGCGCACCGGCGAGCAGCAGCCAGTACCAGCCGCGATTCCGATCCGTCGGAGAGCCCATCGAACCACCGTCGCCCGCCCGGATTGCGGAACGGTTGCCGGACAGGCGCTACTGGATTGTTGTTGCGGCCGCTCTCCCCACCGGACCGGAGTTCGGCGACCTCAGTCGGTGGCCGGGCCGCCACAGATGAAGCGCGGCTCGGGGTCGTACTTCCAGGTGAACTTCTCCCGCTTGGCGACCTTGCCGTCCTTGTGGAACAGCCGCCACGCGTCCTGGGTGAACCCGATCAGGCCGCTCGTGGAGATGCAGTCCGGGCCGTCCGGTTTGGTGATCGTCGGCGGGGAGGTGATGTTGCGCCGGGCGCTCCACTCCGTGGTCACCTTGTCCCACACCTTGGTGCTCCACATCGACACGGTGATCGAGTCGCTGGTCCAGGCGGTGTCGATGAGCACGCCGTACGGGCTGTCGTTCTTGAACTTGAAGTCCAGGTCGGGCCAGAAGATCGTGGACTCGATGACCGCCGGGTACCTGTCGAAGTAGTACGAGTGCGGCTTGTGCTCGACGTCCTGCAGCCCCGCGTAGTAGCTGGCGTTGAAGAGCGTCGTGGTGAACTGCGAGACGCCGCCGCCGACGCCCGGTTGCAGGTGCCCGCCGACGATCACCGGCGCGTCCTTGTAGCCCTGCGCGTAACCGCGCTCGCCGGTGTGCTTGTTCAGCGAGAACGTCTTGCCGGGCAGCACCAGGGCGCCGCGGACCTGCTTGGCGGCGGTCACGATGTTCTGGCTGCGCGACGACGACAGCCCGCCGGTGAACTTGGTGGTGAAGGTAGAGACCTTCTCCGAGACGCCCAGCTTCTCCAGGTCGGCGACCGAGGTGGCGGGTTCGGCGGTGGTCAGGGTGGCTTTCACGGTACGGGCGTCCGCGCTGGTCGCCGCGGTGAGCAGCTGGGGCGCGAGCGCGGTCAGGTCGAGGCCCTGCCCGGGGGCGCCGGTGACGATCCGTGGCTTGCCGCCGGCGAAGGCGAACTTCGCGTCCTCGGCCGGCACCTCGATCTTCGCGAGGGCCGGGGCGACCGCGGCGCGCAGTCTCTTCGGGTCGATCCGGGGTTCGATCAGCCCGGTCCGGTCCGCGGTCAGCACCAGGCTCTTCGCCATCGCGGCGGGCGGGATGGTGAGGACGCCCCGCTCGGAGGTGACCGTGACCGGCGCGGCGACGGCCGGCCGGGCGACCGTCTCGACCAGCTGGTCCACCTGCTCGGCGGTGGTGGCCGGGTGCAGGTCGACGAGCGGGACGGCGACCGGCTCGCCGGACAGCCAGCCGGCCTTGACCGCCTCGGCCGACCGTTGCGGGTCGAGGCCCCGGCCCGGCCGCGGGTGCACGGCTTTCGGGGTGAGACCGGTGAAGGTGACCGCGGGCGGCCGCATGGCGGCGCCGACGGTGCCGACCGCCTTTCGCAGCGCCGCGTCGAGCAGGTCGGCGTCGACGGCGATCACCGGCGCGACGGCCCGGTCCCGGAACAGTGCCGGGCGGCCCTGTGCGGCGGCGTCGACAGTCGCGTCCACGTCGACGACCAGGCCGATGTCTGCCGGGCTGAGGGCGGCGCCCTTGCCCTCGACCTGGACCCGGACCGCTGCGGTGGCTCGCGGGTCGCCGGCCAGATGGGCGCGCAGGGCGGCGGCCGCCTCGGCCCGGGCCAGCCCGCCGAGGTCGAGGCCGAGCACCGTCACGCCGCGCGGCACGTCTCCGATCAGCGCCCAGCGGGCGGCGCCACCGGCCGCGGCGGCGACCGCCACGGCGGTGAGGCCGGCGACCAGCAGGCGGCGGCCACGGCGCGGCGCCGGTGGGACGGGCGCGATCTCCAGGTCGTCGTGCGTGGGCGTGGCCTGCTGGGGCAGCCGGACGGTCGGCTGACCGTCGACGGGCTGCCGGTCACTGGCGGTGGCCACCGTGCCTCCTCGGGGGTCGGGGGCGGTGAGCCAGGAATCCTAATCGATAGCGGACGGCTGACCGACAGGCGGTCAGCTGCGCTGGGCCAGGGAAAGGGCCGTTCGTACGGTGCTCACCAGCCTCTCCCGGTCGAACGGTTTGGCCAGGATGGTGGATCCCGGTTCGAGGTTGTTGCCCTTCTCGTCGAAGAGCGACTCGGCGTACCCGGAGACGAAGACCACGCAGAGGTCGGGCCGCCGGCCGGAGGCGATCCGGGCCAGTTGACGGCCGTCCATCCCGGGCATCACCACATCGGTGACCAGGGCGGCGATCTCCCCGCCGTGCCGCTCCAGCAGGCGCAGCGCCTCGGCCGCGTCCGGGGCGGTCAGCACCCGGTACCCGGCGCCGCCGAGCATCCGGGCGGTCACCTGGAGCACCGCGTCCTCGTCGTCGACCAGCAGCAGGGTCTCCCCTCCGCCGGGTTCCCGCGGCGCGGGCGGTGGCGGGGGCGGCGGCGCCGGGACGGTTCCGGCCACCGCGGGCAGCGAGATGGTCACCGACGCGCCCCCGCCCGGGCCGGAGCGCAGCAGGAGCTGGCCGCCGGCCTGGCTGACGATGCCGTGCACGGTGGACAGGCCGAGCCCGACCGTGCCGGTCGTCGACTTGGTGCTGAAGAACGGCTCGCAGGCGCGTTCCAGCACGTCCGGGGCCATGCCGGGGCCGGTGTCGCGTACTTCGACGGTGACGTTCGCGCCCTCGGTCGCCGTGGTGACGGTGACCGTGCCGCCGTCCGGCATCGCCTCGCCGCTGTTGCGGACCAGGTTGTCCAGCGCCCGGGCCAGCTGCACCGGGTCGGCCTTGATCTCGGGCAGGTCGGCGCGCAGCACGAAGCGCACCTCGCACTCCGGGCCGGCGGCCGCGCGCAGCGCCTCCTGGTACTCCTCGAGCAGGGCGTTGACCTTGACCGCGGCCGGTTTGTTCACCTCGCGACGGCCGAACGCCAGCATGTGCTGGGTCAGCGCCTTGGCCCGCTCGCCGCCCTTGACCACCTGGGCCAGGTCGCCGAGCAGCGACTCGACGGTCTCGGCCGGGATGCTGCCGTCGTCGCGGCCGTCGCTGATCGTCTCGATGGCCAGGTTGGTGTAGCCGAGGATCGCGCCCAGGATGTTGTTGAAGTCGTGGGCGGTGCCACCGGCCATCCGGCGCAGGCTGTCCAGGCGCTCGGCGTCCCGGTGCCGGGCCTCGTCCTGACGGCGCTGGCTCTCCTCGCGCAGCCGTTCCTCGGCCAGGGTGACGTCGGTGACGTCGTCGACCATCAGCACGCCGCCGGTCAGCCCCTCGTCCTCGTCGTGCGTCTGCCGCAGGTGGATCCGCAGCGTGCGGACGGTGCCGTCGCGCCAGGTGATCCGGTGGTTGTAGCGCAACTCCTCGCCGGCGCCGTCGCCGCGCAGGAGCCGGCGGACGGCTGTCTCGTCGGGGCCGGCGAGACCGAGGCGGGACAGCCAGGCGGGCGAATCGGCGAGGTGGTCCATCGGCAGCTGGAGGATCTCGGCGAGCCGCGGGTTCAGGTAGTCGGCGCTGCCCCGCCGGTTGATGATCCCGATCCCGACCGGGGACGCGACGGCCATCGCCTCGAAGAGCCGTTCGGTGTCGTGCAGCGCCCGGACCTTCTCGATCAGCTTGGCGTTGACCGTCTGGAGGTGGGCCTGGGCGAAGACCTCGTCGGTGGTCACGCTGACGTCGACCGGGCCGGCGGCGAGCGCCATGTCGATCGCGTCGAGCAGCGCGTCCGGGTCCTGGGAGCGCAGCACCACCTGGCTGACCCCGCAGGCCTCGGCGATCGGCCGGGTCTCCGGCTCCAGGTAGTTGGCGGTGTAGAAGATCACCGGCGCCTGGGCGGCCTCCCGGTCCGGGTCGGCGCGGAGCCGGTGGACCAGTTCGAGGCCGTCGATGCCGGGCATCAGGACGTCCGAGACCACCACGTCCGGGTGGTGGGCGTGGGCGAGCCGGAGCGCGTCGGCCCCGTCGTGCGCCTCGATGACGTCGTGACCGCGGAAACCGAGCAGCATGCGCACGATCTCCCGGTTGGCGGCCACATCGTCGACGACCATCACTGTCGCCACGTCGGCTCCCTTGCGGCGAGTCGGTGGGTGCTATGTCCGTAATAAGGCTAAAGCAGAAGAAGGTCGCATGTACGTTGATGCTGAATCGGATTCGGATCCTCGGAGGCCGCAGTGTTGCGTAGGGCCGTCTCTCTGCTGGCCGGAGTGGCCGCCGGCGTCACCGCGGTGCTGCTGGCCCACCGCTCCCGGAAGGCGGCGGCCTGGGCCGAGGCGGGCTGGCGCACCGAAGCCCTGGAGAACGCCCGGCTCGCCGCCATCGTCGAGGCCTCCCAGGACGCGATCGTCAGCAAGACCCCGGACGGCACCATCAAGAGCTGGAACCCCGGGGCCGAACGGCTCTACGGATACACCGCCGAGGAGATGGTCGGCAGCGACGTGTGCCGGCTGCTGCCCGAGGACCGGCTCGGCGAGGAGCGCGAACTGCTCGCCCGGGTCCGCCGCGGCCAGGCGCTCACCAGGTACGAGACCCGCCGCCGCCGCAAGGACGGGACGGTCATCGAGGTGTCGCTCAGCATGGCCCCGATGCGCGACCCCGACCACGAGGTGATCGGCACCGCCACCGTCGCACACGACATCACCGCCCGGGTCCAGGCCGACCAGCGCCGCCGGGGGGAGCGCGAACAGCTCGAAATGATCATGCAGGCGGCCAGCGACCCGTTCTTCACGATGGACGGCGAGGGCGTGATCACCGAGTGGAACCGGCAGTCCGAGCACGTCTTCGGCTGGCGGCGCCCGGAGATCCTGGGCCGCGACGTGACCGGCACCATCCTGCCCGCCCGCTACCACCCGGCGCTGGACCGGCTGCTCGCCGGCCGGTGGGAGTGGCTGCTGGACCGGCCCACCGAGATGACCGCGGCGCACCGGGACGGCCACGAGATCCCGGTCGAGCTGACCATGTGGCGCATCAGGCACAACAACGGCGCGCACTTCCACGGGTTCGTCCGCGACATCACCGCCCGCCGCCAGACCGAGCAGGCCCTCGGCCAGGCCCGGGACCAGGCGGTCGAGACGGCCCGGCTGAAGTCGCAGTTCCTCGCGTCGATGAGCCACGAGATCCGGACCCCGATGAACGGGGTGATCGGGCTGACCGGGCTGCTGCTCGGCACCACACTCGACGAACGCCAGCGCCGCTACGCCGAGGGGATCAGCTCGGCCGGCTCGGCGCTGCTCTCGGTGATCAACGACATCCTCGACTTCTCCAAACTGGAAGCCGGCAAGGTGCTGCTGGAGGAGGCGAACTTCCGGATCGGCAAACTGCTCGACGACGTGGTGTCGCTGGTCGCCCCGCCGGACACGCACGACGGGGTCTCGATCACCGCGATCTGCGACGAGCGACTGCCTGCCACGGTCTGCGGCGACCCGGCCAAACTGCGGCAGGTGCTGCTCAACCTGGCCGGCAACGCGGTCAAGTTCACCCCACACGGGACGATCACGGTCGCCGCGCGCCTGGACACCACGCAGAACTGCGGCCCGGAGGCGGTGCCGATCCGGTTCGAGGTGCACGACACCGGCATCGGCATCGACGAACACCGGCAGGGCGAGCTGTTCGAGGCGTTCACCCAGGCCGACGCGGGCACCACCAGGCGGTTCGGCGGCACCGGGCTCGGCCTGGCGATCAGCCGGGACCTGGTCGAGCTGATGGGCGGCCGGATCGGGATGGCGAGCGAACCGGGGCGGGGCAGCACGTTCTGGTTCACGGTCACGCTGCGCACCGCACAGGAGCACCTGGACCTCGTCGAACGGCACGCCCTGGACGGGCTGCGGGTGCTCGTGGTGGACCGGGACGCCGGGGATCGTACGGTCCTCGCCGAACAGCTGGCCGCCTGGTCGATGGACGCGATCGGGGTCGCCGACACGGTCGAGGCGATCGCCGTGATGCGCGACGCGGCCGCTGCCGGACGGCCGATCGACCTGCTCATCGTCGACATGCACACGTCGCCCGAGGACACCGCGGCGATCACCCCGCCGGACTGCCCGCCGCCCCGGACGATCCTGCTCGCCGAGGACGCCCAGCACCTGCCGGACGAGCCCGACTCGGCCTGGGTGGCGGCCGCCTTCGCCAAGCCGCTACGCCAGTCGCAGCTCTACGACGCCCTGGTCGGGGTGATCGGCGACCGGGCCGGCGACCGGACGGTCAGCGCCACCACCGAGGCACAGCCCGGTCGCGGGCATCTGCTGGTGGTCGAGGACAACGAGATCAACCGGACGGTCGCGCTCGGCATCCTGGCCAACCTCGGCTACAGCGCCGACGTGGCGGTCAACGGCCGGGAGGCGGTCGATCTGGCCGCCCGCCGGGAGTACCAGGCGATCTTCATGGACTGCCTGATGCCGGAGATGGACGGCTACGCGGCGACCGCCGAGATCCGCCGCCGGGAACCGCCCGACCGGCACGTGCCGATCATCGCGCTGACCGCCGGCGCACTCGCCGAGGACCGGGCCCGCTGCCTGGCCGCCGGCATGGACGAGCACATCGCCAAGCCGCTCATCCCCGCCGACGTGTCCCGGGTGCTGGAGCACTGGATCAGCGCCGAACCCGCCGCCGATCTGCCGGCGATGGTCGCCGAGATCGAACGGCGGCTGGACCAGTTGCGCGGCCCCGACCCGGCGGCCACCGCAGGAGCGCTCGCCGGCCTGCTCGCGTCGCTGTCGGCGAAGATCCCGGAACACCTGGACCGGATGCAGCAGGCCCTCGCCTTCGACGACGCGAACCAGCTCCGTATCGAGGCGCACCAGCTGATGGGGGTGCTGGCGAACCTGGGAGCCGGGCCGGCGACCACCGCATGCGGCCGGATCGAGACCGCTGCCCGGGCCGGTGACCTGGACGCGGCGGTGGTCACCTTCACCGCCGCCCGGCCGCTGATCATGATGGCCCGGGACGCCGCCGACCAGATCCGCCGCGCTCCGCTCACCACCTCCTCGGCCGATCCTGGTCGCCTGGACACCGAAATCGGTGGTCAGGCGGCCAGAGTAGGCCCGGCTCGGCGCTAGGAGGGGGCGGAGGCGCGCTCCTTGCGGTCGGCGTAGAGGCTGGTCGCGGTCACCACCGCCAGGGTGCCGGCGATGACGGCCAGCGACGCGTCGATCGGGATGTCGGGCACGCCGTCCCAGAGGCCGTGCGCCCAGTGCAGCACCAGCTTCACCCCGATGAACGCCAGAATGATCGCGAGGCCGTAGTTCAGGTGCCGCAGCCGGTCCAGGACGTTGTGCAGCACGAAGTACAGCGCCCGGAGCCCGAGCAGCGCGAACGCGTTCGTGGCGAACACCAGGTACGGGTCCTCGGTCACCCCGTAGACAGCCGGCACCGAGTCGACCGCGAACACCACGTCGGTCATGAACACCGCGACCACGACCAGCGCCAGCGGGGTCAGCGCCCGACGGCCGCCCTCCCGGACCGTCAGCTTCCCGCCCCGGTAGTCACCGGTCACCGGCATCAGCCGGCGCATGAACCGGACACTGCGCATCGAATCGATGTCGACCTGGTAGTCCTCGTGGCGCATCGCCTCCCGCAGCACCTTCGCCGCGGTCAGCAGCAGAATCCCGCCGAACAGCAGGAACGCCCACGTGCCGCTCTGCATCACGACCGCGCCGGCGGCGATGAAGATCCCGCGCAGCACCAGAGCGCCGGCGATGCCGTAGAGCAGCACCCGCTGGGCCAGTTGCGGCGGCACCGCGAAGGCCGCGAGCAGCAGCATGAACACGAACAGGTTGTCGACCGACAGCGACTTCTCCACCACGTATCCGGTGTAGAACTCCACGGCCGGGCGACGGCCGTACAGCTGCCAGATCAGAACCCCGAACGCGCCCGGAAGCGCCAGGTAGAACAGCGACCAGCCGACCGCCTCGCGCATCGCCACCTCGTGCGGGCGGCGGGTGATCACGAAATCGACGGCCAGCAGGGCCAGCAGCACGGCGATGGAGATCGCCCAGAGCTGTGGAGAAGCGATGGTCGGTAAATGGAACACGGAGCCCCCTCGGACACGAGTCATCGTCCGAGGTCTCCCTCACCCGCCATCGGCGGGCGAACGCACGAGGGCATATGGATGCCCGTGGTGACCGCCACGCTCTCGCGGAGGTACTCCCCTCGCGGCCAGCTTAAGCACGAGCCGCCCGATGAGCCAGGCCAACCTTGGTATTTCCGGCATTCCGGTTGACGGGCCGGAGCCACGGGTGGACCGTTGAAGCTCGGCTGTCACCGCAGCCGACCAGCGGTTCCGAGGGAGGTACCGCCATGTTCGTCGACATCCTGGTAGGCACGCTTCTGATCGTCTGCTTGGTGATCAGCGCCGCCGCTCTGACGCCGCCGACGCATCGGCATCGCCGGCATCGGCACGGCTGACTGACTCTGAACCGGGAGCGGCCGCCCTTCCAGAGCGGCCGCTCTCCGGTCAGATCAGATCTTTCAGGGTCGCGGCGAACCGCGCCGGGGCGCGCAGGTGCGGAAAACAGGGCCGCTTCCGGCTCATCGTCTGCTTGCGATCGGCAAACCAGCATTTGTACGAGCGGAGCAGGCTTCTGTCCCAGCGTGCCTGAGCGAACTGCCGGTACGGCGCCGGAACCCCGGCCAGGTCGGTGGCCGCCCGGTGCCGCTCCGGGCAGTCGGGTGGCTCGGCGGCCGGCTCGTCGAAGGTCAGCACCGCCCGGGTCGCATACGAGTCGGCGAACGCCTCGGCCAGCAGCGCGCCCTCGCCCTGGCCGACCAGCACCGGCGCGCGATGCAGGTCCAAGCCGTTGACCAGCACCGACAGGTCACGGGCGAGGCCCGCCACATCGTTCTCGTTGCGGGCCGCCGAGTGCCCGTGCCCGGGCAGGTCGACGGCGATCACACTGCACGTGTCACCGAGCTCGGCCGCGACCGGCCACCAGGTGGTCCGGTCATAGAAGAGGCCGTGCAACAGCACCACCGGCCGGCCGTACCGGCCCCAGCGGTCGTAGACGAGCAGATTCTTCGGCGTTCCGTAGGCGTGGGTGGTGCGGCGCGGGGGCTGAGGATGCACGGCGATGGTCTTCCTGATTCGGGGGGACACCAAACATGCGCTGGTCTCCCCCGGTCCACCAAACATTGGCCGGAATTGATCCACTCCGGTGCACGGTCCGTATGGTTACGACCGTGTCCTCTGCTCTGACCAACGCGCGGCCCCTCACTCCGTGGCGGGCCATCCTCGGATTCGGGCTGGTCAGTCTGGCCGCCGACATGGTCTACGAGGGCGCCCGGTCGATCACCGGGCCGCTGCTCGCCGCACTGGGCGCCTCCGCGCTCGTGGTCGGCCTCGTCACCGGCGCCGGCGAAGCTGCCGCACTCCTGTTCCGCCTCGTGTCCGGGCCGCTCGCCGACCGCACCGCCCGTTACTGGGCGCTCACCATCGCCGGCTACGGGCTGACCGCGGTGTGCGTACCGCTGCTGGCTCTCGCGCCGGCCCTCGGCGGTGCCGGACTCGCCGTCGCCGCCGCGCTGATCGTCGCCGAGCGGATCGGCAAGGCGATCCGCTCCCCCGCCAAGTCGGCGCTGCTCGCCGAAGCCGCCGGAGCGGTCGGGCGGGGGCGCGGGTTCGCCGTCCACAAGGCACTCGATCAGGTGGGCGCGTTCGCCGGGCCACTGCTGGTCGCTGCGCTGGTCACAGCCTCGGCTGGGGTGATCTGGCCGGCGTTGGCGGCGCTCGCCGTTCCCGGGGCGGCGGCCATGGTGCTGCTGGTCTGGATCAGCCGGCGCTTCCCGGCGCCCGTTCCCAAGGCCGCATCCGGCGCCGTCGACGGCGGGCGGCTGCCGCGGCGGTTCCACTGGTTCGCCGCGTCGGCCGCGGCGGCCACCGGTGGGCTGGTCACTTTCGGGCTCATCTCCTACCACGCCAGCCTCACCGGACGGCTTCCGGTCGCCCTGGTGCCGGTCCTCTACGCCGGTGCGATGGCTGCCGGGGCGCTCGCCGCTCTCGTCAGCGGGCATCTGTACGACAGGTGGGGCGCCCGGGTGCTGTACGCCCTGCCCGTCCTGGCCGCCGCCACTCCCGCGCTCGCGCTGTCCGGCAGCACTGCGGCCATCGTCGCCGGCACGCTGCTCTGGGGCGCTGCTGTCGGGGTACAGGACTCCACGGTCAAGGCGCTGGTCGCCGACCTGGTCGCGGCACCCCGGCGGGCCACCGCCTACGGCGTCTTCGCCGCGGTTCAGGGTGTGGCCGCGCTTGTGGGCGGGGGCTTGGCGGGCGCTCTTTACGAGCAGTCGCCGGCCCTGCTGGCGCTGGTGCTGGGCGGCGCCCAGATCACCTCGGCCATCCTGCTCACGGTGACCCTCCGCATGCGCTGACGCCTCCGCCTCCCCTCCGCCTCGCCCCGCCTCACCTCACCCCGCCTTCCTTCCACCTCGCCTCCCCTCCGCCTCGCCTCCCCTCCGCCTCACCTCACCTCACCCCGGCTTCCCTCCACCTCGCCTCGCCTCGCCCCGCCTCACCCCGCCCCGCCTCACCCCGCCCCGCCCCGCCCCGCCTCATCCCGCCTCGCCTCGCCTCGGCCGATGCTGAGAATCCGCTGATCGTTCGGCCGGGTGTCACAGGGTGGTCTCCTGCCGGATCGTGATTCCGGTTCCCCTGGTCCCATGCGCATCGCGCTCGTCACCGAATCGTTCCTTCCCGATGTCAACGGCGTCGCCAACTCAGTGGCGCGGATGGCCGACCACCTCACCCGCACCGGTCACGAACCGCTCGTCGTGGCGCCCCTGCCGCCACCCGGATCACGGGCGCCGGTGACCGGGCTGCCGTACCCGGTGACACGGGTGGCGTCGCTGCCGATGCCCGGCTATCCACAGCTACGGCTCGGGCTGCCCGCCCCCGCCCTGCACGCCGCCCTGCGCCGGCACGCGCCGGATGTCGTGCACCTGGCCAGCCCGTTCGTGCTCGGCGCGTGGGCACAGGCCAGCGCGCGTGCCCTCGGGGTGCCGTCGGTCGCCGTCTACCAGACCGACGTCGCGTCCTACGCCCGCGTCTACCGGGTGCGGCTCACCGAACGGATGGCGTGGCGGTGGATCCGCACCGTCCACAACGCGTCCGGGCGTACCCTCGCGCCGTCGTCCGAATCGGTGGCCGCCCTGGCGGCGAACGGTGTGCGGCGGGTGCACCTGTGGCGGCGCGGCGTCGACATCGGACGCTTCCACCCCGGGCATCGCAGTTCCGGGCTCCGCCGGGCGCTCGCCCCGAACGGCGAGATCCTGGCCGGATTCGTCGGCCGCCTCGCCGCGGAGAAGGAGATCGGGCTGCTCGCCGACGTCTCACGGCTGCCCGGGGTGCGGCTCGTGGTGGTGGGTGACGGCCCGGCCGCGCCCCAGCTGCGGCGGGCGCTTCCGGACGCGGTGTTCCTCGGCGCCCGGCACGGCGCCCAGCTCGGCCGGATCTACGCCAGCCTCGACGTGTTCACTCACACCGGCCCGTACGAGACGTTCGGCCAGGCCGTCCAGGAGGCGATGGCCAGCGGCCTGCCGGTCGTCGCACCGGCCGCCGGCGGTCCGCTCGACCTGGTCGAACACGGCCACACCGGTTTCCTCGTGCCACCACATCGCGCCGAGGGGTTCACCGCGGCGGTCACCCGGCTCGCCGCCGATCCCGGCCTGCGGCACACGATGGGCGCGGCCGGGCGGGCGGCGGTGCAGGACCGCAGCTGGGCGGCGATCGGTGACGAGCTGATCGGCCACTACCGCCAGGCCCTCGCCGGCCCGGTCACCACCATCCCGGCAGAACCCGTCCCGGTCTCATAGCCCTCACCAGTACAAACCCGCCAGTCCGTGGTTCGGATCGCGCCACAGCGGCCATCGTCCAGTCCATGGTTCGGATCGCGCCACAGCGGCCATCGTCCAGATCTTGCACGAATATGCACCCTCGGGCGGATCTTGCAGGTTTCTCCACATCGGAGCATGCAAAGCACTGCAAGATCCGCGTCGCCAAGTGGTTCTTGCACGACAATTCACCCCAGAAAATGCAAAACCGTGCAAGATCGCCAGGAGCCCGGAGAACCGTGCAAGATCCGTAAGGGCGAGGAGAACCGCGTGGTGACATACGGCTCGATTCGGGCCACAGATGCCCACGCGGGACGGCGTTGCGCACCGGTGCGAGACCTCGACCGCGCGGCACTGCGTTTGGGCAGGTCAGGGGCATGTGCTCGGTTGATTGCGGGTGTGGACGGGGTAGGGCGGTGAGTGGGCAGGACAGCCCGGCGGGCGCGCTGGCGGGCCTGCGCCGGGACTGCGCCGCGGTGTGCTCACGGAACTGTCTGGTTCTGGCGGGGCGGGCTGGCGCGTACCGAAAAGGGATAGTCTGCGCCGGGTGGACCTTGAGTTTTCCGACCCGTCGTTCGTCCGGGATCCGTATCCCGCTCTGGCGCGGCTGCGGGAGCAGGCCGACCTGGGTTTTCATGAGCCCAGCGGGCGCTGGCTGGCGGTGAGCCACGCGGCTGTCGACGCTGTTCTGCGGGATCGGCGGCTCGGGCGGTTCTGGCGGGACGAGGAGCCGGCCGCGGTCTTCGAGCCGTTCAATCTGCTGCACCGGCATCAGATGATGGAGAACGAGCCGCCGGTGCACACCCGGTTGCGGGCGCTGGTGGCCAAGGCGTTCGCGCGTGGGCACATCGAGCGGCTGCGGGCCACCGTCGTGGCGGAGGCGGCCGCGCTCGTCGAGGCGGCCGGGTCCGATTTCGATCTGCTGACCGATCTCGCCGAGCCGCTGGCGGTGACGGTGATCGCCGAGTTGCTGGGCGTTCCGGCGGAGGAGCGGGACCGGCTGCGGCCCTGGTCGGCGGCGATGGTCCGGATGTACGAGGTGGGCCGCACCCCCGAGGTGGAGGCGGCCGCGCTGGAGGCGTGCCGGGAGTTCGCCGACTACATGCGGGAGCTGGCCGAGCGTAAGGCGGCCGCCCCCGGGGACGATCTGATCAGCCATCTGGTGTCGGTGCGGGACGGCTCGGACCGGCTGTCCGCGGAGGAGCTCGTGGCGTCGGCGATCCTGCTGCTCAACGCCGGGCACGAGGCGTCGGTCAACGGGCTCGGCAACGGGATGGTGGCGCTGCTCGATCATCCCGGGGAGCTGGCGCGGCTGCGGGCCGACCGCGAGCTGGTGCCGACCGCGGTGGAGGAGATGCTGCGGTACGACTCGCCGTCGCAGCTGTTCGTGCGGACGGCCGCGGCCGATGTGGCGATCGGCGGGGTGACGGTTCCGCAGGGGGCCGAGGTGGCGGCGCTGCTGGGGGCCGCGAACCGGGATCCGGCGGTGTTCGCCGACCCGGACCGGTTCGACGCCGGCCGGGTGCCGAACACGCACATGAGTTTCGGGGCGGGACTGCACTTCTGCCTGGGCGCCCCGCTCGCCCGGATCGAGATGCAGGCCGCCCTGACCGCCCTGCTCGATCACGCGCCGCGGCTGGAACTGGCCGCGGAACCGGTCCGTAACCCGGGGTTCGTGCTGCGTGGATACGAGTCGGTCCGGCTGGACGTGATGTGATCTCCGGACGGTAGGGTCGGCCGGTGCGGACGAAGCAGGAGCTGACCGAGGACATCCGGCGCGAACGGCGGGCGGCGCTCGTCGTGAACGCGCGGTCGCGGCGCGGGCGGCAGCTCTACGCCGACGCGCACGCCCGTCTGCTCGCCGCCGGGTTCGAGCTGCTCGGCGCCTATGCCGTGGACCGGCCCGGCGAGCTGGAGAAATCCCTGGCGGCGGCTCTCGCGCACCACCCGGACCTGCTGGTCGCCGGCGGCGGCGACGGCACGATCAGCACGGCCGGCCGGGTGCTCGCCCACCGCGACGTGGCTCTCGGTCTGCTTCCGCTCGGCACGACAAACAATTTCGCGCGTACGGTGGGAATCCTCCCGGATCTCGATGAGGCGGTCTCGACGCTCGTCGACGGCAAGGTCATCGACGTGGACCTGGGCATCGCCGGCGACATGCCGTTCACCAACCATGTCGGCGCCGGGCTGTCCGCCGAAATCATGATCAACGTGCCGAGCCGGCTGAAACGGGTGATCGGGCGGATCGCCTACCCGATCACCGCGCTCGGGCTGCTCACCCGGCACCGGCCGCTGAAGGTCACGGTCCGGGCCGACGGGCGGGAGATCGTCTACCACACCCACCAGGTGTACGTGGCCAACGGCGGGTTCCACGCCGGGCGCCCGATCACCGCGGACGCGCACGCTGACGACCGGCTGCTCGTGGCGTACCCGGTGGGCGGGGCCTCGAAGCTGGAGCTGGTCCGCGAGACCGCCCGCAACGCGCTCACCGGGCACCGGCGGACACTGCGTGAGCAGCCGTTCCTGGCGGTGGGCGAGCTGTGGCTGGAGACCGACCGGCCGGCCCACGTGGAGGTCGACGGCGAACCGTGCGGCGCGACCCCGCTACGCGTGGCGGTGGACCCCAACGCCCTACGGATCATGGCTCCGCCCGGCACCCCCGACCACTGACCCCCCACCGCCACGCGCCGCGCCGTCGGCGATCTTGTGGACGTCGGTCAGTGGCCCGCCTCGGGGTCGGTGATCTTTTTCAGCCAGGTGGCCGCCTCGGGCTCGGGCAGCTTCTGGTCGAGGCTGATCTCCGGGTGCATCAGTGGGTAGACGCGGCCGGTGTTCCAGGAGCGGGCGTAGGACGGCTTGTCCAGCACCACCACCCGGTGGCCGTCGAGCACCGGGATGTCGGCGGGGCGCCCCTCGCCCCAGATCCGCTCGCCGTCCGCGCCGAACAGCTCGAACTGGCCGCGGACCCCGCCGGACGGCTGGAGGTCGGGGCCGTCGGTGGCGGCGGCGATCCAGGCCGGTGCGGGCCGGGCGCCTTCGATCAGGCCCTCGGCCGGATCGCCGATCAGGGTCGCGGCCAGCAGCGTGTGCAGCTGGAAGTTGTCACCGACTCCGCTGACCGTCAGACGGTACGCCCGCCCGGTGGGGCGGTGGATGACCAGGAACGGCTCGTCGTCGAGCACCTGGAGCAGCCCGAACATCCACGGTGCGGCGTCCGCGTGATCGGTCATCGCGTCGGCTGCGGCGGCCAGTCGTTCCCGGCCGGGGAACGCCTGCCGGACCCGTTTCTGCTGCAGGGGCAGGAGCAGGCTGGGGATCCACTCGTCGATGGTGAAGAACGACTCGGTCAGCCGGATGCCCTCCTCCCGGGAGATCCCGGCCGAAGCGGCGGCCCGGGCGGCCCGGTCGATCAGCGCGTCGGCCTCCTCCTGGCTGCCCGGCGCGTCGAATCCGCCGCCGTCCTTGTCGACCAGGACGGGGAAACGGGCGGCCTGCTCGAGCCCGTCCGTCACCCGCTCGACCAGCACCTCCAGCAGCACGAACGGGTCGGCGCCGGCCTCGATCAGCCCGGCCGCGACCTGGGCCAGCTGGCCGCCGTTGCCGATCGAGACCTGCTGGACCGCCGGGAGCAGCCGGCGGACACCCTCGGTCAGCTCGGCCGGGCCGGCCCCGTCGAGGGAGCCGATGATCCCGCGCATCGCCGCCGCCGACGCGTCCTCGTCGAGGGCCATGACACCCCGGGCCAGATCTTCACAGAAGTCCGGCAACGTGCGCTTCTTTCGCCTCCACCACATCGGCGCATCGTAGAAGCGCGATGCCGGGGTCCGCAGCGGACCCCGGCATCTACTTCAATTCAGCCCGCGGACTTCTGGCCACCAGCGACGACCCGCAGCCAGTTCCGGGCCGCGGCGAGGGCCCGCAACGACGAGCCGCAGCCGCCTCCGGACCGCGGGCCGCTTTCTCAGGCGTTCGCGGTGGCCTTGTCGTCGGGAGTGGCGCCGGTGGTGGCGCCCTCGGCCTCGGCGATGATCTGGCGGTCCTCGGCGGCGTGCTTGCGGTACTGGAGCACCGAGTAGACGATCGCGGCGGCCCAGGCGACGTAGATGACACCGTAGAACACGTAGCGGACGGCGTCGGGGGCGTCGATCCAGTCGCTGCGGAGCAGGGAGCGGGTGTTGGTCAGGATGATCACACCGCCGACCGCAGCGCCGAGGACGCGCGGCGGGATGTGCCGGACCAGCCAGGCGGCCAGCGGGGCGGCGATGACGCCACCGATCAGCAGGGCGAGCACCCAGCCGTAGTCGATGTTCTCGCTGCCGATGCCCCAGATGAAGCCGAGGCTGGCGGCGATCGCGACGAGGAACTCGCTGGTGTCGATCGAGCCGATCGTCTTGCGGGGTTCGAGCCGGCCGCTGGCCAGGATCGCCGGGGTGCCGACCGGGCCCCAGCCGCCGCCACCGGTGGCGTCGACGAAACCGCCGACCAGGCCGAGCGGGGTGAGGAACCGCTTGCGCAGCGGCTTGCCGAGCTGACCCTTGGGCAGGCCCTGGAAGGTGAACCGGATGAACACGTACAGGCCGAGGACCAGCAGGATGACCGCCATCAGCGGCGCGGCGACCTCGGTGGAGATGTTGGAGAGCACGGTGGCCCCGGCGAAGGCGCCGATCGCGCCCGGGACACCGATCTTGAGGACGACCTTCCAGTCGACGTTGCCGAACCGCCAGTGCGAGATGCCGGAGACCAGGGTGGTGCCGATCTCGGCGAGGTGCACGGTGGCCGAGGCGGCCGCCGGGTTCGTGCCGATCGCCAGGAGGAGCGTGGTCGAGGTGACGCCGTAGGCCATGCCCAGGCTGCCGTCGACGAGCTGAGCACCCAGCCCGACCAGGGCTAGGAGGAGGAGCTTCTGCATGTCGGACCGCCGGAGTGGGAGGGGGAATTCCTAGTTCTTGGATCGGAGAATAGAAGCCTACTGGACCAGTAGGCAAGCAATCAATTGCCACAGATGTCTACAGACATGTTGCAGAATGACCACCGTGAGTGACGCTGATGACGTGCGCCGGGTCGCGCTCGGCCTGCCCGAGGTCGAGGAGATCGACAGTGACGGCTTCGACTTCCGGGTCTCCGGGAAGGGATTCGTCTGGTCATATCCGGAACGTCTACCCGGAAAACCGCGTGTGATCCGTACGGATGTGGCGGTTCTGTTCGTCGGCGACGAAGCGGAGAAACAGGCTCTGCTGCTCGGCGAGCCCGACATGTTCTTCACCACACCCGGCTACGACGGGCTGCCACTGGTGATGTTGCGGCTGGAGAAGGTCTCACCCGAACGGCTGAGGGAGCTGATCACGGATGCCTGGCGGATGCGGGCCCCGGACGACGTCGAGGCCGGCCTCACGGCCGGCCTCGACAACGAACTGCGGTGATCAGGGGGCCGGCGTAGGGCCCGTCGCGGCCTTGCGGTAGGCGAGCAGGCCCAGGATCAGGCCGGCCAGACCGGCGACCAGACCGGCGATGCCCCAGGCCGCGCCGCTGTCGCCGGTGTCGCCCTCCTCGGCGGCGACCGCCTCGGTGGCCGGGGCCGGGGCCGCCGCGGACGGAGCCGCTCCGGCGGCGGCGAGCTTCAGGACCGGGGCCGGGCTCTCCGGCTCGGTGCCGTCGGTGGCCGGCTCGTCGATCCAGCGGACCACGGTGCCGTCGGAGTACGTCTGGAGCGCCTTGAAGATCAGCTGGTCGACCTCCGGCAGCGGGCCGAGCGACACGTCGAACTCCTGGAACGTCCCCGGCTTGATCTCCGAGCCGGCCGCCGCGGTCCAGGTGATCTTGGTGACCGCCTCGGTGATCTCACTCTCGTGGACCTTGACCGGGGTGGCCAGCTTCGACTTCTCGGCGACCGCGGTCCAGCCCGGCACCGGCTTGACCGACACCGACCCGATCGGGCTCTCCACCGGCAGGTTGACCTCGAGCTTGGTGGTCGACTCGCTGTCGCTCTCGTTGGGCACCCGGAACGACACCTTCGTGTAGCCGCCCTGGGTGGCCGTGCCCGGGTTGACGGTCACGTGCGCGGCGGCCGGACCGGCCACGCCGAGCACGAACACGGCGGCGACGGCGGAGATGGTGGCGACGCGCCGCAGCGCGGACTGCTTCATGGGGGACCCCTTCACGCCTTGCGGCGACGGATGAACAGGAAAGCGGCGCCGGCGGCGAGGACGACCACGATGCCGGCGATCAGACCATACAGCGTAGAATTTGACGACTCTTCGGACTTTTCCACCAGATCGCTTACCGCGGACGGCGTCGGCGCGGCCGCCGTCGTCGCCGCGGGCGCCGGCTCGGTGGTGGCCGGGAGTGACGGCGGGGCCGACGAGGGTTCGACCGCCGCCGGGTCGTTCACGGTGAACTGGTACGACCCCTTCACGGTGTGCCCGTCCGTGGAGACCACCTGGTAGGCGACCGTGTAGGCGCCGTTGGTGAGCGGCGCGGCGAAGGTCACCGAGCCGGTCGCCCCGTCCACCTTCGGGGCCGAGGTCTCCACCTTCGCCTTGGCGGCGTCGCTGACCGTGATCGTGGTGTACTTCGGGTCCAGTTTCTGGAGGAACCGCAGCTTCACCTCGGACGGCGACTTCTTCAGGGTGGCGTTCTTCGCCGGGTTCGCCTCGGCCAGCGCGTTGTGCGCCCACGCCGGGACGCCGGGCAGCAGCACGGCGAGCAGCGCGGCCAGGGCCAGCAGGGGCCGGCTCAGGCGAACGCCTGCTCGCCGATCCAGCCGCCCTCGGCGCAGCCCGGAGGAATGGCGAAGACCGCGGATCCGATCGGTGTTGTCCATTCGTTCAACAGGTCCTTCTCGGCGAGACGCCGCTGGATGGGGAGATACTGCCGGTCGATGTCAGCTTGGTACGACGCGAACACCAGCCCGCTGTCGGGTCGCCCCTGCGCGTCCGGAGCCTCGTCGTAGTTGTACGGCCGGCGCAGGATCTTCAGCCGCGGATCGGTCTGCCGGGCCCGGGTGACGTGCGCGAAGTCCGGCATCACCGGCAGCCCGGTGTCGTCGAGTTTCGTGAAGTCCGGCTCGTCGAACTCGGCGGTGCCGCTGAGCGGGGCGCCGGACACCATCCGCCGGCCCACCGCGCTCTCCTTGTCGGCGACGCTGAGCAGGTCCCACGTCTCGATCTCGGCCCGGATCCGGCGGACCACCAGGCTCGTCGACCCGTCCGGGTTCCACACCGCGGTGTCCATCGCGGCGTCCCGCGGGTTCGCCGTGCCGTCCAGCTGGCCGAGCACGTTGCGCTGGGTGAACCCGGCCGGGTGCACGCCGGCGCTGCGCCGGAAGCCGCGCTGCGCCCAGCGGATCGCGCCGAACGGCCGGGCGTCCTTGATCAGCATCCGCTGGGCGTGCGTGACGGTCAGCGAGTCGTCGGCACAGATCTGGAGCAGCAGGTCACCGCCGCTCCATCTGGCCTCCAGGCGGTCGACGGGGAACGCCGGCAGGTCGGTTACCGGGGACTTCAGGCCCGCCGCGCGGTACAGCCCGGGGCCGAACCCGAACGTGACGGTGAGCCGGGACGGGTGCCGGGCCAGCTCCGCCTCGGTGTCGCCGAGCGCCGGCTCGCCCCGGGTCAGGCGGGCCGCGTCGTCGGTGAGCAGCCGCAGCATCCGGCCGACGGCGGCCCGGTCGGTTCCCCGGGCCACGGTGAAGGACAGGAACACCGCGTGCGCCGGCGGTTCGGTGGTGACACCGGCCTGCCGCATGCCGTGGAAGGGCACGACGCCCGTACCGATATCGGAAGCCGGGACCATCGCCTCCCGTTCGCCGCCCGGCGACGGTGTGGCGGACGAACAGGCCGCGACCGCGCCGAGGCCGGCGACCGCGCCGCCGGCCAGGAGGGCACGCCTGCGCAGCGTCACGAGTGCGCGCCCGCCGAAGCCGTCGCCGTGGCCGACGGCATGCCGTGCATGCCCGGGGCGTAGCTCTCCTGAGCGCCCGCGAACGGCTTGGCGATCGCGGTGAACGCCACCGTCCCGCCGCCGGACAGGGTCAGCGTGAAGGACAGCTCGTCGCCCGGCCGGATCGCCGCAGACGGCTGCATCAGCATCAGGTGGTCGCCACCGGGGCCCAGCTCATGGGTGCCGCCGGCCTTGATGGTGAAGCCGCCCTCCTTGGGCTTCATCACCATCTTGCCGTCCTCCATGGCCATGGTGTGCAGCTCGATCGGCGACGCCGGCGACGTGGCCCCGGTGATCGTCACGTCCGCGCCGGTGTTGTTGACCAGCGTGCCGAACGCCGCGGTCATCCCGGTGTCCACCGCCTTCACCCAGGGGTCACGCACGGTGAGCGCGGCGGCCGGGGCGGACGACGCCTGAGCCGGGGCCTGCGCGGTCGCGGTCTCCGCTTCCGGGGCGCCGCCACAGCCGGTGAGAACGGCGCAGGTGACGGCCGCGACGGCGAGAACGGTACGAGTCAGCATCATCTTCCTCAAGCTCGGTGACGCCCGTTAGTCGCCGGACGGCGGGACGTAGTTCCCGGCTCATCGATCTCAAGTCCCTGAAAAGTCACTGGGAACTTCGGGGCCACATGCGGCGACCAATGGTGCGACGCCGCCAGGCCCGGGCGTCGACTGCGTTTCCCCCTGGATGCCGGCGCACTCCCGCGCCGCCGACACCCTGACGAGGACAGCCGATGGCCGTGACACCCGAACTGACCACCGCGCCGGTGACCCCGGCGGCGCCGCCGGCCCGCGGTTCCCGCCGCACCGGCGCGTTCGGCGCGCTGCTGCTGCGCCTGCACTTCTACGCCGGTGTGCTGGTCGCCCCGTTCCTGGTGGTGGCGGCCGTGACCGGGCTGCTCTACACGGCGACACCCCAGCTCGACGGCATCCTGTACGGCGACAAGCTGACCGCCGCGACCACGAGCGGCCCGGTCCTCCCGCTGGCCGGCCAGATCGCTGCGGCCCGGGCCGCACACCCGGACGGCACGATCGCGGCGGTCCAGCCGGCCGAGGGCGACGGCACCACCCGGGTGGTGTTCGCCCAGCCCGACCTCGGCGAGAACCAGCACACCGTCTACGTCGACCCGCACACCGGCGCGGTGCAGGGCCAGCTCACCACCTGGTGGGGTTCGACGCCGGTCACCACCTGGCTCGACGACCTGCACCGCAACCTGCACCTGGGCGACCTCGGCCGCAACTACTCCGAACTGGCCGCCAGCTGGCTGTGGGTGCTCACCCTGGGCGGGATCGTCCTGTGGTGGCGGCGCCGGCGCAGCGTACGCAAGATGCTCGCTCCGGAATTGTCGGCGAAGAAAGGCGTGCGCCGGACCCGGGGCTGGCACGCCGCGACCGGCCTGTGGATCAGCCTCGGCCTGCTCATCCTCGCCGCCACCGGCCTCACCTGGTCGCGCTGGGCGGGTGGCAACTTCGAGATCGCGCTCGACGCCCTGGACGGCCGCCGCCCGGCCCTGGAGGTTCCCGGCGCCACCCCGTCGGCCGGTGGCCACCACGGCGCCGGCAGCGAGGCCCCGGTCGCGGTCGACCCGGCCCAGGCCGACATCGTCCTGAAGGTGGCCCGCGACAGCGGCCTGTCCGGCCCGGTCGAGCTGAGCCTGCCGGAGACCGGCGGCGCCGCCTGGACCGTCGCCGGCATCGACAACACGTGGCCGGTCAGCCTGGACCGGATCGCCGTCGACCCGGCCACCGCCACGGTCGTGGCGCGCAGCGACTTCGCCGACTGGCCGGTGCTGGCCCAGCTCACCAAACTCGGCGTGCAGGCGCACATGGGCATCCTGTTCGGCATCGTCAACCAGCTGCTGCTGGCCGCCCTCGCGATCGGCCTGCTCGCGGTGATCCTGTGGGGCTACCGGATGTGGTGGCAGCGGCGGCCGACCCGCGACGACCGCCGTGCCCTGGTCGGCGCGGCGCCGGCCCGGGGCGCCTGGCTCGGGCTGCCGGCCTGGGCGATCGTGGCCGGGGTGCCGGTGGTCTTCGCGCTCGGCTGGGCGCTGCCGCTGTTCGGCATCCCGCTGGCCGTCTTCCTGGTGGTGGACGCCCTGATGTCGCTGCGCGGCAGGCCGTCAGACGGTTCGTAGATCCAGGGTGTGCCAGACGGCCGTCTCCTGGGTGCCGGTCGACCACCAGAGCACACCGTCCTTGGTGGCGGCCAGGTCGGCGGCCGCGGAGAGGGTCACGGTCCGGCCCGTCGTCAGGTCGTGGACGACGAGGCCGGCCGTGCCGGTCAGGTCGAAATCGGGCCCCGGTTCGGAGAGGATCTCGAACCGGTCCAGCACGGCCACGTCACTGACCGCGGCCTGGGTGCCCGGCCCGGCCACCCGCCGCCGGTCGGCGCCGTCCGGGCGCATCACGTCGATCCGGGCCAGGCCCTCGCCGTTCATCACCATCACCCGGCACCAGGTGGGAGCGCACATGCCCCACTCGGCGCCGGAGAACGGCACCCGCAACTCCCGGCGGGTCGTCATCTGGAGCATCCGGACCTGGCCGGACTGCGCGCCGGTGTCGTCGGTGAGCCACGGCCAGGCCGACAACGACCAGCGGCCGGGCTCCTCCCGCACGTCGACCTTGCCGCCGGTCAGCGCCACCGACCGGATCTGGGTGGTCTTGTCGCCCTCGCCGGCCACCCAGTGCACCCGGCCGCCGTCGACCACCAGGTCGTACTGGTTGCCGTAGAACAGCGTGTTGCCGGTGTCGGCGGTGACCAGCCGGGCGTCGCCGCCGTCCCGCCGGACCGCCCAGATCTCCACCGGGCGGCTGCCCGACGACTCGGCCCAGATCAGCTCGTCACCGGAGACGGTCATCGCCTCGAAGCGCGGGTCGTCGGCGGCCGGCAGGCGGCGCAACTCGCGGGCGATGCCGTCCTTCTCCACCAGCAGCCGTACGAAGTCGCCGTCGGTCACCTGGCCGACCGCTGTCGTCGCGTCCAGGAACAGCAGCGGCTCGACGGTCAGGTCCCGCAGGTCGGCGCGGGCCGCCCGGGGCCACTCCTGCTCGGCCGTGGGCCGGGCAGCCGACGTCACCGGCGTGACAGGCTGCTCGGGCAGGCCACCGGCGAGCAGGGCGCCGGCCGCGAGCAGGGCGACCCCGAGGGCCACCGTGGAGCGGGCGCTCATTCGTACTGCTGCTTCGGTGGGCTGACCGGCTGCCACTCGTGCACCTGGAGGAACGCGATGTCGGCCTGGTTGACCGGGTCCTTGCCGCGCTTGTCGGTGTACGTCCCGGTGACCTGGAGCCAGGTCCCGGCGGGCACGTCCATCGGCGGGCCGCCGGTCAGGCCCACCTTGATCGGGCGGCCGTCGGCGGCGCAGCAGCTCACCACGATCCTCGCCAGCATCGGCACACCGTCGCCGCCGGCCGCCACGAAGCCGGTGAGCTGGAGACGGCGGCCGGTCAGGCTGCGGCCCTCGTCGTAGATCACCCGGGAGGCGTAGTCGAGCAGGCTGACCGTGGCCGGGTCGCCCTCCGGCAGGGGCGGATAGTCGGACTCGGCGCCGATCTGCACGGTGCCGGTCTGCTCGGCCGTGTACGACCCGAGCGCCGGCGGCGCGATCAGGAGCAGGCCCAGCACCGGGAGGATGAGCAGCCAGCCGACCCGCGGCTCGTGATGGTGGTGGTGCTCCTCGTCCGGGTCCTTACGGCGGCGCAGGTCGTACCAGAGGGTGGCGGCGGCGGCGAACACCAGCAGCGCGCCGGAGGCGATCAGGAACGGGCGCAGCGCCTCCTGCACATAGCGCAGGTAGAGGTCGGTGAGCGATGCCTTCAGGATCGCGCCGCCGAAGAGGAACAGCACGACGGCCTGGGCCTGTTTGTTCACCGGCAGCAATCTACCGTGCTGCGTGGATCACGGCTCACGGGCTCGCGGCCAGGAACAGGAAGACCGCCAGAAGGGACAGGTGCAGGCCGCCCTGGAGGATGTTGGCACGGCCGGGCACGATCGTCAGCGTGCCCACCGCGACGGTCAGCACCAGCAGGACCGTCTCGGTCCCGCCGAGGCCCAGCAGCAGCGGGCCCTCCAGCCAGATCATGGCGACGCTGATCGCCGGGATGGTCAGGCCGATGCTGGCCATCGCCGAGCCGAGCGCCAGGTTGAGGCTGGTCTGCATGCGGTCGCGGGCGGCGGCCCGGACCGCGGCGATGGTCTCCGGCAGCAGGACCAGCAGAGCGATCACCACGCCGACGACGGACTGCGGCAGCCCGGCGGCGGCCACTCCCGACTCGATCGCCGGTGACACGCCCTTGGCCAGCCCGACCACCGCGATCAGGGCGACCAGCAGCAGGCCGAGGCTCTGCAGGGCGGTCCGCGCGGACGGCGGGTCGACGTGCTCCTCGGCGTCGATCACCTCGCCGGCCGTGGTGATCGGCAGGAAGTAGTCCCGGTGCCGGCGGGTCTGCACTGCCACGAACAGCAGGTACAGGCCGAGCGACACGACCGCGGCGAAGGCCAGCTGGGCCGGGCTGAACTGGGGTCCGGGCCGGCTCGTGGTGAACGTCGGCAGCACCAGGCTGAGCGTGGCGATCGCGGTGACCGTGGCGAACGCGCCGCCGGTGCCCTCCGGGTTGAACACCGCGAACCGCCTGCGCAGCGCCCCGACCAGCAGGGAGATGCCGAGGATGCCGTTGCAGGTGATCATCACGGCGGCGAAGACGGTGTCCCGGGCCAGCGACTGCGCCTTCTCACCGCCGCTGACCATCAGCGTCACGATCAGCGCGACCTCGATGATGGTCACCGCCACGGCCAGGATCAGCGAGCCGTACGGCTCCCCGACCCGGTGCGCCACCACCTCGGCGTGGTGCACGGCGGCCAGCACCGCGCCCGCCAGCAGCAGCGACACCACGGCCACCACCGCCACCGGCAGGTCCCGGCCGAAGGTCGCGATCAGAGTGAGCAGGGCCAGCAGTGGGACGTGGATCGTCCAGCGGGACATCACCCGTCCGACTCTGCCCTACTCCCGGCCGGCTCGCCGGGCTTGTGCCCGTCGCTGTGCCCCAGTGATCGACCCGGGGCGATCCGGTCACGGACCAGGCGCTTGAGGTGGGCCAGCTCGGGGAAGCCGCCCTCGGCCTTGCGTGACCACAGGGTCTCCTCGCCGAGCCGCACCTCGAACACCCCACCGATCCCCGGGACCAGGGCCACCTCGCCCAGGTCGGTGGTGAACGTGGTGAGCAGCTCCTGCGCCGTCCAGGCCGCGCGCATCAGCCAGCGGCACTGCGTGCAGTACTCGATCTCCAGGCGGGGTTCGCGAGTCGTCACAGGTCAGCAGTATGCCGGACCGCGGCCGTCATGCATTATTCACGGGATCTATCTTTCGTTAAGGAGTTGCCTTGAAGCGACGCTGGATACCGGTCGCGACCACCGTGGCGGTGCTGACCGCCCTCACGGCCTGTAGCGGCGCCGAGGAGGCCGCCACGAAAGCCGTGGAAGCCCGTGATTTCGTGGCGCTCGGCGACTCGTACGCGGCCGGTCTCGGCGCCGGGAACTACGGGGACAAACCCGACTGTGTGCAGAGCAAGGACGGCGGCTACCCGCACCTGTGGGCCGCCCTGCGCACGGTCGCCTCGTTCGGCACCATCACCGACGCCACCTGCGCCGGGGCGAAGATCAACGATGTCCGGTTCGAGCAGCTCCGGGCGCTGAACGAGAACACCGGGTGGGTGACCCTGACCGTCGGCGGCAACGACGCCGGCTGGACCAAGTCGCTCCAGACGTGCCTGCTGGGCACCGACGAGACCTGCAAGACGTCGGTCTCCACCGCGGTCACCGCGGTGGAGAGCAACCTGCCTGCCGAGCTGGACGCGCTCTACCAGATGATCAAGGAGGCGGCGCCGAACGCGAAGGTGTTCGTCACCGGGTACCCGCACCTGGTGGCCGCCCCGGGCGCCGCCGGAGTGTCCTGTGACGCGCTCAGCGACGCACGGCGCACGGCCCTCAACGACGGCGCCGACTCGCTCGACGAGGTGATCAAGGGCCGGGTCACCGCGGCCGGGTTCACCTTCGTCGACGTGCGCAAGGCGTTCGAGGGGCACGAGGCGTGCACCAAGGAGCCGTGGATCCACGGGCTGCGGGACAACCTGTCCGAGTCGTACCACCCGACTCCGGAGGGCCACAAGGCGTACGCCGCCGCCCTGTTCGCCGTCACCGGCTGATCTCCTGCTGTTTGCGTGGTGTACGCCTGTCCACGGTGGGATGGGGCGTGCACCACGCCAACCACTACTACGGGCACTCCTACGTGCTGGCCCGCTACTGCGGATTCGACGCCGATCCGCCGCGGATCCACGGCTATCTCCAGCACGGGTGGAACATCGGCGACGGCCTCGCCCCCGACCACGAGTTCGTCCCCGGCATCCCGGCGTTCGTCTGGAGTGAGCGGACCCGGCGCCGGGCCTGGTCGATGGGCCGCCGGCAGGTGCACGTGGTGGGGGCGCCGTGGGCGTACCTGACCGCGATGGAACCTTCGCCGGACGGCCCTCGGGACGGCACCATCTGGTACCCGTTCCACGGCTGGGAGGGCCAGCACGTCGAAGGTGACCACGACCGGCTGATCGCCGAGATCCGCGACACCGAACCCGGCCCGGTCACCGTCTGCCTCTACTGGCAGGAGTACCGCACCGCGCGGGTCCGCCGCGGCTACGAGCAGGCCGGGTTCCGGGTGATCTGCCACGGCTACCGGGGCGGCTGGTGGAAGGACCTCGACCCCGGTTTCCTGGCCCGGCAGCTCGCCGAACAGCGCCGGCACCGGCGGGTCGCGTCGAACCGGCTGTGCTCCGCCGTCTTCTACGGCATCCTGGCCGGCTGCGAACCGGCCGTCTACGGCGATCCGATGCAGCTCCAGGGCGAACAGGACCTGTTCGGCGGACGGAACCGGATCCGCCGGCAGTGGGCCGACCTGCACGGCCCGAAGATCGACACGGCCACCGCCCACGCCATCGCCGTCGACGAGCTCGGCGCCGACCGCACCCTGTCCGCTGCCGAGCTCCGGCACCTCTTCCACTGGACCGAGACATGACGGCGCTCCTCCTCGGCGGCGAGATGCCGCACTGGTCCGACAGATCCCCGGCGCGCGGCGCGGTGCTGCGGCAACTCGCCGCAACCGCACACGGGCACGTGCTCGTGGTCGGCCCGCACGAGCCGGAACTCATCGACGCCATCCCGGCCCGGCAGGTGACCGTGCTGGTACGCGGCGTGCCGGACGCCGACGCGCTGGCCGGACGCTGGGCCGGGCGCGCCGGGGTGCAGGTCTGCTGCGGGAGCCTGGAGAAACTGGCGGCGGTTCCGGCGTACGACACCGTGGTGGCACTGGACGGGCTGGACCGTACCGGCTCCACCGAGACCGCCGACCTGCCCTGGGCGGCCGGGATCGCCCAGTTGCTGGCCGTGCTGCGCCCCGGCGGGCGGCTGCTGCTGTCGGTGCCGAACCCGGTCGGGTTGCACCGGCTCTACGCGGGCGCCACCGGCCCCGGCGACGAAGCCTGGTCGGACCACCCGGCCACCGACCCGACCCGGCCCGCCGGCCTCGAACCCCTGCGCGCCCACCTGCGGTCGGCCGGGCTCGACGTGCTGCGGGACTGGTCGGCGTACCCGTCCCCGGAATCACCGTCGGCGCTGCTCAACGAGGACGCGCTGACCGAACCCGCCCTGCACGGGTTCCTGACGTCCACACTGCGCCGGGCCGGGCTGCCGGCCGGGCCACTGCTCGCCGACTTCCGGCCGCTCGCCGCCGGCCTGCTGCGTCACGGGCTGGCCGGTGAGCTCGCGCCCGCCTGGATCGTGGTCGCCGCCTACCCCGGCCATCATCCGGCGCCCCTGCCGGACGGGCTGCTCGCCGCGGGGCCGCTGGTGCGTACCGCATCGGGTTGGACCGTCTCCGCCCTCGGCCCGGCGCCGGCCGGAATCTGTCTCCACGACGCCCTGCTGGCCGCCGCCCGTTCCGGCGACCAGCCGGAGTTCCGCGCCATGCTGACCACCTGGCAGTCCGGCCCACACGCCACCCTGCCGGCCGACGCCCTGCTGCGCACCCCGGACGGCGCCCTGGTCCCGGCTGTCGCGTCGGCCGACGACGGCATGCCGCCGCTTCAGCTGCTCGCGGCCGCCCTGCACGACGAGGGCCTGGCCCACCGGTGGCCCGCCGAGGGCACGGACTCGCTGCTGGCGGCCATGTCGGGCCTTCCGGTGGACCCGGCTCCGGCGCCGAGGCCGACCCCGTCGACGTTGCGGGAGCTCACCGCCTCCCACGACCGTCTCGCTGAGCAGTTGGCCGAGGCCAAGGCGCAATTGCTGTGGTACGAGCAGAGGACCGCCGCCCTGCAATCGGACCTGTCCCGAGCCCACAAGATCATCACCGTGCTGAAGGCGACGACCGGCGGCCGTGCGGCAACCGTCGTCCTGGGCGGTGTACGCCGAGGAAAACACCTGGCCACAGCCGCCCTACGCCGCCTCCGCTGACCCCAAACCCACCCACCGCCGACCGTCATCGCCCATCGACCGTCGTCGCCCATCGGCCATCGGCAGTCGGCAGTCGCCGCCCATCGGCCGTCGGCCGTCGTCGGCCATCGGCCGTCAATGCCACTTAGCTTAAGTTGATCAAGGCTATGACCTGCAGGTCCTCGGCGAGTGCCGTCGGCGTCCGGCCCGGCCACAATTCATGCCGCAACCGCATGTGTGCAGGTCAAGCCCCTGGAACCCGAAGTGCGCCCGCGCAAGATCAACTTACGCTAAGTGGCATTGATCGGCCGTCGGCCGTCGTCGCCCGCCCGTTGTCAGTCAGAGCGGACACTCCAGACCCGGAAGGGCTCGTCGAAGAACAACTCGCTGATTTTCAGCAGCAGTTCACGCCGCGGACTCCGGGCAGGCTGCTTGGCGCGGCTGCTCCGAGCAGCAGGAACGCCAGTTGCCACGGGTGGCACGCGACAAATCGGAAACCGACGGGTTGTTTTTCGACGGGCCCAAGGACGCCTGAGCCACGGCCGGCACCGAGCCACAACCGGGGCCGCCGCCCTTGCCTCGCCCAGCGGATCTTGCACGAATTCCCACCCTCGCGCCGATCTTGCAGCCCTTTCCACGTCCCGACGGGAAGAAAGCTGCAAGGTCTCCCCGACGCAGTGGATCTTGCACGACAGACCATGCCCAGACGTGAAGAACCATGCAAGATCGCGACAAGCCTGGAGAATCTTGCAAGATCCACGAGGATTCGGCGGAGTTGCTGGACACCATGGACGGCGCGGTTCCTGGACAGCGCGGGGCGACAGAGCTCCTGGACAGCATGGGGCGACGGAGCTCCTGGACAGCGCGGGGCGACAGAGCTCCTGGACAGCATGGGGCGACGGAGCTCCTGGACAGCGCGGGGCGACAGAGCTCCTGGACAGCATGGGGCGACGGAGCTCCTGGACAGCGCGGGGCGACAGAGTTCCTGGACAGCGTGGGGCGACGGAGCTCCTGGACAGCATGGGGTGGCGCGGTTCCGGGGCAGCGCGGGTGGAGCAGTTCCCGGACAACGCGGGTGGACTCGACTTTCGCACTTGTGAACCGCTGCCCGGCCCCGCATCCGCAGATCACACCGGTCGCGGACTTCAGCCCCGGCGGTATTGCGACTGCATGCCGGCCAACAGTGACGCAAGATCCATCGCTGCGGCAGGATCCGCCGGCAAGGACTCGTCCGCGTTCCCTGTTCCGGCGATGGCGGTGGCGGTGGCGGTGGCGGTGGTCAGCGCACACGTTGGCCGATCGTGATCGCTCATCGTCGCCCCGACAAAGGTAGGCGCACGCGCTGGGCCGATCGCGTGCGTTCATCCACGTCCCAGCGAAGACGTCGGCACACGTAACGCCAACGTGTGCTCCCGTCGTCGCAGCAACCTCCACGAGCCCGGCCGCGCAACCCCATGGAGACCGCGCCGTCGCACCCAGCCCCGCACCCACGCGAAAGTAGATCTTGTGGTGCACGGTTCAGGCCTGCCCCAGCCGGTGGATGAGATGCGGGATGACGGGCCTCGCCGACGCCGGAACACCGCGTGCGGCGAAGGGGAACCAGAAAGTACGAAAGTCGAGGGTGGACGATCGTGCAAGATCCACGAGGGTGGAGTCGGGCCGGAATCGGCGACCGGAGACGGGCCGCGGCCTTGCACTGACGGTGGCGGGACACGGCGGCCGGAAACGGGGCGGCGGCCTTCAGTAACGGTGGCCGGAAACGGTGGCCGGAAACGGTGGCCGGAAACGGTGGCCGGAAACGGTGGCCGGAAACGGGGCGGCGGGCTTCAGTGACGGTGGCCGGGACACGGCGGCCGAGTGACGGGGCGGCGGGCTTCAGTGACGGTGGCGGGACGCGTCGGGCGGGTGTCGGGGCCTCGGCTACCGGGGGTGGGTGATGAGGACGGCGGCCTCGTCGTAGAGGGACTCCAGGCGGGCGGTTTGGGCGTCCAGGTTGAAGTGGGCGCTCACGTGTTCGCGGGCTTGTGTGCCCATCCGGTGGCGCAGCTCAGCGTCGCCGAGCAGGCGGGACATCGAAGCGGCCAGGGCGGGTGGGTCGGCTTCCGGGGTGAGCAGGCCGGTTCGTTCGTGCCGGACCGCCTCCGGGATGCCGCTGTGTCTGGTCGCGACCACCGGCAGGCCCAGGGCGGCGGCCTCCAGGATGGTGGTGGGCAGGCCTTCGGTGTCGCCGTCGGGGGCGGTCTTGGAGGGGGCGGCGAGCATCCGGGACTCGGCGAGGTGCCGCTGGACCGACTCGGGTGGCTGGGCGCCGACGAAGGTGGCGTCGACGCGGAGCCGGGAAGCGAGCGTGCGCATCTCGGTCAGGAGCGGGCCGTCGCCGATGAGCAACGCGCGCGGGCGTGGGGTGTCGACCAGGGACAGGGCGGTGAGCAGGTCGTCGACGCCCTTCTTGGCCACGAGACGGCCGACGAACGTGACGTCCCAGCGTTTCGGCACGACCGGCACCGACGGCGGGACGGTCACGCCTGTGTAGTGGACGCGCAACCGGGCCGGGTCGGCGCCGCACGCCTCGGCGCGGCCGCGGATCACCTCGGAGACGGCGATGATCAGGGCGGACCTGTCGAAGACGGCGCGCAGGTTGCGTCGGTAGCGGAGTCCGTGCAGGCCGGTGCTCTGCGGCTGCCGGGTCACGTCGTGGCCGTGGACGGTGACGATCAGCGGGATGCCGAGCTGCCGGGCGGTTCGGCTGATCAGCCAGCCGTCGCCACCGAAGTGGGCGTGCACCAGTTCCGGGCGGACCCGGGCGAGGACCGCCCGCAGGCGTGGTGAGGTGCCGCCGAGCCGCAGGCCGAGGAACTCGCGGCGGCCGGCCGGGCCGTCCGGGAAGACGATCACGTCGTCCGGGCGGGACAGCGGCGAGTCGATGCGGGTGGCGCCCAGATAGGCCGGTTCCCAGCGGGTCAGGGCGTCGCCTTGGGCGCGGATGAACGTCTCCGAGCCGAGCAGCATCGCGCTGCGCCAGACGGCCACCCGCCGCCGGTCAGGCGACATCGACCGGCTCGGGCGCGGGGGTGCCGGCGCCGGCGGCGGCCCGGCGGCCCACGATCAGGTCGCGCAGGCGGGCCCGGACGGCCGGCGGCAGGGCCCAGATCTGCAGGTGGGTGAGGTAGTCGAGGGCGCCGGGGCGGCCGTGGCGGCGGGCTTCGGCGAGGAGTTCGCGGAAGTGGCGGCCCTCCCGGCCGGGCGCGGCCATCGAGCTCATCACGCTGAGGGTGAAGGCGGCGTACGCCCGCGGGGTGAACAGATGACGGTTGTCGCGCAGCCATTCGAGCTGTTCGTCGTACGGGTTGTGCAGGCTGATCCGGTCCCGGTCCTCGTCCTGGTGCCAGAGCACGAGCGGCTCCTCGGCGTAGAGCAGTTCCACACCCTCCTCGCGGACGGCCCGCAGCGCCCAGTCGAGTTCCTGCTGGCGGCGCAGGCCCACAGTGAACGGCACCCGCCGGAACAGGTCGGTCGGCGCCATGATCGTGGACGTCTGGATGAACCCGTCGCCGTAGAAGAGGCCACGCCGGACGGTGAAGTACTCGCTGAGCGGCTCACCGGCGGCGGGCAGCCGGCGGGGCATGACCGAGTCGGCGCGGGGCGTCCGGTTGATCAGCCGGGTGGCGACGACCGGGTGGGTCGCGCCGGAGCCGGCGGCCAGCGCGAGCTGCGCCTCGATCTTGTTGGGCAGCCATTCGTCGTCGTCGTCGAGCAGGGCCGTGAACCGGCCGCGGGCCTCGGCGGCGCCGACATTGCGGGCGTGCGGGGCGCGGCCGCGCCGGGGCAGGACGATGACGCGCAGCCGGTCGTCGCCGACGGCGGCGAGGGCGGTGGTGGTGTCGTCGTCGGGACCGTCAACGACGACGATCACCTCGAGGTCACCGTGCGTCTGCGCGAGGGCACTGCGGACCGCGCGGACGGCCAGGTCCGGGCGGTTGCACGTGGGGATGACGACGCTGACGTCCGGGTGTGCAGGCATGAGTCGACTCGCTTGGGCAGGGGCGCCACCGGGGAGCGGGCGCGGCCGGGCGTGATCGAGTCGAAGCTATGGGCGGCGGGCGGCGGCGAAGTGAATGCCGGACGCCGCAATGGCGAGCAGAAGCGTGCCGGACAGCGCACAGAAGCCGAACAGCCGGTGTCAGAAACGAGTCCGGCTGGCTCTCACGGGCGTCGAGACAGCCGTGCGAGCCAGCCGGACCTGGGGTTGACAGCGAGCCGGGCGGACCACGGCCAGCCGAACGCGAGGTTAACCCCGGGACGGTCGGTAGCGCAGACCGTGCCCGAAGCGGAACGTGGGATCCACTGTGTCGAACGGCACGTCGGGGCGGCTCGCCTCGACGGCGGCCATCGATGACGGGATGTCGAACGGGAGGTTCCCCTCGGGTTCGGCCTCGCCGAACAGGACTCGGACGATCGCCTCGTCGGACGCGCCGAAGTTGACGACCAGCGACGCCACGGCGGAGGCGATCGGCGCGAGGACGGCCGGCCGGTCCAGGTAGACGTCGACGACGGTGGGGACGGTGGCGGCGATGCCCTGGATCCGTTCGATCTCGGCGGCCGGGAAGTCGAGGGATCCGGCGTGGAAGAACGACTCGATCGACATGCCGTCGCCACGGTTCTCGAACGGGGCGGCCAGTTTGAGGATCGCCACGTCGGCCTCCCCCGGCGTGTCCACCACGATCGCGCGGTCGCCGATGGCGGAGGGAGCGATGCCTTCGACGTACAACTTCAAAAAGCCGAGGGGCAACCGGGCCGGACCGGCGGCAGCGTTGGTGAGCAGGGTGTGCGCCGCCGCCTGGGCCGCAAGGCCCTCGGACCGTGCGGCGGCCGAGCCGATCAGGGACCCGGCGCGATCGGCGTCGACGTAGGGGTTCTCGAAGAGCCCGAGCCGGAACTTCTCGCGCAGCAGCCGGCGGGCCGACTCGTCCACCCGGGACTCGGCGATCTGCCCGTTCTTGACCAGCGAGACCAGCACGTCGGCGCGGGTCTCGCCACCGAACTGGTCGACACCGGCCCCGAGCGCCTTGATCATCCGCTCTTCGAAGGTCAGGTGCTCGACGCCCCAGCAGGTGTTGGACAGGATGCCCCAGTCGGTGCAGACGATGCCGTCGTAGCCGAGCTGTTCACGCAGCAGGCCGGTGATGATGTCCCGGTTGAACCCGAAGCCGACCTCCTCGACACCCGGGAGCCCGACCGGCATGCCGTAGTAGGGCATCAGCTGGGCGACACCCGCGTCGATGGCCGCCTTGAACGGCGAAAGGTGCAGGTCGAAGAGACCACCCGGGTAGACCTGCTCCCGCCCGTACGGGAAATGGGGGTCCTCGCCGTCCTTCTGCGGTCCGCCGCCGGGAAAGTGCTTGGCCATCACGGACACCGACTCCGGGCCCACTTCAAAACCTTGAAGACCGCGGATGTACGCCACCCCGAGCCGCGTGGTGAGCGCGGCGTCCTCACCGAACGTGGTGTTCTGCCGGGCCCAGCGGGGTTCGGTGGCCAGGTCGATCTGCGGGTGCAGGGCGGCCCGGATGCCGACCGCCAGGTATTCGCGCCGGACCAGGTCGGCGAACCGTTCGACGAGTTCCGCGGAGCCGATCGCGGCGAATCCGAGGGTCTCCGGGAACTGGGCGAACGGTCCGGCCATCAGCGCGGTGGCCGGGTTGTCGGTGAAGTGGTGCCGCGGGTCGGTGGAGATGCTGACCGGGATGCCGAGCGGGTGCTGCCGGGCCGCGTCCTGCAGCGCGTTGTGCCATTCGGCGATCTCCCGGGCCTGCGGGGCGAACAGGATGTTGAAGTGGGTGAGCCGCCGGTCCAGCATGTCGCGGACCGACGCCGAACCGAACAGGCCGGGGGCGTCGAAGTCACCGATCACGGCGATCTGCTGGAAGAGCAGGCCGGCCTTGTCCTCCACGGTCATCCGGGACAGCAGGTCCTCGACCCGCTGCTCGATGGGCAGGACGGCGTCCTGGTACGGGTACATCAGCGCACCTTCTTGATGGGGGCGACGGCGAAGCCGCCGAGGATCATGAGGACGATCGCGACCGGGAACAGCGCGGCGTAGCCGGTGGCGACGACGATGGCGCCCGCCACGCCGGGGGCGAGGACCTGCGGCAGGGTGGCCGCGATGTTGACGACGCCGAGGTCCTTGGCGGCGTCCTCCTGCGCCGGGAGGACCTCGGTGACCAGGGCGGTGTCGACCGACTGGAAGAGCCCGAAGCCGAAACCGGAGACCACCGCGTAGATCAGGAAGCCGGTCCTGGTCGGCATCGCCCAGGGGATGACCAGGGCGATGCCGCAGATGATCGCGGCCAGGTAGATGAAGATCTTGCGGCGGCCGAAGCGGTCCGAGAGCGGTCCGCCGACGGCGGTGGCGATCAGGATGGGCACGAGACCCGCGATCCCGACGACCGGCACGAAGGCAGCCGCGTCGGCGCCGAGTCCGACATGGTCCTGGAGCAGGTAGAGCTGGTAGTTGGAGATCATGAAGTAGCCCAGGTAGAGCAGCAGCCGGCCGATGAAGGCCCAGCCGAAGTCCGGGTGCCGGCGTGGGTTGAAGTAGAAGGTGCGCAGCAGGGCGGGCAGGTCGAAGGGCCGGCGCTCGCCGGTGCGGTTGTCGCGGTCCGGGTTGAGCACCACGAAGAGGGTCAGCAGGACGGCGGCGATGCCGGCGAAGACCAGGTATCCGGCGCCGACCTTCTCGGCGAAGGCGCTGCCGACGATCTGGCCGCCGAGCGCGCCGAACATCGAGCCGAAACCGGCGACCGCGGCGAACGTGCCCCGGACGGCGACCGGCACCCGGTCCGGCATGATCGCGCTGAGCGGGCCCTGCGCGAAGTTGTAGGCGATCTGGACCATCACCCAGGCGATGCCGATCTGCACGAGACCGTTGGCCGAGGCCATGCCGATCAGGGCGAGCCCGCCGGTCAGGGCGCCGCCGACGATCCACGGGCCGCGTGGGCCGTACCGGCTGCGGGTGCGGTCGGAGAGGGCGCCGGCGAGCGGCTGGGCGAGCATCGCGGCGAAGGCGCCGATGGTGGCGACGACGGCGAGGTTGGCCGCCTTGTTCGCCGGGTCGAGCGCCTCGATCTGCAACGGCAGGAGGATGCCCGGGATCGCGCCCCAGAGCGCGAACATGGCGACGTTGGCGGGGAAGATCGTGATCATCAGGCGGCGCACGGAGCCGCGCGGCGGCGCGTCCGGCGCGATGGGTGACCGCATAGTCACGTCGGGTCCTCTCGGAGGCTCTTATTTTCCCTGGCGGGAAAATTACGAGCAGATGACGCCGCTGGTCAAGAGGGTGAGCTTTTTAATTCCCGTACGGGGAAATATGCTGGCGTGGTGGAGAACAAGGCACCGCGCCGCCGGGGACGCCCACCGCGGATCAGCCGGGAACGGATCGTCGCGGCCGCCCGGGCGATGGACCCGGCCACCCTGACCATGCAGGCCGTCGCCGAGGAGCTGGGCGTCGACCGCAAGGCGCTGAACTACCACGTCAGCGACCGGGACGGCCTGCTCGAGCTGGTCGCCCTGGAGACGTTGCAGCTGGAGGTCTCCGAGGCCCGGCTGCCGTCCGGGAACTGGCGGGAGGCGACCCGGACCTTCGCCTACGGCATCCGGGACGGGATGGTGCGCACCGGCGCCCTCTTCGAGTACGTGCGGGTGCCGGCGACCAGTGGCGGCCTGTCCGCGTTCGCCCCCGCCGAGCGCTACGCGGAGATCCTGCTCGCGGCCGGTTTCACCGAGGAGCAGGCGGCCCGCGGCATCGGTTTCGTGGCCGAGTTCGTGTTCTCCGCGGCCCGCGACGCCATCATGATCGCCCGCAACGACGGCGTGCACCCGCAGACCGCCGAACTGAACCGGGCCCTGGAGGCCGCCCCACCCGGCGAGCACCCGGTCCTGCGGCGGTTGCAGCCCTACCAGTTCGCCCCCGGCGACGCCCAGCTCGACTTCGACCTGAACATCTTCATCGCCGGGATGGAGCAGTTCCTCATGCCCGGACACCATCCGTCCAGTGGTACGGTATCTGGTACCACTGGGGAGGCAGAATGAGCGCCATCAGCGCCAGCGAGGCCCGTAAGACCCTGTTCCCGCTCATCGAGCGCGTCAACCAGGACCACACGCCGATCGAGATCGTCTCCAAGCACGGCAACGCGGTGCTGGTCAGCAAGGAGGACTGGGACGCGATCGTCGAGACGAACTATCTTCTACGGTCGCCCGCCAACGCCCGGCATCTGATGGAGAGTGTCGAGCAGTGGCGAGCGGGCCAGGCCCGGGAGCGCGACCTCGGTCCGGAAGAATGAAGCTGTCCTGGACCGACAAGGCCTGGTCCGACTACGTCTACTGGCAGACCCAGGACCGGAAGACACTCAAGCGAATCAACGCGCTGATCGCCGACATCAAACGCGATCCGGACGGTACGGGGATCGGCAAGCCTGAAGTCCTGCGCAACAATCTCGCCGGACTCCGATCCCGTCGGATAGACGACGAACATCGATTGGTGTACGCGGTGGAGACTGCCGAGATCACCATCATCTCCTGCCGCTACCACTACGAATGACACCGAAACAGATCCCAGCCACCTGCCCGATATGTACCTTAAGGCAGGGGTTTCGATCTGATGGAACAGGTGATGCTCGCACCGGTCGAGGGGCTGACCGAGGCGGAGGCTGAGGCACGGCGGCGGCGCGGTGAGGCGAACACCGCTGTGCAGGGCGGGTCGCGTAGTTATGCCGAGATCCTGCGGACCAACGTCTTCTCGTTCTTCAACCTGATCCTGTTCGTGATCGGGGCCGCCCTGCTCAGCCTCGGCCAGTACAGCGACGCCCTGATCAGCGTCGGCCTGGGCCTGATCAACGCGGTGATCAGCGCGGCCCAGGAGATCCGCGCCAAACGCAAACTGGACCGGCTGCAACTGCTGGACCGGGGCGGGGTGCTGGTGATCCGGGACGGCCACGAGGTGGAGATCGCCGCCGACCGGGTGGTCCGCGGCGACGTGCTGCGGGTCCGGCCGGGCGACCAGATCGTGGTGGACGGGCCGCTGCTGGACGGCGGCCGGCTGGAGGCCGACGAGTCGCTGCTGACCGGCGAGTCCGACCCGGTGGTCAAGCACTCGGGCGACGATCTGCGCTCGGGCAGCCTGTGTGTGGCCGGGGACGGGCATCAGCAGGCCCGGGACGTCGGCGTGCACAGCTATGCGGGCCGGCTGACCGCCGAGGCCCGGCGGTCCACCACCGACCGGACGCCGCTTCAGCGCAGCATCGAGTTCATCGTGCGGGTCGTGATGGCGCTGACCGCGCTGATGAGCGGGTGCATCCTCGCGCAGGCGGCGCTGGAGGGGTTCAGCGTGCTGCGGGTCGTCCAGATCACCGCGGTGCTGTCGGGTCTCGTACCGTATGGGCTGTTTTTTCTGATCGCCCTCGCCTACACCGCCGGAGCGGTCCGGATCGCCCGCAGCGGCGCGCTGGTGCAGCAGGTCAACGCGGTCGAGTCGGTCAGCAACGTGGACGTGGTCTGCACCGACAAGACCGGCACGCTGACCACCGGGCAGCTGACCCTGGAGGAGATCGTCCCGCTCGGGGCGCGCGAGTACAACGAGGCGGCCGAGGTGCTCGGCGGCCTCGCCCACAACGCCGTCACCCCGAACCTGACCTGCCTCGCCATCGCCGGGTCACTGGGCGGGCCGGTCTGGGCGGTCCGCGACGAGGTGCCGTTCTCGTCGTCGCTGCGCTGGTCCGGAATGGTCACCGAGTCCGGCACGTGGGTGCTGGGCGCCCCGGACGCGCTGGCCGGCCGGCTGCGGCAGCCGGTCGAGGCCGCCGAGATCACCGACCGGACCGGGCGCGGGCTGCGGGTGCTGCTGCTGGCCCGGACCGAGGACCCGGAGGCCGGGCTGCGGGACGCGGCGGGCCGGCCGGACCTGCCGATGCTGGAGCCGATGGCCCTCGCCGTGCTCGCCGACGAGCTGCGCGAGGACGTGGTCGAGACGGTGGCCCGGTTCCAGGCCGACGGGGTGGACCTGAAGGTGCTGTCCGGCGACGACCCGCGCACGGTCGCGGCCATCGCGGCCCGCGCCGGGCTGGACGGCGCCGACCCGGTGCCCGGCCGTGACCTGGACGATCTCGACGATCCGGCGCTGGACCGGCTCGTCGCCCGGACCACCGTGTTCGGCCGGGTCGCCCCGGAGCACAAGGAGCGCATCGTCAGGTCGCTGCGCCGGCAGGGCCGCTACGTCGCGATGATCGGCGACGGGGTGAACGACGCCCGCGCCCTCAAGCAGGCGCACGTCGGCGTGGCGATGCGCAGCGGCAGCGCGGTGACCCGGGACGTCGCCGACATCGTGCTGGTCGACGACAGTTTCGCGGCGCTCCCGCCGGCCCAGCACGAGGGTCGCAAGATCATCAACGGCATCGGGATCTCGCTGTACGTGTTCCTGGCCCGCGTGGCCAGCCAGGGCCTGGTGATCCTGGCCGTGACGATGCTCCAGCTCGGGTTCCCGTACTCGCCGACGCAGGTGGGCCTGACCATGTTCACCGTCGGCATCCCCACGGTGTTCCTCACGTTCTGGGCCGGGCGCGGCCGTCCCGACCCGGACCTGCTGCGCAACCTGGTCCGGTTCGTGGCGCCCGCGTCGGTGGTGACGGCCACCTTCGGCACGGCCATCTACACGGCGCTGTACAGCATGATCTCGCACGGGTTCCAGCCCGGCCGCACCCCGGCGCGGATCATCCACGAGTTCGAGAAGACCACCGGCTTGCGGTACGGGGTGGACGCCGACTTCACCACGGCGTCGGCGACGATCCTGGCCCAGACCGGCCTGTCGACGTTCTTCTGCTTCGCGTCGTTCCTGCTGATCCTGTTCCTGGCGCCACGGTCCCGGGCGTTCGCGGCGTGGACCGCACCGACCGGTGACAAGCGGCCGGCGCTGCTGGTGCTGGGACTGTGCGTGGTGTTCAGCGCGATCCTGTGCGTACCTGTGCTGTGGAACTATTTCGGTCTGATGGGCCCGTCGAGGCCGGTGTTCTTCGTGGTGCTGCCGGCGCTGATCCTCTGGTATCTCACCCTGACCGTGGTCTTCCGGTTCCGCCTCTTCGACCGGCTGCTGGGCCTGACCGAACCGGTTCGCTGATTTCCTCAACTCGGGGCCGGCCGTGCCGACGGTCGACCCGATCGTTACCGGGTGGAAAGACCCGGCCGGCTGTCATGGGGGGCCATGGACAGCCGGCCGGGTATCACCTGCTCACCCGGTGATGAACTGATGGGTGGCCAGGAACTGGGTGCGTTCCCGGATCAGGGTGGTCAGGTTGTCGGCCTCGGTCTTGACCGCGGCGGCGTTCGCCCCGTCGACGGTGCCGATCACCTTCGTGATCGCGGTGATCTTGTTGAGCGCCGCGGCGTTGCCGTAGATCTTGTTGAACAGCTCCTTGTACGCCTTCTGGTAGTCGTCCTGGTAGGCGGCGCTGGCCAGGAAACGCTCCTTGAGCTTGTGACCGCTCATGAAACCGCCCCGGCCGCCGCCCTGCGGCATCTGCCCGCCCTGTGGCGGCTCCATGCCCTCCGGCAACTGCATGCCCTCGGGTAGCTGGAAGTCGCCGCCCCCGGCGGGGAAGCCTCCGCCGCCGCGCATCCCGCCGCCCATGCTCACCGACTGGGACGGGTCCTGGGTGGCCGAGCCGGACAGGGTCAGGTTGTAGTCCCAGCCCACGACCGAGAACTTCTTGGTGTCCAGGTCGTACCAGAGGTAGTAGTTGCGACCGGGGCCGGCCATGTCGTCGAAGTTGACCAGCAGGTTCTGGGTGGCGACGTAACGGGCGAACGACTCGACGTCGACGTGGTCGGCCAGCTTCGCGTCGAACTCGGCGTCACTGGCGCTGTTCACCCACTGGACCAGGTCGATGACCGGCTGGAGATCCTGGCTGCCCTTCTTGTTGATCTGTTTGAAGTCGTCGGCGTACTCCGTCGGGTCGTCACCCTGGTCGGTGAACTGGCTGGTGGACAGGCTCTTGTAGAGCACCCCGGAGTGGCCGGTGGCGGTGGCCACGGTGTCGGCGAACTCGTCGTCCGGGTGCTCGACCAGCAGCCGGGCCGTGGTGGGGCGGTCGTTGACGGTGAAGCTCGTGTAGGCGTACCGCTGAGTGATCTCCCCGGCCGCCGCGAGGACGTCGAGCGAGACCGCCTCGTTGAGCACCGCGGCGCCGCCGCCCATGCCGCCGACCCGCACCGCGACCTCGCGATGGCCCTGGTAGCGGCGCCCCTCGACGAACTCGTCGAAGCGGATCAGCCAGGGCAGGTTCTCCGGTTCCTCGGCCTTGAGCGAGGCGCGGCCGCCCATGCCGCCGCCACCTCGGAAGCCGCCACCGCCTTGCGGAGCAGCCCCGCCCTGGGGAGCAGCCCCACCTTGCGGAGCGGCCCCACCCTGCGGAGCAGCCCCGCCTTGCGGACCGCCTTGACGCGCGCCGCCGAAGCCGCCGCGCTGGCGGGACTCGCCGTTGCGGGTGACGCTCTGCAACGTCGAGTTGCCCTTGAGCCGGATGCCGACGCTCGGGATGACGGTGCCGTCCAGGGTCAGGTCGGCCTCCAGGTACTCCTTCTCGTCGTCGTTCCAGAAGGCGTCGAGCACCCGCTGGTAGTCGTCGTCGTGGAAGGTCAGCTTGAGGCTGTGCGCCTGCGTCGCGTCGAACAGGTCGACGGTTCCGGCGAGGTTCACCGTCACCTTGTCGCCGTCCTCGTTGCTGGCGCTGGTGACCAGCGGCGCGACGCGGACGGTGCTGAACACGACGGCGAACGCCAGCAGAGTGGCCGCGCAGGTGGCGAGGAGTTTCCAGTAGTGCCGGACCCGTACCGGGATCCGGTGGACCAGCCGGCGCTTCATTAGAGGTCCGTCTGGTCGTACCCGGTCAGGACCGTGACCCGCTGCCCGCCGGTGCGCTCCCCGAGCTTGCTGATCAGCTCGCCGGGCTCGGTGCCCTTCTTCAACCGGACCGTGTACATCAGCTCGGTCAGCGCCCCGCCCCGGATCGACTCGATGCTGATCAGCTCGAACTCGCTGGTCAGCCCGATCAGCACGTCCTGGATGTTCTGCGTGTAGTTGCCGTCCGGCGGCACCTGCACCTTGACCACCTGACGCTGCACGTTGGAGGCGAACCAGTTGAACCGGTACATCACCAGGATGATCAGGCTGATCGCGACCGCGGCCACGATGGCCAGGGTGTAGAAGCGGGTGCCGGCGGCCATGCCGACGCCCATCACCAGGAAGATGAACCCGACGTCGCGGGTCTCCTTGATCGCGTTCCGGAACCGGACCACCGACAGCGCGCCGACCAGCGCGAACGCCCGCGCGATGTTCGACCCGACGACCAGCATGATCAGCGCGATCAGCATGCCGAGGATGACCAGCGTCTGCACGTACGACTGGGAGTACGACACGTTGCGGTGGGTGAACCGGTAGACCCAGGCGATGAACGCGCTGAGCACGAACGACAGCGACAGCGCGATCGCGATGTCACCGACACTGAACGTGCCGGACAGGTCCTGTACTTCGAAGGGCATGGGTCAGACCTCGACAGTCTCGGAATCGGGGATGTGGAAGATCGAGCGCGGGGCCCGGCCGAAGGCCTCCACGCTCTGGCAGTACTTGGAGACCCGCACGATCTGCATGTTCATGCGGGCGGCCAGATCGGTGAGCCAGTACGGCACCCGCTCGTTGGCCTTGAACTCGACCACCGACAGGCGGGCCGGCACGATCAGCCGGTTCTCCGCGTCCGCGGCGAAGTCGAAATCCCGGTCCCGGCCGCGGACCCGGTGGTCGAGGGTGACGCGCAGGCCCACGTCGGCGTCCCGGCCGACGTACGCCTCCCGCTGGTAGCCGGTCATCGCGACCGGCCGCAGGTCGAGCACCGAGATCAACTCCAGGACCTCCTCCAGGAAGGCGGCCTGTCGCGGTTCGTGGTCGACCATCTGCCGGCCGTCACAAAGATCACGAGCGAGGCGGTACGGCAGCGCCACCCGCCGTTTCTGGGTGACCCGGTTGACCCGCTGTTTGATCTCGACGTGCACGGTGGTGTCGTCGCTGACGTCGTTCCGGTCGCCGTAGTGGCGGACCCGAAGTTTCCGGCGAAACCTCAGACCCTCGATCTTCTCCCAGTAGAACCGCAGGTCACGGGTGTCGTAGTAGGTGCTCCACACCCCGTAACCGCCGTCGGTGCTGTGGCTGTCGGCATCCATCCGGGCGACCAGTTCCCGGCGCAGGTCCGGGACCTGATCGCTGGGCAGCAGGTACTTGATCTCGTACCGGTTGAACGAGTGCAGGGACGTCATGCCCCATATCTATGGATAGCGAGGACAGAGCAACCTCGATGAATCCTGTGAATCTCATGGGAACGGCAGATGAACCCCAGGTGGACGGGGGTGTGATTACTTCAGCGGCGGTACCGCCCGCTACCGCCGCTGGATGACGCCCCGCCCGGGCCGGGGGCACTACCGTTGACCAGGCCATGATCAGCCGACACCCGCACGCGTTCGACCTCGCGCTGGCCACCGCGCTGACCGGCGGCGCCTTCGCGCTCTACCAGATGACCGCCGCCCGGGTCCCGACACCGCAACTCACCACGGCCGACGTGCTCGGCGCGGCGCTCGCCATGGTGGCGATCGCCGGGCGCCGCCGGTGGCCACGGACGCTGCTGCTCGTCGTCGTCGCCGGTGTGATCGGGCACAACGCCGTCACCCAGCACGGGCATCCGCTGCTGGTGCTGGCGTGCGGCTTCGTCGCGTACACCGTCGCCGTCACCACCGACCGCCGGACCGCGCTGAGCCTCGCCGCCGGATGCGGTGTCGCGGTCTATGTGGGCAACGCCGTCGCGCACGGCCATCCGGCGTCGTTCCAGAGCCTGCCGACGCTCTTCTTCATCGGGATGGCGACCGCGTTCGGCGACGCCACCCGCAGCCGCCGCGCCTACCTGGCCGAGGTCGAGGAACGTGCCCGCCGCGCCGAGCAGACCCGCGAGGAGGAGGCCCAGCGGCGGGTCATCCAGGAACGGCTGCGCATCGCCCGGGAGCTGCACGACGTGGTCGCCCACCACATCGCGGTGATCAGCGTGCAGGCCGCGGCGGCCAGCCATCTGCTCGACAAGCGGCCCGAGCAGGTGCGCCCGGCGCTCGACCTGATCCGGCACGCCGGCGACGACGTGCTCAAGGAGCTGTCGTCGATCGTCGGGGTGCTGCGGCAATCAGACGATCCGGTGGTGAGCACCGAACCGGTGCCGGGCCTGTCCCGGCTCCCGGCGCTGCTGGAGACCGTCGCGGCCGCCGGGCTGGTGGTCACCGTCGACACCACGGGCGACGAGCGGCAACTGCCGGCGGTGACCGACCTGGCCGCCTACCGGATCGTGCAGGAGGCACTGACCAACGCGCACAAACACGGCACCGGGTCGGCTTCGCTGTCCTTGGCCTGGACGGCGGGCGGCCTGACCATCACCGTCGCCAACGATGTCGCCGCCGGGCGGGGGCCGGGCTCCGGATACGGCATCGTCGGCATGCGGGAGCGGGCCGCGGCGGCGGACGGGACGCTGTCGGTGGAGGAGACCACGGACGGCCGGTTCACGGTGCGTTCCGCCCTATTCTCGAGGGAAAAATAGTGATTCGCGTTCTACTTGCTGACGACCAGACGCTGATCCGCGCCGGCTACCGGATGATCCTGGACTCGGAACCGGACATCGAGATCGTCGGCGAGGCGATGGACGGCCGCGAAGCCGTCGAACTCGCCCGGCAGCAGCGCGCCGACGTGGTGCTCATGGACATCCGGATGCCGGGCATGGACGGCATCGAGGCGACCCGCCGCATCGCCGCCGACGACGACCTCGCCGGAGTGCGCATCCTGGTGCTCACCACGTTCGAGAACGACGACAACGTGATGCTCGCACTCCGGGCCGGGGCCAGCGGATTCCTCGGCAAGGGCGTCGGCGCCGACGAGCTGATCCACGCGGTCCGGGTGGTGGCCGCCGGTGACGCCCTGCTCTCCCCGCGTGCCACCCGCGGCCTGCTCGACCACCTGCAGAGCCAGCCCGGCCCCGGACCGGCCGTCACGGCGGTGCCGCTCGACGAGCTGACCCAGCGGGAACGCGAGGTGCTGGTCCTGGTCGCCCACGGCTACACCAACGACGAGATCGGCGAACGGCTGTTCCTGTCCCCGCTGACCGCGAAGACCCACGTCAACCGGGCGATGGCCAAGCTCGGCGTACGCGACCGGGCACAGCTCGTGGTGGTCGCCTACCAGAGCGGCCTGGTCAACGTGTCCCGCCCCGCCCCCAGCTGAGAGCCGGCTGAGACGCCGCTGTCAGCGCCCACGGTGGCGGTATTGCCAAGCCCCCGGTTACCGCACTCGCGGTAGCCGTTTCGTCCGCCGCTGGACGACGAATCCGGCACCCCGTGGATTCGACACTTTCCGGGTGTCGATATTCGCTCGTCTCAGTCTGGCCAACCGCAAACTGGTGGCCATCGTCGCCGCCCTCGTCGTGGCCCTCGGCTGCTACGCGGCGGCCTCCCTCAAGCAGCAACTGCTGCCCGACCTGTCGTTCCCGGCCGTCACCGTGGTCGCCACCTACCCGGGCGCCTCCCCCGAGGTGGTCGAGCAGCAGGTCACCGTGCCGATCGAGGACGCCGTGCAGAACCTCACCGGGGTGGAGAGCATGACCTCCACCTCCCGGCAGGGCACGGTCACAGTGATGCTGTCGTTCGGGTTCGACACCGACATCGACGACGCCGCGGCCGAGGTCGAACAGGCCGTCTCCAAGATCGGCGCCCGGCTGCCGCAGGACGTCGACCCGCAGGTGATGACCGGCAGCACCGGCGACCTGCCGACGATCACGCTGGCGGCCACCGGAACGACCGCCGACGCCCTCACCGACCGGGTGGTCCCGGCCCTCCAGGCCGTCGACGGCGTCAACGAGGTCTCCATCTCCGGCGCCCGCAGCCAGATCCTCACGATCACCCCGGAGAATCCGGCGAACACCAGCGCGATCATCAACGCGCTGAGCAGCCTCGGCGGCACCTCGTCAGCCGGTTCGATCACCTCCGGCGGCCGCGACCTCAGTCTCGCCGTCGGCGGCCCGGTGACATCGATCGACCAGGTCAAGAGCCTGTGGATCAAAACCGGAGCCAACCCCGAGCAACTTCAAAACCTGGCTGACGTACGGCTAGCCGACGGTGAGACAGCTTCGATCACGCGTACCAACGGGCAGCCCAGCCTCGGCGTCTCGATCACGATGGACCACGGCGGCAGCTCCTCCTCGATCTCCGAGGACGTCCGCAACCTGCTGCCCGAACTGACCACCGCCCTCGGCACCGGCGCCGCCCTCACCGTCGTGTCCGACAACGGCCCCGCCGTCAAGGAATCCGTCGACGGCCTCCTCGAAGAGGGCGCCCTCGGCCTGCTCATGGCCGTCCTGATCATCGTGCTGTTCCTGCGGTCGGCACGGTCCACCCTGGTCACCGCGGTGTCCATCCCGCTGTCCCTGCTCATCGCGCTGATCGTGCTGTGGTGGCAGGACTACTCGCTCAACATCCTCACCCTCGGCGGGCTCACCATCGCCGTCGGCCGGGTCGTCGACGACTCCATCGTGGTCCTGGAGAACATCAAACGCCATCTCGGGTACGGCGAAGACCGCCGCCACGCCATCATCACCGCCGTCCGTGAGGTCGCGTCGGCCGTCACCTCGTCCACCCTGACCACGGTCGCCGTGTTCCTGCCGATCGCGTTCGTCTCAGGCATGGTCGGTGAGCTCTTCGGCTCGTTCTCGATCACGGTGACCGTGGCCATGCTGGCGTCACTGCTGGTGTCGCTCACCGTCGTGCCGGCGCTGGCCTACTGGTTCCTGAAGGCCCCGGCCGACGCCACCGGAGTCGACCCGGAGACCTACCGGCAGCGGGTCGAAGCCGAAGAGCGGCAGGGCCGGCTCCAGCGGATCTACCTGCCGGTGATCGCCTTCTCGGTGCGCCGCCGCAAAACCGTCCTCGGCATCGCCGCGGCCCTGCTCGTCGCCACCGTCGCGATGGCCGGCGGACTCAAGACCAGCTTCATCGACCAGTCCGGCGAAGGCACCCTCAGCATCACCCAGACCCTGCCCGCCGGCACCGACCTGGCCAGCACCGACAAGGCCGCCCAGCAGGTGGAGGCGGCCCTCACCGGGCTGGACGGCGTCGCGTCGTACCAGGTCCGGATCGGCTCCTCGGGCGGCCTGTTCGGCGGGGGCAGCGGCGGCAACAACGTCTCCTACACGCTCAACCTGACCGACGACGCCGACGCCACAGCCGTCGAGGACGCCCTGGAGACGAAACTCGCCACGATCACCGGCGCCGGCGAGATCAGCGTCGGCGGCGGAGGTGGCGGCTTCGGCGGCAGCGGCATCGAGGTGTCCGTGCACGCCGACGACGACGCCACCCTGAAAGCCGCCACCGCACAGGTCACCGAAGCCCTCGCCGGTGTCACCGAGGTCACCGAGGTGACCAGCGACCTGTCCGAGAGCGCCCCGCAGATCAGCATCGTCGCCAAGGGCGAGGCCGCTGCCCGGTACGGGCTCACCGACCAGGCCATCGTCGGCGCGCTCCGGCAGGCCGTGCAGGGCGCCACCGTCACCCGCGTCACCGTCGACGGCACCCAGCACGACGTGGTCGTCAGCACCGGCGCCACCGCGCCCGACGACCTGGCCGACCTCAAGGCCGTCACCGTGATGACCCAGGCCGGGCCGGTCCGGCTCGACAAGGTCGCCACCGTCACCGAGGTCGACGGGCCGGTCCAGCGCACCCGCGTCGACGGCGACCGCACCAACACCGTCACCGCCACCCCCGTCGGCGACGACACCGGGGCGGCCAGCTCGGCGGTACGGGCCGCCCTCGACAAGCTGACAGCGCCGGCCGGTTCCTCGTACGAGATGGGTGGTGTGGCCTCTCAGCAGTCGGAAGCCTTCACGCAGCTCGGACTCGCGATCGCCGTCGCGATCGCCCTGGTCTTCCTGATCCTCGTCGCGGTGTTCCGCAGCATCCGGCAGACCCTGATCCTGCTGGTGTCGATCCCGTTCGCGTTCGTCGGCGCGATCGCCCTGCTGCTGGTCACCGGCACGCCGCTCGGCGTGGCCGCCCTGATCGGCATCCTGATGCTGATCGGCATCGTGGTCACCAACGCGATCGTGCTGATGGACCTGATCAACCAGTACCGCGAACGCGGCATGACGGTCACCGAGGCGGTCGTCGAAGGCGGCCTGCGGCGGCTGCGGCCCATCCTGATGACCGCCCTGGCCACCATCTTCGCCCTGCTGCCGATGGCTCTCGGCATCACCGGGGCGGGCGGGTTCATCTCCCAGCCGCTGGCCGTCGTCGTGATCGGCGGCCTGGTCAGCTCGACCATGCTCACGCTGGTGCTGATCCCGGTCCTCTACACGATGATCGAGTCCCGCCGGGAGGCCCGCCGCCTGCGCCGCCTCCCGGTCGAGGCGCCGGTTCCGTCCGCCCCGGAGCCGCTGCCGGTCGGCTGACCGCTTTCCCCACACTCGCGGCCGGTCACCCTCGGAGGTGGCCGGCCGCTTTCCCCCGCCAGCCGCTTTCCCCTGCCGACCGTTTCCCCCGGCGGCCGCTTTCCCCTGCCGGCTGCTTTCACCCGCCGGCCGTTTCGCCTGCCGACCGTTTCGCCTGCCGACCGTTTGCCCTGTCGGCGCGTCTGGTGCTGGCCGTTTGCCCTGTCGGCCGGCTTCCCTGCCGACCCTTTCCCCTGCCGATCCTTTCCCCTGCCGACCGTTTTTCCTGCCGGCGCTTTCCGGTGCCGGCCGGCTTCCTCCGTCGGTCCGTGAAGATACCGTTACCGCGCTCTGCGGACCTTGCCTCACGGCGAAGCTCCGCCTACGTTAACGGAACATCGTTTCCCTCAATGGAACATGGGGTCGCGGATGCTCAGCGCGCTGTTCGGCATGATCGCCGTCGCGGAAGTCGTCCTGCTCGCCCTCGTCCTCACCATGCGGCGACGGCACCCGGACTGGGCACTCACCCTGCTGATCCTCGTCATCCTCGCCCTGATCTGGGACAACACGATCATCGCGCTCGGCTCCACGATCGGCGAGGGCGACACCTTGGAAGCCCTGTCCTACCCGCGCTACATCACACACGGGCTACTCGTGCCCCTGCTGATCATGGTCGGCGTCGGCCTCGGCCGCCGGCACGGCATCCAGTCGCTCACCGGCCGCACCGCCCCCGCCATCTTCGGCGCCCTGACCGTGCTGCTGATCGCCGCCGGCGTCTACCTCGACATCCTCGACCTCGATCTCGAACCGACCCGGTACGCCGACACCCTCCGCTACACGAACGCCGCCTCCCACGGCGCCCCGATCCCGGCCGTGATCACCATCCTGGTGCTGATCGGCATCGGCCTCACCCTGCAACTCCGAGCCCGCCGGCCGTGGCTCCTGGCCGGCGCGGTCACCATGTTCGTGGCAGCGGCACTGGGCGCGGTCGCCTTCTGGACCGGCAACCTCGGCGAACTCGCCCTGATCCTCAGCATCTGGTGGACCGCCGCCCAGTCCATCCGCCCAGCCCACTTGACTCCACCCTGACCCGCGGCAGCCACCCAGGAGACTTCGACCGCCCGACCACCGTTCCGGTGGAAAAGTCCCCAAACTTCCCGCGCCGCGGAGACCTCAGCCGCCCGACCACCGCTCCAAGGCCTCTTCAGGACTTCGCCGCGCCCGGAGTCAGCCCCTCTGCTGTGCGCTGTTTCCCCGCCCAGCCCTTCGGGCTACCGCTCCGGCCAACCGGCGACTACGACACCAGCCCGAGGTCGGGAATGTCGCATTCGCGGAGGATTCACCCTCCCGGCCAGCCTCGTAGATCTTGCACGGTTCTCCTCCCTGGCTGCGATCTTGCATGTTTTTTCATGTCTGGGCATGTTTTGTCGTGCAAGGTCCAATGCGCCGGGGAGACCTTGCAGCTTTCTTCCCGCCGGGGCACGGAAAGGACTGCAAGATCGGCGCGAGCGTGAAAAGTCGTGCAAGATCCGCGGGCGACGAGCGGGCAGCCAGGACCTTGCACGGTTCTCCTCGTTGGCGGTGATCTTGCACGTTTCTTCACGTCTGGGTATGTTTTGTCATGCAAGGTCTACTGCGCCGGGGAGACCTTGCAGCTTTCTTCCCGCTGGGAGGCGGAAAAGGCTGCAAGATCGGCGCGAGCGTGGAAAATCGTGCAAGATCCGCGAGCGGCGAGCGGCGGACACACGGGCGACGGGCACACGGGCGACGGGCGGGCGACGGGCGGGCGGGCGACGAGCCGTGGGCAGCGAGCCGGTGGGGAAACGCTCGTGCTCTTGGTGCCGGGCACGCTACTGGCGCATCACCCAGGTCTGTAGCGGGCTGCGGAATTCGGCGATCACGTGCCAGCCGGCTCGGTGGTACAGGTCGACGTTTGACGGCTTGCTCGTCTCCAGGATGGCGGGGAGGCCGTCCTCGGCGGCTCGGCTCAGGCCGGTGGCCATCACCGCGCGGCCCAGGCGGCGGCCGGCTGCTGACGGGTGGGTGCCCAGGACTCCGAGGTACCAGAACGGCTCATCGGGCAGGGCCTCGTGCAGGGCGTCGTCGTAGGCGGCCATCCGTTCGGCGGCTGCGGCGGACAGGCCGATGTCGCCGGGCAGGGTGTCGCTGCCGGTCGGTGGTTCCCAGATCGCGGTCGAGGCGCCGTTCTCGATCGTCCAGATGGTCGACCGGTTCACCCGCTTGTCGAAGAGGTGACCGAAGAACAGTTTCGCCTCCCGCCGGTAATCGTCGTCACCTGGGAACAGGAAACGCAACACCGGATCGCCGGGGAACGCCGCCACCAGCGACTCGACGATGCGGTCCCGATCGGCGGGCGTGGCCACCGTGATCTCCGAGATAGCAGTCACGAGACGGACCCTATCCCCTTGGTCATCCTAGGAGGCTAGCCTCTTTCGGGAAGCGGGAGTGGGCAACCAGCCCGGCGGTCGCGCTGGCGGGCCGGTGCGGGCAATTCGTCGCGGTGTGGGTGTGGGAGGTGTGGGTTTCGGGGCGGCCCACCGCGTACCGCATGAGGGTTTCAATGGATCGCCTCGCGGGAGGTGGGGATCTCCGGAGGTGACGCCGGGGTCAGGAGCTGGGCCTCCAGGGCGTCCAGCGCCTCCCGGAGGCGGGCGATCTGCTGGTGGGCGGTGTTGTCGATCGGGATGGGCGGGCCGCTCTTCTTGCCGGTGGTGGCGGCCCGTTCGGCGTCGTGGGCCTCCTGCAGGGCGGTCAGGACCAGGCCGACCAGCAGGTTGGTGAGCAGGTAACACGCGGCGACCATGTAGGAGACGTAGTACGGGACGGCCCATGCCGTGACCTCCCGGCCGGCCGACAGGATGTTCGTGATGTCGTCCAGGGAGAGCAGCAGGAACAGGCTCAGCATGGCCTGGCCGACGGTGCCGTACCTCTCCGGCTCGGCCTCGCCGAACAGCATCCAGCCGACCATCGCGTAGCCGTAGATGACAAGGGCCGTGATCAGCAGGAAGCTGCCCAGGCCGGGGAGGCTGCGGCGGATGCCGACGAGGATCACCCGGAGGCTGGGGAACAGGCGGAACGCCCGGACGATCCGGGCCAGGCGCAGCAGACGGAGCAACGTGACGTTCTCGCGGACGCCGGGGATCAGTGGGGCGGCCAGGATGGCGATGTCGAAGAGGTTCCAGCCGTCGCGGAAGAACTGGGACGGGCGGTCCAGACTGGCGCAGAAGCGGACCAGCAGTTCCAGCAGGAAACCGGCGACACACAGATGCTCGATGAAACGCAGGTACGGCCCGGCGGCGGCCTCGATCCCGGAGTAGGTCTCCAGGCCGAGGCACGCCGCGTTGACCGCGATGACCGCGAAGCCGGCGGCACTGAACCAGGGCGCGCCGACCACGGTCAGGCAACGTGCGGAGAGATCCCGGATGAGCACCGCCGCATCCTATGCGGTGCTTCCTCCGGAAATGTCACTTGGTGGGCAGGGTGTGGCCGTTCGCGTCGAGCCACTGGTCGAAGGTCTGCAGCTCCGGGTTGAGCCGTCGGACCTCGGCCAGGTCGCGGACTCCGGTGAAGTAGTCCTCGAACTCGGTGTAGTACTGGAGCATGTTGCCCGCCTCGTCGGCGCCCGGGAAACCGAGATCACGGTAGGCGTCGTGGGTCAACGGGCGGTAAACGACACGCTCACCGGTCGCCCGGGACAGTCCGGCCGCGATCTGCTCGCCGGTCAGGTGCTCACCGGCGATGTGGACGAACCGGCCGGCGTACTCGGCGGGGCCGGCTTTGAACACCCCGTACGCGGTCCGGCCGATGTCGTCGACGGCGATCCCGGCCAGCCGGCTGTCACCCATCGGCAGGCTCAGCGTGAGCACCCCGTCGGCGTCGCGGGCGGCGCCCCAGCCGTTGGCGAGGTTCTCCCAGTAGAACGTGGTGCGCAGGAACGTGGTGGGCACGCCCGCCGCGGTGAACAGCAGGTCCGCCTCGGCCTTGGCGTCGAAGTGCGGGACCTTGTACTTCTCCTGGAGGGTCGGCATCCGGTCGTCGTGGACCGGGATGTGGTCGCGGGTGTCCTCCAGGGTGGACCAGATCACGTGCTGGAGACCGGCGCGCTTGGCGGCGTTCGCCAGGTTGGCGGCCTCCTCCAGCTCCCGGTCGGCCGACATGTGGGCCCAGAAGTTCGTCACCAGGAAGGCGCCGTACGCCCCGGTGAACGCCGCGACCAGGCTCTCCTCGTCGTAGTTGTCGGCCTGCACCACCTCGGCGCCGAGCTTGACCAGCTCTTGCGCGCGGGGCGAGGTGGCATCTCGGGTCAGGGCCCGGACCGCATACTCGCCGGACGGGTCGGCCAGGATCGCCTTGACGAGTCCGCCGCCCTGGGCACCGGTTGCGCCGACCACCGCGATGACCTTCTGCTGGCTCATTCTGATCACTCTTTCCGGTCTGGTGAGGGACCCTTCCGGCCTCTCGTGACCGGCTCAACCAGACCAAGGGATCGATAATTCCCGATGCAATGAGACCGCGGTCACGCCTCAGTGGTGGCGTTCGGTTGCCGATCGGTTTCGGTGATGACCACGCACCCGGAGGACCTGGTCTCCGCACCCGAGGACACGCTGCGAGCCGAGCGCGACGAGGCGCTCCGCACCGCGGCGCGCCTGCGCGCGGTCCTGGACAGTGCCCATGACGCGTTCATCTCGATGGACGCGCAGGGCCGGGTGACGGCCTGGAACACCGCCGCCGAGCAGCTCTTCGGGTGGACCGCCGCGGAGGCCGCCGGCCGGCGGGCGACCGATCTCATGATCCCGCCCCGGCTGCGCGAGGCCCACGACGCGGGGATGGCCCGGGTCCGGCTCACCGGGATGTCGGAGCTGGCCGGGCGCAGGCTGGAACTGACCGCTATTGATCGCAACGGGCGGGAGTTCCCGGTGGAGATGACCCTCCAGCTCCAGCACGACCGGGACGAGCCGATCTTCCACGCGTTCCTGCACGACATCACGGCCCGCACCACTGCCCGGACCGAGCTGCGGCAGGAGCGGGCGTTCCTCCAGGCGCTGCTGAACAGCCTGGACACCGGGGTCGCGGCGTGCGACAGCGACGGGCGGCTGGCCCAGTTCAACCCGGCGATGCAGGAGATCCACGGGCTCGGGCAGCTGGCCATCGCGGCCGACTCGTGGGCGTCCACCTACCATCTGGTCGCGGCGGACGGGCGGACCCCGCTGGAGCCGGAGCAGGCGCCGCTGGCCCGCGCGTGGACCGGCGAGACGGTGCAGCACGAGGAGATGGTGGTGTGCGCGCCGGACCGGACGCCACGCCGGTTCCTGGCCAACGCCCGGCCGATCGACGCCGTCGACGGCCGCCGGCTCGGGGCGGTCGTCGCGATGCACGAGATCACCGACTCGTACCGGGCCGAGATGCTGCGCCGGTGCCGGCACGCGGTGGCCCAGGCGCTGGCCGAGGCCGGCTCGGCCCGGGACGCGGCGATGGCCGCCGCCACCGCCGTCGCCATCGAGCTGGGCTGGGTGTGCGCCGAGTACTGGGAGGTCGACGAGGAACGGCACCGGATCGTACGGGCCGGATCGTGGCGCCGTGACGGGTTCGACCTGGACGGGTTCACCGGTGACGCGCCACTCGGCTTCACCATCGGCCAGGGGGTGCCGGGGACGGTCTGGGACCGCAACGCCGACATCTGGAGCAACGACCTGCTCGGCGATCTGACCGACCCGGGACGGCTGCCGCTCGGGCACCGGCTGGGGCTGCGCTCCACGATCGGCATGCCGGTGCACTGCGACGCGCGGGTGGCCGGGGCGCTGGTGTTCTTCTCCGATGCCCCGGTCGGCCGGGACGACGACATCGTCGCCGTGCTGCGCGACATCGCGGCGCAGACCGGCCGTTACATCGAGCGCCGCCGCGCCGAGGAGGTGAACCTGGCGCTGGCCGCCTCCCGTCGGGACTTCAACCGGGTGATCGAGCAGATCAACGACTGCGTCTGGAGCGTCCGGTACGTGCCACCGGATCGCTGGCACATCCTCTACGTCAGCCCCGGCGAGCGGGGTGTCTTCGGCGGGCCGCTGCCGTCCACGGACACGTTCGCGCACCTGATGGCCGAGCACATCCACCCGGAGGACATGTCGCTGTTCCGGCTCTACGAGGAGGCGCTGAAGGCGGGCCGGCCCGGTGAGTTCGAGTGCCGGTTCATCGGCTTCGACGGGGTGGTCCGCTGGGTGTGGTGCCGGGGCTTCCCGCGTACCGAGGACGGGGTGCACTTCATCGACGGGATCGCCACCAACGTCACCGAGCGGCGGGAACTGGCCGATCAGCGGGAGCTGCTGCTCGCCCGGGAACAGGAGCAGGTCCGCCGGCTGCGTGACCTGGACCGGCTGAAGGACGAGCTGGTCGCGGTGGTCAGCCACGAGATGCGCAACCCGATCGCGATCATCGCGGCGTACACCGACTCGCTGCTGGAGGAGCCGGAGTTCACCGGGCGGCCCGAGCTGGCCGCCATCGAGCGCACCAGCGCCCACCTGCTGCACCTGGTCGAGGATCTGCTGGACCTGGCCCGGTTCGAGAGCGGGCCGGCGGTACTGGACCCGCGGCCGCTGCGCCTGGACCGGCTGCTGCGCCAGGCCGTCGAGGAGCACCGGATCACCGCGCAGGTCGATCTGGTGACCGAGATCGGCCCGCTGCCGGTGGTGTCCGGGGAGTCGGCGCGACTGCGGCAGGTGGTGGACAACCTGCTCTCCAACGCGATCAAGTACACGCCGCCGGGCGGGACGGTCACGGTCGGGGCGTACGCCGACCGGAACGCGGTGACCGTCGACGTGACCGACACCGGCATCGGCATACCGGCCGAGCAGTACCCGAAGCTGTTCACCAGGTTCTTCCGGGCAAGCACCGCGGTGGACCGCAAGATCAAGGGGACCGGGCTGGGGCTGGCGGTCACCAAGGCGGTCGTCGAGGCCCACGGCGGCACCATCGCCGCGGCGCCCGGGCCGGGCGGCGGCACCCGCTTCACCGTGACCCTACCGCGCTGACCAGCACAAAGACCCTCGAGGCCGCGTTTGTCGATTCCCGGCTGCCGGGCGTGCCGTACTCGATAGCGTGACAGGCGTAGGTGCGGGAGAGGGTCATGTGGAAGACAGCGGAACGGCAGGGACCGGTCGTGTTGCTGGTCGAGGACGACGAGGACCTGCGTGAGCTGACCACGCAGATGCTCGAGATGCGCGGTTTCTCGGTGCTGGCCGCCAAGGATCCGGTGGGCGCCCTGATGACGTGCCGGGTGCACGACGGCACCATCGACGTGCTGCTGACGGATCTGGGTCTGCCCGGGGTGTCCGGGGGTGAGCTGTCCCGGTCGGCGACGGCGGTCCGGCCCGGTATGCGGGTCGTCTACGTCTCCGGGGTACCCGAGGAGATCGCCGTCAAACGCGGGCTGATCAAGGCGGGGTCGCCGTTCATCAGCAAGCCGTACACCGCCGACGTGCTGGCCGGCACCCTGCGATCGGTGCTGGCGCAGACCCCGTCGACCACTAACCGGTAACTATCCCGCAACCGAGGCTGTCTCATGGTTCCCAGGAAACGTCCGATGAACAGGGCAACGGCCACCAGGGAGGGTGGCCCTCGTGAGTGAGGACAGCCCGTGGAAAAGTTCAAGCTGCTCATCGGATACCTGCGTGCCAAGCACAGCTCGGACCAGGGTGCCACCATCGTCGAGTACTCGCTGCTGGTGGCCCTCATCGCGGTGGCGCTCATCGTCGGCCTCCAGGCCCTCGAGACCGACATCGCGGGTGTTCTCAAGAAGATCACGGACAACATCTGACGGTTGCCGCCCGATCGCCGGCCCGTCCGCGCAGGACGGGGCGGCGATCGTCGAGATGGCGATCGTGCTGCCGGTCCTGCTGCTGATCCTCTTCGGGATCATCGACATGGGCCGGCTCCTCCAACAGCACATCCAGCTCACCGAGGCGGCCCGCGAGGGCGCCCGGCTGGGCGCGCTCAACGGCACCGTCACCGAGGTCAAGGCCAAGATCACCTCGGTGGTGGGCGCCGGCGTCACCCTCACCTACCCGGCCGTCAACGGGGTCAACGTCTGCGCGGCCGGGTCGGCCCTCGGCGCCGACTCGGTGGTGAACGTCCAGCGCACCTTCCAGCCGGCGACCCCGCTGATGGCGTGGATCGCCCGCACCACACCCGTCGTCATCACCGCCAAGGGCGTGATGTCGTGCCTCGGCTGACGTCCGGCGGGATGGTGGCGCCGTGCGCCGGCGCGTCCTGATCCTGCTCGCCGCCCTCCTGCTGGCGGTGATGAGCGGGACGGCGCTGCTGTCGTACCTGCACAGCGCGGACCGCCGGGCGGTCGAGGGCAAACAGGGTGTCTGGGTGCTCGTCGCCACCCGGCACGTGCCGGCCGGCACCCCCGGCGCCGACGTGCAGAAACTCACCAGCCGCATCCTGGTTCCGGCCGAGACCGTGCCGGACGGCGCCCTGACCGGCTGGGACTCCGCGCTCGACGAGCTGCGCCTGTCCGCCCCGCTGGAGACCAGCCAGCTGCTGCTGCGGCCGCTGTTCCAGATGCCGGCGCCGGAGCCGTCCGCGTCGCGGCGGATCACCGTTCCCGGTGACAGACTTGCGGTCACCGTCGCGCTGAGCATCGCGCCCCAGGTCGCCGGCGACGTCAGCGCGGGCGACGACGTCACCGTCTACGCCAGCTGCCCGCTCGAACCCAGGGACGACGACCCGCCGCCGCGGACCCGGGCGCTCCTGCCGCGGACCCGGGTGATCGCGATCGGCGAATCACCCGAGCCGGTCGTGGCGGCCCCGTCGGTGTCGGCCTCGCAGCAGGCGCAGATCCTGGACGCCGCCGGCGGCGGGCCGGCCGCGAACGGCGAACGGTACGTGGTGACCCTCGCCGTCGGGCCGAAGGACGCCCAGCGGCTGGTGCACGCGGCCCGGTACTGCGCGCTGTACCTGGCTCTGCTGGGCTCCACGGTCACGGTCACGCCGGGCGGCGGCGTCGACACCGACGGGCTGTACTGATGACCCTCTACGTCTACGTCGAGCCCGACGCGGCCCGGCGCGCCGAGGTCGGACCGGCCTTCCGCGAGGTCGGCTGCACCATGCTGGCCTCGATGGCCGACCTGGAGGCGCATCTGCCGCGCTATCCGGAGACGATCCTGGTGATCCTCGGCGCGACCGTGGACCTGGGTGAGGCGCTGATGTTCACGGCGTACCAGCGGCTCCAGCGGCCACTGATCGGTGTGGTGCTGATCCGCCGGACCCTGGATCCGCCGGTGGTGCTGGACTGCCTGCGCTCCGGGGTGCGCGAGATCGTCGAGGAGTCCGACAACGACGGGCTGCGGGCCGCCACGATCCGGTCGGTCGACCTCTCCAAGGCGCTCAGCAGCACCCTGCGGGGCACCACCGAGCAGGCCCCGTACGCCCGGGTGATCACCGTCTTCGCCGGCAAGGGCGGCTGCGGCCGCAGCACGGTCGCCGCGAACCTGGCGGTGGCCCTCGCCGGAGGTGGCCGACGGGTGCTGATCATCGACCTCGACCTCCAGTTCGGCGACGTCGCGATCATGTTGCGGCTCTCCCCGGAACGCAACATCACCGGCGGCCTGTCGATGAGCGGGCGCCTGGACGAGCCGGGGCTCCGGTCGATCGTCGCCAGCCACCGCACCGGCCTGGACGCGCTGCTCGCCCCGCCCAGCCCGGCCGAGGGCGAGCGGATCAGCCGCGAGTTCGTGGTGGAGATCCTCGACGTGGCCCGTCCGGCGTACGACTTCGTCGTGGTCGACACCCCGGCCGTGGTGACCGACCAGGTCTTAGCCGCCCTGGACATGTCCGACTGGTTCGTCCCGATCGTCACCCCGGACCTGCCGGCCCTGAAGTCGGTCCGGCTCACCTCGGAGATGTTCGACCTGCTGGACTATCCGAAGGACCGCCGCCTGCTGGTCTTCAACCGGGCCAACACCGAGGTCGGGCTGAGCACCGCCGACGTCGAGGCGGCGGTCGGCATGCCGTTCGCGGTGCAGGTGCCGTCCAGCCGGGACGTGCCGGTCTCGGTCAACCAGGGCGAACCGCTCACCATGACCGACCCGCTGCACCCGGTGAGCCGGGCCATCCGGCAGCTCGCCGACCGCTGCGCCGGCATCGAGACACCCGTCGCCCGGCGCCGCAGCCTCTTCGGCTTCGGCCGGCGGAAGGACCGCAGATGAGCCTGTCGGCGCGGCTCGCCGCCGCCCAGAACGCCCAGAACCCGCAGGCCACTCGCTCGGCTGTGCCCACCGAGCGGAGCACGCCGGGATTCGACCAGGTCAACGAGGTCCGGCTGCGGATCCAGCGGCGGCTCGCCGACGAGCTCGGCCCCACCCTGTACGGCAACGACCGCGACCGCGCCGACGACCTGGACTCCCGCGTCCGCGACGGGCTGAACGAGCTGCTGGCCCGGGAGGAGACCCCGCTCTCCGGCGCCGACCGGGCCCGGATCGTCCGCGAGGTGGTCGACGAGGTGCTCGGGCACGGGCCGATCGAGTCGCTGCTGCGCGACCAGTCGGTCACCGAGGTGATGGTGAACGGGCCGCACGCGGTGTTCGTCGAGCGGTTCGGCCGGATCGAACGGGTGGCGGCCGAGTTCGACGACGAGGCGCACCTGCGCCGGATCATCGACCGGATCTGCTCCCGGGTGGGGCGCCGGGTCGACGAGGCGAGCCCGATGGTCGACGCCCGCCTGCCGGACGGGAGCCGGGTCAACGCCATCGTGCCGCCGATCGCGCTGGACGGCTCGTCGCTGACCATCCGCAAGTTCGCCTCGGTGCCGCTGAACGTCGGTGACCTGCTCAGTTACGGCACGCTGAACCGCAGCGCGGCCGAGTTCCTGGAGGGCTGCGTGCGCGGCCGGCGCAACGTCGTGGTGAGCGGCGGCACCGGCTCCGGCAAGACCACCATCCTCAACGTGCTGTCCGGGTTCGTGCCCGCCGACGAGCGGATCGTCACCATCGAGGACGCCGCCGAGCTCCAGCTCAACCAGGAGCACGTGGTCCGGCTGGAGTCACGGCCGCCGAACTCCGAGGGCCGCGGCACGATCACCACCCGCGAGCTGGTCCGCAACGCGCTGCGGATGCGGCCGGACCGGATCGTCGTCGGCGAGGTCCGGGACAGCGCCGCCCTGGACATGCTCCAGGCCATGAACACCGGCCACGACGGCTCGCTGACCACTCTGCACGCCAACTCGCCGCGGGACGCGCTCTCCCGGATGGAGACGATGGTGCTGATGGCCGGCATGGACCTGCCGAGCCGCGCGATCCGCGACCAGATCGCCTCCGCGGTCGACCTGATCCTCCAGGTCAACCGGTTCAAGGACGGGACCCGCAAGGTCACCCACATCACCGAGGTGGTGGGCATGGAGGGCGACATCGTCACCCTTCAGGACATCTTCCTGCACGAGTACGCCGCGGACGCCCGCGGTGGCCAGCTGAAGGCGACCGGCATCCGGCCGAAATTCCTGGACGCGATGGCGCCGTACGGGGTGGTCCTGCAACCAGCACTGTTCGCGGGCCGCGGATGGTGATCCTGGTGATGGCCCTCGTGTTCGGGGGCGGCGCCGCGTTCCTGGCCGGGTACGCGGCCCTCGACGCGGTGTTCGGGCGCACCCCGATCCAGCGCCGGCTGGCCGTGCTCCGCCGGTTCTCGGTGCGCGCCCCGGGCGACGACATCCCGGCGTACCGCCGCCTGATGGTGACGGCCGGGCGGCGGCTGGAGGCGGTTCCGGCGCTGGCCCGGCTGGCCGCCCGGGACGAGGCGATGCTCGACCGGCTGGGCGGCGGCGTGCGCCCGGCCGAGTGGCTGGCCGTCCGTCTCGCCGCCGGCATGCTGCTCGCGGTCGCCGCGGCGGCCGTCTTCCCGTGGCCGTTCGCCCTGGTCGCCGGGATGCCCGCCGGCTATCTGGGCGCCGGGGCGGTGCTGGGGGCGCGGGTCCAGCGCCGCGAACGGCAGTTCGGCGACGACCTGCCGGGCGCCCTGAACCTGATGACCAGCTCGCTGCGGGCCGGGTTCACCCTGCACCAGTCGCTGGAGGCGGCGGTACGCGACGACAACGGCCCGGTCGCCGCCGAGCTCCGGCGGGCGCTGGCCGAGACCCGGATCGGCGGCAGCTTCGAGGACGCCCTGGAACGGGTCGGCGAACGGATGCGCAGCCCCGAGATGGTGTGGCTGGTGATGGCCCTGCGGTTGCAGCGCGAGGTGGGCGGCAGCCTGGTCGACGTCATGCAGACCACCGCCGACACGATGCGCGAGCGCGCCTACATCAAACGGCACGTGCGGGCGCTGTCCGGCGAGGGGCGGATCTCGGCGTGGGTGCTGGGCAGCATGCCGGTGCTCACCGCGGTCGGCATCCAGATCGTCCAGCCGGGCTACCTGCGGCCGCTGTACACCACCCCGGCCGGGCTGATGCTGCTCGCGATCGCCGCCCTCGGCATGGTCGCCGGCGGGTTCTGGCTGCGGGCGGTCGTCCGGGTGGAGGTGTGAGGTGGGCGCCGGGCTGGCCGCGACGCTCGCGGTGACCGGACTGGGCGGGGCGATCCTGCTGGTCGCGGTGGCGGTCACGATGCCGGAGATCCGGCGTGACCGGGTGATGCGCACGCTCGCCGTCTTCACCGGCCATCCGGACGCCGAACCGGGCCGGCACCAGGCCGTCGCGGAGGCCGGCCGGCTGGTCCGGCTCGCCGACCGGCTCGGCGCGCTGCTCACCCCGCCCGGCGACCGGATCCGGCTGAACCGGATGCTGGAGATGGCGGGCAACCCGGCGGACTGGCCGATGCCCCGGATCATCCGGGCCCGGCCGGCCGCGATGGTGGTGGTGTCGCTGCTGCTCGCGGCGACCGGCAACGCGCTCAAGGGCCGGCCCGGCCTGATCGGCGGCGCGATCCTCGGGCTCGCGCTCGGGGCGTTCCTGCCGCTGCTGCTGCTCTGGAACGCGTCGATCAAACGGCAGGAGGCCATCCAGCGGTCGCTGCCGGACGTGATGGACGTGATGGTGATCGGGGTGGAGGCGGGGCTCGGCCTGGACTCGGCGATGGACCAGGTGGCCCGCAGCACCCGGGGGCCGATGGCCGACGAACTGCACCGGGTGCTCCAGGAGATGCGGCTCGGGGTGGCCCGCTCCGAGGCTCTCCGGGGGCTTGCCGGGCGTACCACCGTGCGGGATCTGAAACGTCTTGTCACAGCTCTCATCCAGGCCGGTGAGCTGGGCATCTCGGTGGCCCCGATCCTGCGGGAGCACGCCCAGGAGCAGCGGGTCCGGCGGCGGCAGCGGGCCGAGGAGGCGGCCCAGAAGGTGCCGGTGAAGATGCTCTTCCCGATCCTGATCTGCATGTTCCCGGTGATCTTCGTGGTGATCATCGGACCGGCCGTTCTGCAGCTGATCAAAACGTTCGAGGACAACTAAGAACCGGGGGTGCGGTGCCGAACGGGGGGGTCGTGCTGACACTGGCGATCGAGCGTCCGGACGCGGAGTTCCAGCGGCTCGCGGCGTTGCACGAGTATCAGCTGCTGGACGCCCCGGCCGACGACGAGCTGACCGCGGTGGTCCGGGTCGCCGCGATGGTCGCCGACGTGCCGACCGCGTCCCTGAACCTGATCGACGAGAACCGGCAGTGCCAGCTCACCACGGTCGGGTTTCCGGGCAGCGACTCGGCCCGTACCGACTCGATGTGTGACATCGCGTTCCGCGACGGCAAGGTGATCCACCTGCCTGATGCCCGGCTGAATCCGGTCTACGCCGGAAATCCGTGGGTGGACGGGCGGATGGCCCACGTCCGGTTCTACGTGTCCGTGCCGCTGATCAGCCCGGCCGGGTACGCGCTCGGCACGCTCTGCGTCTTCGACGAGGTCAGCAAGGCGCTGAGCCGGCTGCAGATCCACCGCCTGGAGGACCTGGCCGAGATCATCGTCGGACTGTTCGAGCGCCGCCGGCAGGCCCGGATCAGCGCCGACCTGGCGGTGGAGAGCGAGCGGGCGCACGCCGAGCTGCGGCTGGCGGTCAGCGAGCTGGAACGCTCCAACGACGAGCTGGAGGGCTTCGCCGCGGCGGTCAGTCACGACCTGGTCCGGCCGCTGGCCAGCGCCAGCGGCTTCCTGGAGATGTTCGGCCAGGTGTACGGCGATCAGCTCGACGAACGCGGCGCCAAGTGGGTGTCCGGCGCCGGACGGGCCCTGGACCGGATGCAGGAGCTGGTCCGGGCGCTGCTCGACTACGCACGGGCCGGGCACGCCCCGTTCCGGGCGGTGACCGTCGACCTGACCGACGTGGTCGCGCAGGTGCTCGCCGACCTGCGGGAACACACCGAGAGCGCCGGGGCCGTGATCACCGTCGGCGGGCCGTTCCCGTCCGTCGAGGGCGACCCGACCCTGCTGCGGCAGTTGCTCCAGAACCTGATCGACAACGCGATCAAGTACCGGCATCCGGACCGGGCGCCGGCCGTCGAGGTCGGCTGCGTGCCCGACGACCGGGGCTGTGTGGTGTCGGTCGCCGACAACGGGCTGGGCATCCCGCCGGACCAGCGGGACCGGGTGTTCGACATGTTCGCCCAGGTCGACCCGGAATCCCGCAAGGGTCACGGCATCGGGCTGTCCACCTGCATGCGGATCGTCGAACGGCACGGCGGCCGGATCTCCGTCGGCGAGTCACCGTCGGGCGGCACCGTCATCCGCCTGCACCTGCCCGGCGGCAGTTGCTAGATCACATCGCGGCGTGGCCGTGCCGCCAGTAACCGATGAAGTCGATGCTGGTCTTCGGCACCGTGCGGTCCTCGACCAGGTGCCGGCGGCCGCCGGTGACCAGCGCCGACTCGCCGACCAGGTAGGCCCACACCGGCCCGGACGGCAGCTCGGCGGCGCGCAGCGTGGACAGCGCGAGCTGCCCCGGCACGCCCGGCCCGGTCCGGGCGGCCCACCGCAGGTCCACACCGGCGGGCACCCGGAACTCCTGCCGGTCGGCGTCGGACGGCAGCTCCACGATGGCCACGCCCCTGGCGTCCTCGGGCAGCGACTCGCAGATGCCGGCCACCGCGGGCAGCCCGGTCTCGTCGGCGACCAGCAGTGTCCAGTCGTGGTCGGCCCGCGGGTTGTAGCCGACCCCCTGGTCGAGCAGGCCGGCCTGGTCACCGGGCTGGGCGGCGAGGGCGAACGCGCTGGCCGGGCCGCTGTGCCCGGCGGCGTCCACATGCACCACGAAGTCGACGTCGAGGCCGTCCGGGCGGTAGGCGCGAACCGTGTAGTTGCGCACGAACGGCCGCTTCGGCTTGGCGGTGGCCAGGTACTGCGCGTACCAGAGCCCGGAGGTACGGGTCGGCAGTTTCAGGCTGTCCTGGCCGGGGCGCGGCAGGAAGAGCCGGAACCACTGGTCGAACCCGAGCGGCGTGAACCGGTCGAGGCCCTCGCCGCCGAAGGTCACCCGGACGACGTTCGGCGAGATCCGCTCGCTCTTGGTCACCTCGAGCAGCAACACATGGGGATCGACAGGCTTGCGGATTTTGAAGTTCGCCATAGTTAGGTGACCCTAACCTAACCTCCCGGGCGTTGTCTTTCGGGCGTGCCAAGGGTGATCCGGAAACTCCCGCTGGAAACAAAGGGCGGTTACCGTTCGGAAATCAACCGGGGGGAAGGGCGGATCACCGATGCGGATACTGCTCGTCGAGGACGACCGCCGGGTCGGAGCGGTGATGACCTCGATGCTCCAGCGGCGCGGCTACGCGGTGGAGCACGCCGCCACGGCCACCGCCGCGCTCGAGGCGGCGCCCTGTGACCTCGTGCTGCTCGACCTGAACCTGCCGGACGGCGACGGCCTCGACGTGTGCCGCACGCTGCGGGCCCGGAACGAGAACCTCGGGATCATCGCGGTCACCGCACGCGGCGAGGAGCGCGACCGGGTGACCGGCCTGCGGGTGGGCGCCGACGACTACGTGGTGAAGCCGTTCTCGATGGCCGAGCTCCAGGCGCGGATCGAGGCGCTGCTGCGGCGGACGGTCCGGCAGGCGCCGGTGGCCGTCGGCGCGGTCGAGGTGGGACCGGTGCGGATCGACCCGGCGGCCCGGACCGTCGAGATGAACGGCGAGCCGGTGACGCTGACCCGCAAGGAGTTCGACATCCTCAGCTCACTGGCCCGGCAGCCGGGGGTGGCGCTGACCCGGGAGCGCATCATGCTGGACGTGTGGCAGACCACCTGGTCCGGCAAACACACCCTGGAAGTGCACGTGGCGTCGCTGCGGGCGAAACTCGGCGATCCCGGGCTGGTGGAGACCGTCCGCGGCGTGGGCTACCGTTTGCGCACTACATGAGCAACGGGAGACGGCGTGCGCAGGCGGCTGGTGGTCACCTACCTGCTGCTGCTCTGCATGGTGTTGCTCGCCCTGGAGATCCCGCTCGCCGTCACCGTCGCCAGCCGGGAGACCGACCGGGCGGTCGCCGACCGGCTGGCTGACGCGACCCGGTTCGCGTCGCTGGCGGCGCCCGCGGTGCGCACCGGCGACCTCGACGCGCTCAACGACGAGCTTCGCCGCTACCAGGAGCTGTACGGCATCGGCACGCTCCTGGTCGACCAGGACCAGCAGGTGGTCAGCGCGTTCGGCACGGCCCCGGCGGCGCCCGCGGTCGCGGTGCGCGGCGCGCTCGCCGGCCACCAGGTGAGCTCCCCCGGCACGCTGTGGCCGTGGGAGCGGGAGCCACTGATGGTGGCCGTGCCGATCAGTGACGGCGGCGCGGTCCTGGGTGTGGTGCTGACCGTGTCGCCGACCGACCGCAGCCGCCGTGACGTGCTGATCGTGTGGCTGGTGCTGACCCTGGTCGGGGTGCTGGCGGTGGCCTCCTGCCTGACCACCGCGGACCGGCTGGCCAGCTGGGTGCTGCGGCCGGTGACCAGGCTGGACGCGGCGGCGCACGAGATCGGTGCCGGGGACAGCGCGGCCCGGGTGCAGCCCGGTCTGGGGCCGCCCGAGCTGCGCCGGCTGTCGGCGAGCTTCAACGAGATGGCCGACGCGGTGGCCGAGGCGATGGAGCGGCAGCGGTCGTTCGTCGCGCACGCCAGCCACCAGCTGCGCAACCCGCTGACCGTGCTGCGGCTGCGGATCGAGGACCTGGGCAGCCGGATCGACGACGAGGAACTGCGCGAGGACCGCGAGTTCGCCCTGGAGGAGACCGACCGGCTGGCCGACGTGCTGGACGGGCTGCTCGCGCTGGCCCGCGCCGAACGTGGCCGGCCCGAAGTGGAGACGGCCGATGCGACGGCGCTGACCGCGGACCGGGTGAAGGCGTGGCAGCCGCTGGCCGAGCGGCGCGACGTCGAGCTGGTGGCCGAGCTGCCGGAGGAGCCGGTGCCGGCCCGGCTGGTCGCCACCGCCCTCGATCAGGCGCTGGACGCGCTGATCGACAACGCCCTCAAATTCACTCCGGCCGGTGGCCGGGTGACGGTCCGGTTGCGGTCCGCCGACGGTCAAACCGAGGTGACGGTACGCGACACCGGCCCCGGAATGACCGAGGAGCAGTGCCGGCAGGCCACCGAACGGTTCTGGCGGGCCCCGGACGCGCAGAACGTGGACGGCGCCGGACTGGGCCTGTCGATCGTGAACGTGCTGGTCGAGGCGTCCGGCGGCCGGTTCACGCTGGCGCCCGCCGAGGAGGGCGGCCTGGCCGCGACGATCCGGTTCAGGGCTTGACGCTGCGGTAGTACCGGGCCGCCCCCGGATGCAGCGGCACCGGCAGGGTGGAGATCGCGGCCCGCAACTCCAGGCGCTCGGCGGCCGGATGGGCGGCGGCCAGCTCCCCGCGCCGTTCCATCAGCAGGCGGGTCAGGTCGTACGCCAGGTCCTCGGGCATCTTCTCGGAGACGACGAGCAGGTTCGGGACGGCGATCGTGGCGACCGGCGGCAGGGAGTAGGCGGAGGTCGGCACGTCCCGGACCACGTACACGTCGCTGTAGGCCTTGCGCAGCTCACCGGCCCATTCGGACAGGTCGACGATCCGGATGCCGATGCCGGTGGCGAGCCGTTTGATCCCGGTGACCGGCAGCCCGCCGGAGAAGAAGAACGCGTCGATCTCGCCGCGCTCCAGCGCCCGGATCGAGTCGTCGAGGCCCAGGTCACGCCGCTGCACCGTGCCCGCCATGCCGGCCACCGACAGCAGCCGGCCGACGGTCACCGTGGTGCCGGAGCCGGTGGCGCCGACCGAGACCCGTTTGCCTTTCAGCCCGGCCAGGCCCTTGATCGGGCTGTCCGCGCGGACCACCAGGTGCAGCAGGTCGTCGTAGACGCGGGCCAGCGCGACCAGCCCGGGCGCCGGGGCGCCGCCGGTGACCAGCACATCGGACTGGGCGAACCCGACCTCGGCCTCCCCGCGGGCGACCAGGTCCATGTTCGCCTTGGAGGCGGCGGTGGCCAGGACGCTGGCGTCGGTGCCGGGCAGTTCCCGGTCGACGATGCCGGCGAACGCGGTGCCGATCGCGTAGTAGACGGCGGTCGGGCTGCCGGTGGCGATCCGCACCTGGCGATTCTCCGCAGCGTCACGGCCACAGCCTGTGACGACGAGTAGTGCGACCAGCCCGGCTAGCGCCACACGACGACTGGTTCGAAGGGTCACCTTTGTTTCCCCACGCGGGACGGCCCGGTCCGCGCAAGTTTCCCTCAAGTCTGCGCCGCGGGAGTACCGGCCGAACGGTTCTATCGGCGACGGTGTCCTCAGCCACGGAGGGAGATGCCGATGGACCCGACTTCGATTCGTCCGGTCGTGCTGGCTGACGCGCTGCCCGGCGCGTTCGAGTCGGCCTGTCTGGTCGAGTGTGTGGACACCTCCCGTACCCAGCGACAGCCCCTGCCCGCCCCGGTTCCGCGGGCTGGTGAGGCGCTGGCCGAGTTCGATCGGGAAGACGCCGCGGACCGCCTGGTCTACCTGCTCGACGGCCTCGGTTGCGAGGCGGCGCGGGAGATCCGAACGGGGGGCGGGCGGCGGCGGTACGAGGTGCAGCGCGTGGTCGTGGCGGAATCGCAGCGTCTGGCGACGAGCCGGATGCTGGCGGCGGCCTGGCGCCAGGGTCGGCAAGCCCTCCTCGGGACCGAACAGCTCGGCGCCTCCTCGCCGCGGCACGTGCAGCGGCTCACCCTCGCGCAGGCCGCCTGGCGGGCCGCTCTGCTCGCGGCCGGTCAGCGCCGGCGCGGCCATCTGCTCTGGGTGACGTTGCGGGATCAGGAGATCGCCGCGGTGCTGGTCCGCGCGGCCCGGCTGCTCGGGGTCACCGCCGAGGTCGCCCGGCGGCCCGGCTGCCTGGTGGTGACGGTCGCCGCCGACGCCGCCGCGGCCCTGCCGGCGACGCCGCCGCGCCTGCGCCTGCGTGCCGGCTCGCTGGTCTGACAACTCACCGGGCCTGGGCTGTTTCTCCCCCGGCTTGTTCTCCCCCGGCTCGGTCTCAGGCCGGCTCCACGGTCAGCACGTGAACGCCCCACGAGGGTAGGTCCACGAAGAGGCCCTCGCCGACCAGCTCGTCACCGTCCCGGTCGAAGACCCGGCCGTCCAGCAGGTCGGCCAGCTCCCAGGACCGCCCGGACAGGCCCGGCCACGGCAGCGTGACCCGCGCCTGGGCCTGCTGGTCACCGAAGTTGACCACGACCAGCCGCCGGTCGGCGCCCTCGTGCCAGGACCAGGCCACCACGTCCCGGTGGGACGGGTTGTCCGGCCAGCCGTGGGTGTCCAGCAGCCGCCACTCGCCGCGGCGCACGCCCGGGGCGATCGACAGCAGCCGCCGGTGGAAGGAACGCAGCTCCGGGTCGGCCGGCTCGTCCGGATAGCGGCCGAGGAAGACCGGCAGACGGGTACGCCGACCCTCGAACTGGCCGTCGTGCCAGAGAGTGGCGCCGGGCAGCGTGGCGATGGCCACCGCGGCGGCCCGCCGGCGGCCGGCCGGCATGCTCGCGGCGGCCCGCGGCTCGTCGTGGTTCTCGGTGAACCGCAGCAGCCGGTCCTGGTAGCCGCGGTCGGCGACCAGGTGCTTGCGCAGCGACTCGGCGCCCTCGTGGACGAGCCGGTCGTAGAGGCGCTTGTCGTAGCAGAAGTCGAAACCCTGCCGCTGCAACGTCCACTCGGTGTCCCAGTACGCCTCGGCGATCAGCACCAGCCCCGGGTGCGCGGCCTTGACCCGCTCGATGATCGGCGGCCAGAACTCGGCGGCCGGGACCGGCCCCGCCCACGCCCCCCAGGTGCCGGCGAAGATGTCGTTGGTGACCAGCATCGCCATGTCGCAGCGGACGCCGTCGCACTGCTCGCCGATCCAGCTCAGGGTGGCCACGGTCGCCTCGCGGAGCCCCTCGTCGAACGCGTTGAGCTGGGCGACGTCGGGCCACGGCGGGAAGAACGGATCACGGCCGAACGCCAGCACCCGGCCGGCCGCCTCGAACCAGCCGCGCGGGTCGGCGGCCAGGTCGGCGGGGCCGCCCTGGATGAACCAGCTCGGGTGGTCGGCGGTGGCCGGATGGTCCGGGGCGACGTGGTTGGGCACGTAGTCGAGGATCAGTTTCCGGCCACGCCGGTTCAGCTCGGCGCGCGCGGCGGCCAGCCCGGCCGGGCCGCCCAGCCGGTCGTCGGCGTGGTAGCGGCGCACGCAGTAGGGCGAGCCGACCACGTCACCGGCGGCCAGATCGGGCAGCGCGGCCCGGAAGTCGCGCTGCAACGACTCGTTCTCCATGGCGACGGCGAGTCCGGCCGGGCTGCGCTCCCAGACGCCCATCAGCCAGACCGCGTCGACGCCGGGCGCGGCGATCTCGTCCCACACCTCGCCCGGCACCGTCGCCAGGGTCACCGCACGGCCGTACCGCCGGCTGAGCCCGGCCAGCCACGGCCACGTGCCGATCTCGTAGATCGCCGGCGCCGTCGGCCACCCGGTCATGCGGACCCCCTCCGTAACGTCACCTCATGCTAGGGCCTGGTCGATTGAGCTCGGCCGGGGTGCGGCGTGTGCCGGGCTGGCCGTCATCACCGCCCCCAGCACCACGACGCTCGCCAGCCAGAGCCTGATCAATCCGCGCATCCTTCTCCCTCCGTCACGGCCACCTGAGAAGAGAACGAGCTAGTTGATCAATCGTGGCGGAAGCTGTTTCTTTCCTGAGAATTAAGTATCGAACGATTCAACCCTCGTGCCCGTATCGGAGGGCGGCACCATCACCGAGGGGTTCGGGAGGACTACTGTGGCGCGGACCGGCATCGATACTTCGATCCTGCACAAGGGTTCACACAGCGCATCGTTCTTCGACGTGTCGCGAGCCGCGGGAGAAGGCGTCGAGATCGTCGACTTCTGCATTCCGTGCAACCCGTACTTCCCCACCCCGGAGATGTTCGACGAGCTGACCCGGGACCTGAAGAGCATCCTCAAGTACTACCCGAGCGACTCGTCGACGATCACCAAGAAGCTGGCCGGCGTCCTGGGCCTGCACCCGCAGACGGTGGCCATGGCGAACGGCTCGACCGAGCTGATCACCTGGATCGACCACCTGCTGATCAAGGAGAGCGTGGCGATCCCGATCCCGACCTTCGGCCGGTGGACCGACCAGCCGATGGAGACCGGCAAGCGGGTCGACATGTTCCCGCTCCAGGAGCGCGACGGGTTCCGCCTCGACCTGGAGGAGTACGTCCAGTTCATCCGGGAGCGCAAGTCCCGGGTCGCGGTGGTCTGCAACGTCAACAACCCGGACGGCCACTACATCCCGCGCCGGGACGTGATCCGGTTCATGGACGCGCTCAGCGACCTGGACCTGGTCGTCGTCGACGAGTCGTTCATCGACTTCTCGGACGCCGAGCGGTACCCGTCGGTCGGCCCGGACGCGGTGATCCGCCCGAACGCGGTGGTGCTCAAGAGCCTCGGCAAGAACTTCGGCCTGCACGGCATCCGGTTCGGCTACATGCTGGCCAACCCGGCGATCGCCGGGAAGATCGCGAAGATGCTGCCCAAGTGGAACCTGAACTCGCTGGCCGAGAAGGTCGTCCACATGATCTCCGACCACGAGATGGAGTACGAGGAGAGCCTGCGCCTGCTCAGCCGGGACCGCCGGTCGATGGGCCGGGAGCTCCAGCGCATCCAGGGCCTGACCGTCTTCCCGTCGCAGGGCAACTTCTTCCTGGTCAAGCTGCCGAACGAGTGGTCCGGGGTGGCGCTGCGCGACTACCTGGTCGCCAACCACGGCATCATGACCCGCGAGTGCGGCAACAAGCTGGGCATGACCAGCCAGTTCATGCGTCTCGTGGTGCGCCCGGCGGGTGACGTGGACCGGCTGGTCGACGGCATGCTCGACTACGCGCAGCGGTTCCACACCCGGTCGGTCTACGACACCGACCCGCTGGAGAGCACCCCGCGGGCGCGCTGGGCCGACTCGGCCTACGACGACCAGCCGGACAACCTGATCCAGTACCCGAGCCAGCGCTCCGGCAACGACTACACGGCACGCCGCGCCGCGGTGGGCTGACGCTCAGTTCGACACGTTTTCCGCCGATAGGTGGCCCGACGGGTCTCCTGGGGAGTGCGGAATGACGTACCGCGGATCGCTGGCTCGGACCGGCATGTTCGCAGTCGCGTTCCTGGTCGCGGTCTGGGCCGGCCGTCTCACCGTGATGGACCAGACCAACCTGAGCATGGTGTGGCCGGCCGCCGGGGTCGCGGTGGTCTGGTTCTGCGCCCAGCGGGAGGCCCCGGCGCGCTGGGCCGACGTCGTCGCGCTCGCCATGATCACCCTGGTGGTGAACATGGCGACCGGCGCGACGCCGGTGATGGCGATGGTGTTCGTCAGCGCCAACCTGGTTCAGGTCGCGGTCTTCCTGCATCTGCTGGCCCGCTGGCGGCCGGACCTGCGACCCACCTCCGGCCTGCACAGCGCCCGCGACCTGTGGGCCCTGCTGGCCGCCGCGGCCGCCTCGACGGTGGCCGGCGCCGCGGCCGGGCCGACCGGGATGTGGCTGCTCACCGGACGGCACTCGTGGGCGGCCACGCTCGTCTGGCTGTCCCGCAACACCGCGGCCATCCTGCTGATCGGCGCGGCCGGGCTGTGCGCCGTGCCGGCGATCCGCAAATTCCGGGAGCGGTACGGCTCCCCGCTCGGCTGGTGGCGGGCCACCCCACGAGCGCGCCTGGTCGAGTACGCCGCCCTGGCGCTCTGCTCGTCGGCCGCATACCTGGCCGGTTTCGCCCTGACCCGGGGCCTGCCGATCGCGTTCGCCCTGATCGCCGTGACGGTGTGGGCCGGCATCCGGTTCCCCACCCCGCTGGTGGTGGCGCACGACCTGGCCGCCGGAGTCGTGTCGGTGCTGTTCACCCTGAACGGTTACGGGCCGTTCGCGGCGATCGACAACCCGGCCGCCCGGGCCTGCGTGGCCCAGTTGTACGTCGCGATGGTGGCGGTGATCGGGCTGGCCCTGGCCCTCGGCCGCGACGAGCGGCACGTCCTGATGACCGACCTGGCCGCCGAGAAGGCCGAGCTGGCCGCCGAGCGGGAGCAGGCGTCGCAGCGGGCCGAGCTGCTGCGGGCGATCATCGACTCGACCACCGACGGGCTGGCCGTGGTCGGCGCGGACCGGCGGGTGGTGCTCAGCAACCCGGCCGCCGACGGGCTGCTCACCGACGGGCCGACCGGCGACTTCGAGGAGATCTTCACCCGGGCGCTGGCCGGTGAGGAGGTCCCGGAGACCGATGTGCTGATCCGCCGGCCGGGCGCGTCGGCCGGGCAGATCGTCTGCGTCCGGACCGCGGCGGTACGCGACCCGGACGGCGCCCGGCGGGTGGTGTTCCTGTTCCACGACGTCACCTCCGAGCGCCGGCACCGCGACGAGCTGGCCGGGTTCGCCGGGGTGGTGGCGCACGACCTGCTCAACCCGGTGACCGCGGTCGAGGGCTGGACCGAGACGGCCGCCGAGGCGGTCGAGCGGCTGCCCCGGACGCCGGAGGCCGGGCTGGCGCTGGACGCCCTGGGCCGGGTGGACCGGGCCGCCGGGCGGATGCGGTCGCTGATCGGCGGGCTGCTCGCGTACACCACGGCCCGGGACGCGACGGTCGCCCCGGTCGCCGTCGACCTGGGCCAGATGGTCTCCGAAGTGACCGTCGCCCGGCTCGACGCGGCCATCGCGGCCGGCCTGCCGGCGCCCCGGTTCACGGTCGCCGATCTGCCGCCGGTGCAGGCCGATCCGGTGCTGCTGCGGCAACTGCTGGACAACCTGATCGGCAACGCCATCAAGTACACCGCGCGGGACGTGACACCGGCGCTGACCGTGACCGCGACCCGGGCCGGCGACATGGTGCTGGTGTGTGTCGCGGACAACGGCATCGGCATCCCGGCCGGGCAGCACGACGAGATCTTCGGCAACTTCCACCGGGCGCACTCCACTCTCGGGTACGCCGGGACCGGGCTCGGTCTGGGCATCTGCAAACGAATCGTGGAACGGCACGGCGGGACGATCACCGCGACCGACAATCCGGGCGGTGGATCGCGGTTCGAGTTCTCGGTGCCGGCCGCCGGGGCGGACCGCCAACCCGTGCCGGATTCCGCTCAGCTCCGCTGACCGTTCGCCGAAAGGTAGTCGTGGAGCACAATCCCCGGGACGAGGACGAGCGGGCCAGGTTGTCCGCCGTGCAGTCGTACGAGGTGCTCGACCGGCCACGGCCGGCCGCTCTGGACGATCTGACCCGGTTGGCCGCGTCGATGTTCGACACTCCGATGGCGGCGGTCTCCCTGATCGACCGGGACCGGCAGTGGTTCGCCGGCAGCCACGGTCTCGCCGACGAGCAGACGCCCCTGGACGTGTCGTTCTGCAAACACGTGGTCCCGGCCGGGCGACCGCTGATCGTCCCGGACGCCACCCGCGACAGCCGGTTCGCCGGCCTGCCCAACGTGACGGGCAACCCGAACATCAGGTTCTACGCCGGCGCGCCGATCGTCGACGAGGACGGGCACACGCTCGGCGCGATGTGCGTGATCGACGACCGGCCCCGCGACGTCGACGACAAACAGGTCCGCAACCTGGTCACGTTCGCCGGGCAGGCGGCGGTGCACCTGACCGCGATCCGCAACCGGCTGCGGATGGCCGGCCTCGGCGACGAACTGGCCCGGGCTTCGAAACGCGAGGACGACCTGGTCGCCACGATCACCCACGAGCTGCGTACGCCCGTCGCGTCCATCCAGGGCTATCTGGAGATCCTCGGCGACCAGGACGACCTGGCGCCCTACCGGCGGCTGATCGAGCCGATCCACCGCAACGGCGAGCGCCTGGTGGAGATGGTCGACCACCTGCTCGCCGGCACCCGGCCGGCCGAGGCGCCGATGCCCGCCCCGGTGGCGCCGGTCGGCCTGGACACCGTGGTCGAGGCGGCGTTCACCGGCTGCCGTCCGCTCGTCGCGTTGCGCGCGGAGACCGTACGGCTGCGATGTGGCGCTGAAGTCCCGGTCCGCGCCGACCTTCCCCGCCTCGCGCACGCCCTGTCGCAGTTGATGCGCAACGCGCTGCTCTTCACCCCGGCCGACCGTCCGATCACGATCGTCACCAGCGCCGTGCCGCGGCCGCTCGTGGAGGTCAGCGACGGTGGCATCGGCATACCGGCCGACGAGCTGCCGTACGTCTTCGATCGTTTCTATCGCGGGCGGCACGCCCGGGAGCAGGCCGTGCCCGGAGTCGGTCTGGGCCTGACCATCGCCCGCAACATCATCGAGGCGCACCACGGAACGGTGACCGTGGACAGTGGCGGCGCCGGAACGACGGTCCGGGTCGCCCTGCCCGCCGCCGCGTAGGCAATAGGGTGGTGGGATGGAGCAGCCCGGCGCGATGCGTGTCGACGACATCGTGGCCGTGATCATCCGGCGGCTGGCCGACCAGCAGCGGGTGGTGCCCGACTACATCGTGCGGGACGCGATCGAGGCCGCCCTGCGCCGCCGGGCCGGTGACAGCGACCTGGTGCCGGTGGACGTGGCCGAGGATCTGGTCAACGGGTTCTGCTCCGGGGTGACCGCGGTCGAGGACGACTCGGCGACCATGCCGGCGGTGCTCAGCGGCGACGAGACCGGCCGGCTGATGACCGCGCTCGGGCTGGCCGTGCATGTGGCCGCGTTCAACCTGGACCGGGACCGGCTGCACGTCGCGCAGATCCTCAACGGCGCGGCGGCCGCCCTGGTGGCGCTCGGTTCGGCGGCGCGGGCCGCGCACTCCGACGGGACTTCGGCGGTGCTGCTCTCGCCGGCCACTCTGCGGACCGCGCGGACCACCGTGATCGGCGTGATCCAGGGGCTGCGGGACCGCGGCTGGCAGGCGCAGCACCTCGACCAGGCGGGCACGACGGCGCTGTTCGGCGGCGTCCTCGACATGCTCGGCGCGGTGCCGCCGCTTTAGCGCGTCGGGGCCAGCGCCCGGGCGTAGGCGGAACGGCCTACCGGGAGCGTGAAGGACATCCGGGTGCCCTGGCCGTACGGATTGGCGGTCGCCTCGATCGTGCCGCCGTGCCGTTCCACGATCCGTTTGCAGATCGCCAGCTCCAGGCCGTTGGTGCTGGTCGAGCCCTTCTCCCGGTGGAAGTTCGTGAACACCTCGTGCCGGGTGCCCGGCGGGATGCCGAGGCTGTTGTCCAGGATGTCGATGCGCAGCAGCCCGTTCGGCGCCGGCTGGCAGGAGATCGCCAGGTAGGGCCCGACGCCGGGGGCCATCGTCCGCAGCGAGTTGTCGATCAGGTTCTCCAGCAGCTGCCGCAGCAGCACCGGGTCGGCCTCGACCGGGTCGAGCCGGCCCACCTCGAAGTACGGTGGCGCCGCGCCGGCGCTCTCGGCCTGGTCGAGCCGGCTGTTGATGATGTCGCCGACCAGCAGGGCCATGTTGATCGTCGTCGGCATCAGTTTGCCGTCGCGGGCCGCCGTGTAGGCGAGCAGCCCGTTGAGGAACGTGCGCATCCGGGCGGCGGCCCGCTGGATCCGCTGCACCCGCTCGGCCGGCCGGTATCCGGCCAGCTCCTGCTCCAGCACCTCGGCCCAGCCCTCGATGGTGGTGAGCGGGTTCAGCAGGTCGTGCGCGACCCGGCCGGCGAACGACATCAGCTCGTCCCGGTGCCGCCGGTCGGCGGTCACGTCGTGGAAGACCACCACCACGTGGTACGGGCCGGTGCCGAGCGTGAGGCGGGCCGCGTTGAACCGGACCACCCGGCCCTCCGGCACCGCCGAGTTGCGGACCAGCACGTCCATCGGCTCGACGTCGTGGCCGGCCAGCACCCGTACGTGCGGGAGCTCGGCGTCGGACAGCGGGGAGCCGTCCGGCTGGAAGAACCCGTGATCGCTGCCGAGCGCCACCTCACCGGTGACCGCCGACGCCGAGCCGAGCAGGCGGCCGGCGGCCGGGTTGCGCAGCACGAGACGGCCGGTGTGGTCGAGGATGGCGAGGCCCTCGGTCATCGAGTTGACCACCGTGGTCATCATCGTGGCCTTGTCGGTGGCCTCCTGCTCGGAGACCTGGAGACGCCCGATCAGGGTGTCGCGCTCGTCGCGGCTCAGCGCGAGGGCCAGGCCGACACAGCCGAGGATGCCGGCGTAGAGCTGGATCAGCATGGCCCGCAGTTCGGCGTCGGCGACCACGGCGTACGGGCCGTGGCCGCCCACCGTGTAGAGCAGGGCCGCGCAGTCGAACACGACGGCGTGGAACGCCACCAGCGGTGTGGGCAGCCGGATGGCCGCCCACACGGTCAGCGGGATCAGGACGAACCCGATCGGCAGATCCTCCTGGCTGCTGAACACCGCCCAGTAGGCGATGGCCGAGACGGTGAAGACGGCCAGGCCCTCCACGAGCTTGTTCCGCCCGACGCCGAGAAGGCCGCCGAGCAGCCGGGTGGCCGTCCCGAACACCAGCACGGCGACGATGTCCCGCAGGAACAGGGCGGCGGCACCGGTGACCGAGAACGTCCGCTCCCCGTCGAGCACCAGGTCGCCGGCGATGCGCAGCAGGTTGCCGGCCAATGCGGCGACGCCGGCGCAGAGCAGCAGGTCCCACAGGTCGGGCAGGCTCAACAACGGCCGGGCGCCGGCGGCGGGCGGTTGCAGTCCGGGCAGGCGGACCACCACGATCGCGAAGACGACCGCGCCCAGCATCGCCACCAGGCCCTCCACCAGGGCGATGCCGAGGCCGGCGCCGGTGGCGGCCATCCCGGCCGCGGTGAACAGCCCGATCGCCCCGGTCGCGGCCCATCGCCAGCGGGACTCCCCGCTCGCCACCAGCCACATCGCCGCGATGCCGAACGCCGGCCAGATCATCGGCTCGCCGGGGTCGCCGATCGTCGTCCCGGCGCCGGCCAGCACGGCGATCAGATGGAGCACGGCGTAGCCGACAACGGGCGGTACGGCCATCGGAAGTCTCATCGGCTCGCCTCGTATCGGGGTGTGACCCTTTCACCCCTCTTGTCGGCACATCCGGGACATCACTTAGCCGGAGATATATACAGTTCGATATCTAGTTGTTAACAGCCGTCACGAATACTCTCGGCTCGGAGCTGTCGAGCGATGAGCATCCATCCCCCGTGCTCCGCCGACAGGCACGAGAGAGGAAGATCATGGCGATTCGACACAGCAGCGGCCGCATCCTGGCCGCCGGTCTGTTCGCACTGGCGACCGCGGTCGTCGCGACGGGAACCCCGGTCGCGGCCGCACCGGCCACCGGCCAGATCCGGCTCGCCGGCACCGCCGACGCGGTTCCCGGCAGCTACATCGTGGTCCTGAAATCCGGCGCCCAGGAGGCCGGGCTCACCAAGTCGTACGGCGGCACGGTCAAACGCAGCTTCGGCAAAGCCCTCAACGGGTACGAGGCCACCCTCACCGAAGCGCAGGCCAAACGGCTCGCCGCCAGCAGCAAGGTGGAATACGTCGAGCAGAACCAGGTGATCACGCTGGCCGCGACCCAGTCCAACGCGACCTGGGGCATCGACCGCATCGACCAGCGGGCACTGCCGCTCAGCACCACCTACACCTACCCGGTCACCGCCTCCAACGTCACCGCCTACATCATCGACACCGGCATCCTCTACAGCCACAGCCAGTTCGGCGGGCGGGCCACGGCCGGCTACGACGCCGTCGGCAGCGGCGCGGTCGACTGCAACGGGCACGGCACGCACGTGGCCGGCACAGTCGGCGGATCCACGTACGGCGTGGCCAAGGCCGTCAAACTCGTCGGCGTACGGGTGCTCAACTGCTCCGGCTCCGGCACCACCGCCGGCGTCATCGCGGGCGTCAACTGGGTCACCAGCAACGCGGTCAAGCCGGCGGTCGCCAACATGAGCCTCGGCGGCGGCGCCAGCACCTCCATCGACACGGCGGTCCGCAACTCGATCGCGTCGGGTGTCACGTACGCCGTCGCGGCCGGCAACTCCAACGCCAACGCCGCCAACTACTCCCCCGCCCGGGTCGCCACCGCCATCACGGTCGGCTCCACCACCAGCACCGACGCCCGGTCCAGCTTCTCCAACTACGGCAGCACGCTGGACATCTTCGCGCCCGGCTCGTCGATCACGTCGGCCTGGTACACCAGCAGCACCGCCACCAACACGATCAGCGGCACCTCGATGGCGTCGCCGCACGTGGCCGGCGCGGCCGCCCTGGTCCTGTCCCGCAACCCGAGCTACACCCCGGCCCAGGTCACCTCGGCCCTGACCAGCAACGCCACCACGGGTGTGGTGACGAACGCCGGATCCGGCTCCCCGAACCGCCTGCTCTTCGTCGTCCAGTAACTCGTTCCCACACAAAAGGCCGGGGTACCGACGAGGTACCCCGGCCTTTTGTGACAGTGATGATGCCCTCGCTCCCACCAGGACTTATGGCCCCCTCCGATGGGTTCTACTGGATGCGAGGAGCGTGATCGAAATGATCGGACAGGCACGGCACCGGGTCGTCGTGATCGGAGCGGGCTTCGGCGGCAAGCACGCCGCACGGGCTCTCCGGAAGGCCCCGGCCGACGTCACCGTCATCAACGGAACCAACCACCACGTGTTCGAACCCCTCATCTACCAGGTCGCCACCGGTGTCCTCTCGCCCGGCGAGGTCGCCACCCCGGTCCGTGAGCTGTTCCGTGGGCAGCCCAACACCGAGGTGCTGCTCGGCTGGGTGACCGATGTGGACGTCGACGGCCACACCGTCACCGCCACCGCGCCCGGCGGGCTGCCCTACCAGGTGCCCTACGACACGCTGATCGTGGCGGCCGGGACCGCGCAGTCGTACTTCGGCAACGACCGGTTCGCCGAGCACACCATCAGCCTGAAGAGCATCGACGACGCGGTCGAGCTGCGGTCCCGCATCCTGACCGCTTTCGAGATGGCCGAACTCGCCACCGACCCGGCCGAGCAGGCCCGCTGGATGACGTTCGCGATCGTCGGGGCCGGGCCGACCGGCGTCGAGCTGGCCGGGCAGATCGCCGAGATCGCCCACCGCACCCTGCCCGGCGAGTACCGGCGCATCGACCCGGCGCAGGCCCGCATCGTCCTGATCGACGCGGCGTCCCGGATCCTGCCCACCTTCAGCCCGGGTTCGTCGGCGGCGGCCGCCCGCCGGCTCGCTCGGCTGGGCGTCGAGATCCACGTGAACACCCTGGTCACCGACGTCTCCCCGGCCGGCGTCCAGGTCACCGCCTCGCCCAGCGCCGCCTCCATTTCGACCGGCGTCTCCCCCACCGCGGCCGGCGCCTCTCCCACCCCGGCCGGCGCCTCTCCCACCCCGGCCGGCGCCTCTCCCACCGCGGCCGGCGCCTCTTCCGGCGCGGCCGCGGCCGGCTCTGAGATGTGGATCGAGGCGATGACCCGGGTGTGGAGCGCCGGTGTCGCCGCCGCGCCGCTCGCCGCCCGCATCGCGGCGGCCACCGGCGCCCCCACCGACCGGTCCGGCCGGATCCTCGTCGAACCGGACCTGACCGTCCCCGGCCACCCGGAGATCTTCGTGGTCGGCGACCTGATGAGCCTCGACGGCCTGCCCGGCGTAGCGCAGGTCTCCATTCAGGGCGGCGCTCACGCCGGGCGGACCATCCGGCGCCGCCTCGCCGGCAAGCCGGCGGGCAGACCCTTCCACTACTTCGACAAGGGCAACATCGCGACGGTGTCCCGCTTCTCGGCGGTCGCCGATCTTCGGGGGGTACGCCTGAGCGGCCTCGCCGGCTGGCTCCTCTGGCTGGGCGTGCACTGGGCATACCTGCCGCGCGGCCGGAACCGGGCGAGTTCCCTGATCCGCTGGACGGTGACGTTCCTGGGCCGGAGCCGCCCCGAACGAGCGGTGACCGCCCGCCAGGCCGGCCTCCCCGTCCAGCCCTTCGCCCACGCCGTCCCCCAGCCCACCGAAGCCACCCCCGAGCTCTCCCCGCTGCCTCAAGCACGCTGAGACACCCCACCGCCCCGCCCCACACTGACGGGTGTGCCCGGTCCGCCCACCGGAGCTTCGCCACCTGACGCGTAGGGCGCCGTCCGCCGGGGCTTCGCCACCTGGCGCGTAGGGGCACCGCCGGCAGGTGGCGCCGTCGCCGTAACGATGACGAGCGCACACGTTGGCGTTGTGTGTGCCCACGTAGTCGTCCCGGCGTGGATGAACGCTCACAATCGGCCCTACGTGTGCTCCTGTCCCTGGGCGGGCATGGACCGGAGCACGCAATCGGTCAATGTGTGCGCTGATGGACGTTACCGCCCCGCGCTACCCGCAACCAGCAACAGAGGCCCCGCGGAACGAGCCCCGCAACCCACCGGCCGTCGCTGAGGCAGGTAAACCCGCCGTCATTCCAGTGCTGGACGACGGCTCGCGGGCTCAGCCGTCGCTCAGCACGGCAAAACCACCCACAACCCAGTGCTGAACGACGGCTGGCGGTCTCGGCCGTCGCTCAGCACGGTAAAACCTTCCGTATTCCGGTGGTAGGCGACGGCTCGCGGGCTCGGCGGTGACTGGGCCGACGAACCTCCGGCGGCGGCTGCTCACCAGGTCGGCGGGCGGCGCGATTCGGTGGTGAGCTTCGGCCTCCTCGCGGGCGGGGGCTGTGGGACTGGTGGTGTGGTCGGGGAGGGGTGGCCGTACCGAATAGAAACCTGGTGGCAACTCGGATTCGTCTGGGGAAAGCGGTTCTCGGGCCGATTGCTCGGGTCACCTCGGTGGTGGATCACCGCCGGCCTCGAGAACCGGAGACAACATGACGGCTCTGATGGACATCGCGCCAGTTCTCCCGCGTACCACTGCCGGGCCCATGGTGCTCGTGGTCGACGACGACGAGGGGGTCCGGGATCTGGTGGCGTTCAAGTTGGAGATGGCCGGGTACCGGACGGTCACCGCGGCGGACGGGTGCACGGCGCTCACGCTCATCGGGGAGTCCCGGCCGGATCTGGTGGTGCTGGACATCGCCATGCCGGGGATGGACGGGCTGAGTGTCTGCTACCAGATGCACGCCGATCCGGCGACCGCCGAGATCCCGGTGATCATGTTGAGTGGGATGGCCACCGAGACCGATATTGATCTGGCGTACGTGTCCGGGGCCGAGGAGTACATGCCGAAGCCGGTGAACCCCGGCGAGCTGGTGCGACGGGTGAGCTGGTTGCTGCCCCGGCGGCACTGACGGGCGCGGGTTTAGAGACAGCCGGGGTGATAGAGGTCTCAGTCCGGCTGCCGGGGCGCCCGATAAGGCAGGGGTGAGAGGGAAGCGGGCGGTCATCAGCGCGCTGATGGCGGCGGTGGGGTGCGGGGTGACGCTGAGCGTCGGCGTCGTGCTCGAGCGGCACGATGCCGCCAACGGCGGGGTCCAGATGGACCGCCGCACCGCCGCCGCGGCCGAGGCCGTGCGCACCGAGACGCAGCGCTATGTCGACACCCTGCTCACCACGGCGGCCGCGGCGGGCGCGCAGGAGGTGCTGACCCGGTCCGAGTACGCGGCCCTGACCCAGCCGCTGAAGTCGATGAAACTGGCCGGGGCGAGCACGATCGGGTTGGTCGTGCCGGCCGCCGACGACCAGGTCGCCGAGGTGCAGGAGACGTGGCGGCAGCGGGGCGCGCCGGATCTGCGGTTCGACGCGTTCGGGCACGGCGACCATGCCTTCGCGGTGTATCTGACCTCGCTCGACGGCAGTCTGCTGAACCCCGGCGTGGATCTGATGCGGGCCGAGGCGCCGGCCGCCGCGATGGCCGCCTCACGCCGCAGCGGCACGGTGGCCGTGTCCGATACCTATCAGCTGCTCGTGGACGGGGCGAAACCGCCGGAACAGCGGCAGAACTCGTTCGTGCTGAGCGCGCCGGTCTATCAGGGCGAGCAGCGGCGGTTCCTGGGCTGGATCCTGCTGGGCGTTCGCGGGCAGGACTTCATGGGCGCCACGCTGGCCCGGGCCGGGCAGAACCTGCTGGATCTGGCGCTGCGCGCCGACGATTCGGAACGGCGTGAGGTCACCGTCGCGGAGCTGCGGGCGCCCGTCTCCGGCGAGCGCGATCTCAGCCGTACGGTGAACGTCCCGGTCGCCGACAGCACCTGGACCCTGCACCTGTCCGCGGTGGGCAGGCGGCTGCCGGGCGCCGCGAGCGCGCTGCCGACGGCGGTGGTCGTCGGCGGCCTGTGCCTGACGATGCTGCTGACGCTGCTGGTGTGGGTGCTGGTGGCCGGCCGGGAACGTGCCGAGGAGCGGGTGCGGCTGGCCACCGAGGAGTTGCTGGCCGGCGAGGAGGAGTCGCGCCGGCAGGCCGAGCTGCTGCTGGCGGTGATGGACGGGATCAGCGACGGGGTGGGCGTGGTCGGGCCGGACGGCCGGTTCTTGCTGGACAATCCGGCGGCGCGGCGGATCCTCGGACGGCACGAGGGGGCGACCGGGCCGGACGAGTGGGCGGAGCGGTTCGGGCTGTACCGGCTGGACGGGATCACGGCGTACCCGGTGGCGGAGATGCCGCTGACCCGGGCGCTCGGCGGGGTGAGCAGCGAGCAGGTGGAGATGCTGGTCCGCAATGCGGCGCACCCGGAAGGGCGGGTGATCAGCGTGTCGGCCCGGCCGATCGTGACGGTGGCCGGGGAGGGCGGGGCGGTCGCCGTCTTCCACGACATCACCGACCGCAAGCATGTGGAGAACGAGCTGCGCGGGTTCGCCGGGGTGGTGGCGCACGACCTGAAGGCGCCGCTCGCCGCGATCCGCGGGTACGCCGAGCTGATCGTCGACGCGCTGGACGATCCGGATCCGGCGGCCGTGGAGGACGCGCTGCGCAGCGCCGGCCGGGTGATGGCCGGCGCGGACCGGATGCACACGCTGATCATGGAGTTGCTGGACTACACGGCGGCCCGGGACGCGACGATGCGGGTCGAGGACGTGGGCCTGCGGGAGCTGGTCGACGACGTGGTGACGGCCCGGACCGACGCGCCGGACGCGGCGGGCTGCCGGCCCGACGTGTTCGTGGGGGCGCTGCCGCGGGTGCTCGGCGACCGGGTGCTGTTGCGGCAGGTGCTGGACAACCTGCTCGGCAACGCGATCAAGTACACGCCGCCGGGCCAGGCGCCGCGGATCGACGTGACGGCCCGGGTGGACGGCGCCGGCACGGTGCGGGTGCAGGTGGCGGACCGCGGGATCGGCATCCCGGACGGGGAGCACGCCGCCGTCTTCGACAGTTTCCACCGGGCCAGCAACGGCACGGCGATGCCCGGCACCGGCCTCGGGCTGGCCATCTGCCGCCGGATCGTGGAGCGGCACGGCGGTCACATCGAGGCGCTGCCCAACCCGGGCGGGGGAACGATCTTCGTCTTCACGGTCCCGGTGGCCGCCGCCGAGCAGCCACTGTGTGAGAACGTGCACATATTCTAGTTCACCCCCTTGTTCGATAGGAGATGCCGCACATATATTCCCGGCTATGCCCGTGGTCCTGCATTGGTTCCTGCCCACGACCGGTGACAGCCGGTCCATCGTGGGCGTCGACGATCGCGGCGGACGCAGCACGCACACCGACGGTGCGGCTCTGCGCGAGCCGGACATCGAATATCTGATCGACGTCGCCCGCGCCGCCGAGCGCACCGGGTTCACCGGGGTGCTCACCCCGACCGGCACCTGGTGCGAGGACGCCTGGCTGACCACCGCCGCGATCGCCCGCGAGACCAGCACCCTGAAGTTCCTGGTCGCGTTCCGGCCCGGCTCGCTCTCCCCCACCCTGGCCGCGCAGATGGCCGCCACCTTCCAGCGGATCTCCCGCGGCCGGCTGATGCTCAACATCGTCACCGGCAGCGACGCCGCCGAACAGCAGCGCTTCGGCGACTGGCTGGGCAAGGACGAGCGGTACGCCCGGACCGGCGAGTTCCTGACCGTGCTGCGCGGCGCCTGGACCGGCCCGTTCGACTTCAAGGGCGAGCACTTCCACGTCGCCGGCGCCCTCGCCCCGCGCCGGTTCGACGCCCCGCCGATCTACTTCGGAGGCTCCTCCGCGGCCGCCCTGCGGGTCGCCACCGACCACGCCGAGGTCTACCTGACCTGGGGTGAGCCGCCCGCCGCGGTGGCCGGGAAGATCGCCGCGCTGCGCGACCTCGGCTACACCGGGCGCTTCGGGATCCGGCTGCACGTGATCACCCGGGACACTGCGAAACAGGCCTGGGCCGAGGCGGACGCGCTGCTCGACGCACTCACCCCGGACCAGATCGCGAAGGCGCAGGCGTCGCTGCGCCAGGCCGACTCGGTCGGGCAACAGCGGATGCTCGCCCTCCACAGTGCTTTCCAGAGCGATGGGTCCCGCGAAGCACTGGAAATCTACCCCAATCTCTGGGCCGGAGTCGGACTTGTCCGTCCCGGCGCCGGAACCGCCCTGGTCGGCAGCCACACCGAGGTCGCCGACCGGATCGCCGAGTACCACGACCTCGGCATCGACGAATTCATCCTCTCCGGATACCCGCACCTCGAGGAGGCGTACCACGCCGGTGAGGGCCTGCTGCCCGAACTCCGGCGCCGTGGCCTCCTCGGCTCCTCGACAGGAGAAACCGATAAATGACCACGTTGCGCCGACGCGATCTGCTGCGTCTCGCCGCCGGTACCGGCGCCGCCTCACTGCTGGCGGCCTGCGCCGGGCCTGGTGGCTCCGGCACCGCCGACAAGACCGCCACCGGTAGCGGCCTCGCCGGGCCGCGCGAGGGCGACATCTCCTTCGCCCACTGGCGGGCCGAGGACAAAGAGGTCTTCGAGAAGATCCTGGCCGACTTCACCAAGACCAACGGCAAGATTTCGGTACGGCAGGACATCTCCCCGTCCGCCGACTACCAGAGCACCGCCATCCAGAAACTGCGCGGCGGCTCGATCGGCGACGCGTTCACCGCGTTCCGTGGCGCGCAGTTCCTCGACATCGCCAAGGCCGGCGTCTCCACCGACCTGACCGGACAGGCGCTCCTGCAGAAGTACGAGCCGTCGCTGATCACCGCGGGCTCCGACGGCGGCAAGCAGCTCGGTGTGCCGTACCAGCTGGTCTTCAACACCCCGCTGGCCAACACCGACCTGCTCAGCCGGGCCGGGCTCGGCGAGGCCCCGAAGGACTGGCAGGGCTTCCTGGCCCTGGCCGACAAGCTGAAGAGCCAGGGCGTCGCGCCGATCGCCTGGCCCGGCGGCGACGCGGCGAACGCCGGGCAGCTGCTCAACGTGCTGGTGGTCAACAACGCGCCGGCCGACGACGCCCTCGGCAAGATCGAGACCGGCGAGCACAAGGTCACCGACGACTGGTTCCTCACCGTTCTCCAGCAGTACGCCGAACTGCGCCCCTACTTCCAGTCCGGCGCGACCGGCACCAGCAGCGACGCCGCGCTCGCCCTGTTCGCCCAGGGGAAGGCGGCCCTGCTGGCCACCGGCTCGTTCCAGGTCGCCGGCGTCCGCAAGCTCGGCGCCACGTTCGGCATCGACCTGCTCGCCCCGATCACCACCACCGCCGACAAGGCCAGGTACGAGGGTGTCCACAACGCCACCTTCATCCTCGGGGTGAACGCCAAGTCCACCAAGCAGGGCGCGGCGCTGGCCTGGCTGGAGCACCTGTCCGACCCGGCGGTGGCCGGCGTCTACGCCAACGGCACCGCCCAGCACGTCACGGTCAAGGGTGTCGAGTACACCAACGCCGACCTCAAGGCGCTCGCGCCGTGGCTCACCAGGAAAACCGCCCTCGCCCCGCGTTTCCAGTTCACCAACCTGGACGTGCGCAGCGCCGTGGAGAACGCCACCGTGCAGGTGGCCGGCGGAAAGAGCCCGGAACAGGCCGCTGAAGAGGCACAGAAGGTCATCGACCAGAAGAAGAAATGAAGTTCAAGCTCTTTCTCTTCGCGGCGCCCGCGCTGGCCTTGTACGGCGGATTCTTCCTGCTTCCCGCCGTGCAGGGCCTGCGGTACGCGACCACCGACTGGGACGGTTACAGCTCCACATTCGACAATGTGGGGCCGGCCAACCTGACCGAGGTCGTGTCCGATGACGACCTGTTCCGGAACGCGCTCACCAACAACCTGAAGTTCCTGCTGGTGGTCGTTCTGGGGCAGACCGCCCTGGCGCTGCTGCTGGCGGTGCTCCTGGCCGTACGAACAAAAGGGTCTCAGCTTTTAAGGGGTCTGTTCTTTCTGCCGACCGTGCTGTCGTCGGTGTCGGTGGCGTTCATCTGGAAATTCGTCTACGACCCGAATTTCGGGCTGATCAACACCGTTCTCGACACGGTCGGGCTGGGCTCGTGGAAATCGGCGTTCCTGGGGAACGAGGGCACCGCGATCCTCTGGGTGGCAATGGCGCAGATCTGGTTCCACGCCGGACAGATGATGATCATTTACATCGCCGGGATAAATCAGATACCCCAGGAGTTGTACGAGGCCGCGACCACCGACGGCGCCGGACGCTGGCAGCAGTTCCGGCACGTCACCTGGCCCATGGTGGCGCCGGCCACGACGCTGGTGATCGCCTACACCACACTCCAGTCGTTCAAGGCGTTCGACCTGATCCTGGGCCTGGCCGGAAACCCGCCACGGTCCGGCCTGGACGTGCTCGCCACCCGCATCTACACCACGTTCGCGAACTCGCAGCTCGGCTACGCCGCCGCCGAATCGATCGTGTTCATGGTGGCGATCGCGCTGGTCACCTACCTTCAGAACCGAGCCGCAAAGGTGGCCCACGGATGAGCCGGCGCCTGATCCTGACCGCCTACACGCTGCTGATCACGGTGCCGATCCTGGTGATCGTGGCCGGCAGTCTGCGGACCACACAGGACCTGTTCGCCGCGCCGTTCGGGCTGCCCACGAATCCGACGCTGGACAACTACGCCAAGGTGCTCGGCGAGCAGGATCTGCTGCGGGTGCTCGGCAACAGCGTCCTGGTGGTGTCGGTGTCCGTGCCGGTGACCCTGCTGCTCGGCAGTCTCGTCGCGTTCGCTGTGGCGCGGCTGCCGAAATGGCCGTCCGCCCTGCTCTTCGGGGTGTTCGCGATCGGCCTCGCGATCCCGGCGCAGGCGATCATGATCCCGCAGTACGTGCAGTTCGACCGGCTCGGCCTGCGCGACAGCCTGACCGGGCTGATCCTGGTCGACGTGGTGGTGACGCTGCCGGTGGCGGTCTTCATCCTGGCCGGCTTCATGCGCACGCTGCCGCCCGAACTCTACGAGGCGGCCGAGATCGACGGCGCCGGACCATGGGCCACGTTCCGGCGCATCGCGGTGCCGGTGTCCTACCCGAGTCTGGCCGCCACCGCGATCTTCCTGCTGGTCATGCACTGGAACGACCTGCTCTACCCACTGCTGTTCATCGACGACCCGGCGAAACGCACCCTGCCGCTGGCGCTGCTCGACTTCCAGGGCGAATACCTCACCGACTACCCGTTGCTGTTCACCGGCGTGGTGGTGGCGTCACTGCCGATGATCCTGGCGTACGCGTTCCTCCAGCGCCACTTCGTCGCCGGCATCACGGCCGGCGCGGTCAAGGGCTGACCCCGGTGAACTCTGCCTGAACCCTTCGCCGCGCATCGACGATCCGGCTCGTGCGGGTCCTAGGCTGGGCGCTTCGCCGCCATGTCCGGGAGTTCGTCATCAGCGTCGTCACCGCACCCAGCCCGGCCCCGACCGCCACTCCGCCGGCTGTGTCGCGGCTCCGGGTCCTGGTGTGGGTGCTTCCGCCGGTGGTCACGGCGATGCTCGGCGGGTGGCGGCTGACCGGGGCCGCGCTGTGGGCCGACGAACTCGCCACCTGGGGTGTGGTCCGGCTCGACTGGGAGCAGCTGTGGCGGCTCGGTGGGACGGTTGATGCGGTCGTCACCCCGTACTATGCGGCTTTGAAGGTCTTTGCGGGTTTTGCCGGTACCGGGACTTTCGCTCTCCGTCTGCCGTCTCTGGTCGCGGCCGTGCTCACCGCCGTCGTCGTCGCCGAGATCGGGCGTCGCGCCGCCGGAGACACCGTCGGACTGCTCGCCGGGCTGCTCTGGGCGGTGCTGCCGGTCGTCTCCCGATATGGGCAGGAGGCCCGGCCGTACGCCATCGCCGTGCTCTTCGCCTCGATCGCCCTCCTCGCGCTCCTCCGCCTCCTGGACCGGCCCGGGGTAGGGCGGGCCGCGGTCTATGCGGCCGCCGTCGGGCTCACCGGGGTCTTTCATCCGCTCAGCGCGCTGCTGATGGTGGCCGGGCACGGTCTCGCCGGGGTCCGGGTCTGGCGATTCTGGCTGCCCGGCGCCCTGGCCGGCGGGCTTCCGCCGGCCGCCCTGCTGGTCTACGCGGCCGGGCAGACCGCGCAGATCTCGTGGATCAATCCGGTCGGGGTACAGACCCTGCGGCTGCTTCCGGCGCAACTCTTCGTCTCGGCGATCACCGGAGGTGTGGTGCTCGGGCTCGCCATCGCCGGGCTGCGCCGGGACTCGATCGGGTGGGCGCTCGCCGCGGCCGGGTTCCTGCCGCCCGCGCTACTGCTCGCGGTGGGGACCGTCGCGGAGATCTGGGTGCCCCGGTATGTGCTCGTCGCCATGCCCGCGCTCGTCGTCCTCGCCGCCCGCGCGGCCGGCAGCCGGACCGCTGCGGTCATCGGGCTGGTCGCTCTGCTCGGGTGGCCCACCCACGTCGACATCCGGGAACCGGCCGGGCACGGGGAGGACTCGGCCCGGATCGCCCAGGTCGTCCAGCAGCGGTACCGGGCCGGGGACGTCGCGGTGTTCCCGGACGGGCCGTCGAGCATCGGGTGGGCGCCCCGGGACATGTGGGCCCGGTACCTGCGGGATCCCCGGCCGGCGGATGTGCTCGCCGTGTCGGGGCAGCGGGTCGACGGGCGGTTCCTGGCCGCCGAATGCCCGGAGGCGGCCTGTCTCGGCGCACCGCCCCGGATCTGGATCATCCGGGTGGACTCGCCTGCCGATCCGCTGGCTGACATGTCGGATGCCAAGCGGGCGCTGATCGGCGGGGCGTACCGGGTGGTGCAGCGGTGGAGCTATCCGTTGCTCGGGATCACGTTGATGGAGCGCGTTCCGGCGGGGCGGTGAGCGGCTTTCTCCGTCTCCTCCTCTGGCTCTCGGTCCGGCCCGCTTCGGCTTGCTTTGGCTCGGAGGCTCCGGGAAATTTTCTCTCCGTGGCGGTAATCGGGCGTCGGGTGCCGGACACCGACAGAGGTGACAGGGTGGTCCGGACTACGGGGAGGCGCGGTGGGCGACGATGCCGCCGATGAGGAGCGGTTCGACCGGCTGTGGCGGGAGCATGCGGCCGACGTGCTGGCATACGCGCGGCGGCGGGTCGACGGGGAGCAGGCCGACGAGGTCGTCGCCGAGACGTTCGTGATCGCCTGGCGGCGGCTCGGTGACGTTCCGGAGGCGGCGCGGCCATGGCTGTTCGGGGTGGCCCGGAAGGTCGCGGCCAACCTGCGCCGCAGCGAACGGCGCCGGGACGCGTTGCACTTTCGGCTCGCCGAGGAGCAGCGGACCGGCGTCCCCGAGGTGGCCGACGGGCTGGCCGGGGCGGCTCTCGACGAGCTTCCGGCCGACGATCGTGAGCTGCTGATGCTCCTCGCCTGGGACGGTTTGAGCCGGTCCGAGGCGGCGGAGGCGCTCGGGTGCTCCCGGGCGACGGCGGCCGTGCGGCTGCACCGGGCCCGGCAACGCCTGAAAGCCACCATGAAACGCCTCGCCGACGACACCGCCGACATCGCCGACATCCGGCCGGTTGAAACGCGGCCGGCTGACATCCCGCCGGCCGAAGCCCGACCGAGTCGCATCCCGCCGGCCGAGGCCCGGCCGGGTGGCATCCCGCCGGTCGCCGCGGCCCCTGAAGCCCGGCCGGGTGGCATCCCGCCGGTCGCTGCGGACCGTGCGGATTCCGGTCGCCGGGTTCCGGGGGCCCGATCCGCTGAGACCTTTCCCGTCACCGCGCCCGGAGGCCCGCGATGAGCCGTGACCGACTGCCAGCTCCCCTGCCCACCCTGCTCACGGCGAACCCGGTTCCGGCCGCCGAGCCAGGCGACGAGGAACGGCTCGCCGCGATCCGCGTCGCCGTCGACACCCGGCGGGCCCTGACTGCGGCGCCCGTTCACAGTGGCGGCGGGCTGCTCCGGGCGCTGCTCACCGGGCGGCGGCTCGCCCTGCTGGCCGGGCTGACCGTGGTCGCGGTCAGCGTGCCGCTGGGCATCACCATCGCCGGGCCCGGCATGCACGACCGCGGCGAGGACGGCCTGATCACCGCGGCGGTCGCCGCCGACGGCACGCTCAGCTGCGGCGGCGTCCACGAGGGCTATGCCAAGCCGATCCGGCCCGGCCAGTCGAAGGTGCGGCTGTTCCCGACCGTGGTGCCGGAGGGCTGGCAGCTCGTCGACGTCTTCGCCCGCGATTCGACCGGGCCGGCCGCCTGCATCACCCCGTCCCTGGTCGCCTCGGACCTCGACGGCCAGGGCGTGATGCGGGGCGGCGTCTCGGTCAGCGGGCCGGTCGACCGGATCTCGTTCGAGGACGGTGGCGTCCAGCCGGTCCCGGCGCCGGTCCGCGTCGACGACGTTCTCAACGGCCGACCAGCCGTCCGGTACGAGTTCAGCCGGGACGACACCGTCGACTACTCCTGGATCTGGGCCGACGACCGGGGCAAGCACTGGCAGGCGTCGGTCACCGGCTACCCGCTGGACCGGGCCAAGGAGCTGATGACGGCTGTCGAAACCGACGGCAACCAGGTGTTCTGGGCTGCCGGCAAGGCGCCGGATCTGCGGGTCGTGCACCAGCGGACCGGCCGGCCGTACCCGGCGGAGACCTCCTTCCAGAACTGGTACATCAGGTTCAACGTCGGCGGCCGGGAACGCACCGTCTCGGTCGAGAGCGACCGGCTGGTCCCACTGGCCGCCGAGCTCCGGACCGGGCTGCGGCTTCGTGAGCTGGCCGGGCAGCCCGAGATCGACTTCTCCGGGCAGATCTACTACGAGCCGCAGGCGGGCATCCGGGCCATCGCCGAGGTGGAGGACGACGCCGACGACGTCCGGGCGATGCTCGCCGGCCTCCGGCAGCTCTCTCCCGACGATCCGCTGCTCGGCCGCTATGCGCTACGGGAGTGAGGCTCGGCGCCGGTCTGACTTTTCCTCGCGACGATCACTCCGGGTAAGGCTGAAGCCACTCCTCGGAACCGGGGCTCGGAGGAATGGATTCGTTACTCACCGGAGTTGCGGAACGGGCGATTCACGAGCGACCGGACTCACAGATTCGCCATCGACAGGAGCCCGAATCCACAGGTTCACCACAGGAAAGTCCGCCAGGCTTCGCCACTCCCCCCGCACCAAGGAGCCGACCCCGTGGAGCCCAGCCGCAGCACCGACGACGTCAGCATCGTCATCCCGACCCACAGCGAGAAGCGCTGGGCGTCGCTCACCAGGACGATCGCCTCCGCCCACGCCCAGACCCACCCGGCCGCCGAGATCGTGGTCGTGGTCGACCACAATCCGGCGATGGCCACCCGGGTGCGGGCCGAGTTCCCGGGCGTCACCGTCCTGGAGAACGCGTATGCCCGGGGCGCCTCCGGCAACCGCAACACCGGCGCCTTCCACACCCGGACGCCGTTCATCGCTTTCCTCGACGACGACACGGTGGCCAGCCCGAGCTGGCTGGCCGGGCAACTGGCGCCGTTCGCCGACCAGTCGGTGGTCGGCACCGGCGGCGGCATCATCCCGGCCTGGGCGAAGACCCGGCCCACCTGGATGCCCGACGAGCTGCTCTGGGCGGTCGGGGTGTCCTACACCGGGATGCCGACCCGGACCGCCCAGATCCGTAACGTGTGGTCGGCCAACATGATCGTGCGGCGGGACGCGTTCCTCGCGGTCGGCGGCTTCCGTACCGGGTTCGGGAAGCTGGGCGACCAGAACCGGCCCGAGGACACCGAGCTGTGCCTGCGGATGAGCTCGGCCGCCGGCGGCCGCTGGATGTACGTGCCGGACGCCACCATCGACCACGAGGTGCCGGCCGAGCGGTCGACGTTCGGGTTCCTGATGCGGCGCTGCTACGCCGAGGGCCGGGGCAAGGTGCAGATGGCCGGGCTGATGCCGAAGGACCAGGAGCTCGGCGCGGAGAAGGACTACCTGCGGCGCACCCTGCCCCGGGCGGTGGCCCGCAACCTGGCCGACGCCGGCACCGGCCGCGGGATGTACCACGCGTTGCGCGCCGCGACTGTGGTCGCCGCGGTGGCGGCAGCCGCCTGGGGCGGCGGCGTCGAGACGCTGGCCGCCGTCTTCGAGGGCACCGCGGCCGGCGACGGCACACTCTGACAACCCCGGCCGGTCGTCACCGCCGATCCTGAAGTTTGATCAATAACCTCGCTACCAGCAGATACGTGCCGCCGTATCGCCATCACGAGGCGTCGCCCGAGGCCTGCGAACCGGCCTCGATCCTTTCGCAGGACGTGCCGAGGGCGGCGCCCGGGTCGGAGTCGTCAACCTAGGGATCTTGCACGAGTTTGCCCACCCGCGGCGATCTCGCACGATCCGTCACGCCCCGGGGTGCCAGCCTCGTAGATCTTGCACTGCTCTCCACCCTCGCGGCGACCGTGCCCGGCTCTCCACGTCCTGGGATGCCAGCCTCGTAGATCTTGCACTGCTCTCCACCCTCGCGGCGATCTTGCCCGGCTCTTCACGCCCTGGGGCGCCAGCCTCGTAGATCTTGCATGGTTCTCCACCTTCACAGATCTTGCATGGTTCTTCACGTCTGGGCGTGGTTTGTCGTGCAAGGTCTACTGCGCCGGAGAGACCTTGCAGCTTTCTTCCCGTCGGGACCCGGAAAGGGCTGCAAGATCGGCGCGGGGGTGAATATTCGTGCAAGATCGGCCCGAGGTGGATGTTCGTGCAAGAACGCCTCAGGGTGGATGGTCGCGCAAGAACGGCCTCGAGGTGAATGTTCGTGCACGAGCGGCCGGGATGGATGTTCGTGCACGAGCGGCCGGGGTGAATGTTCGTGCACGCGCAGCCGGGGTGAATGTTCGTGCACGAGCGGCTTGGGGACAGGTTGGGTGGGCGTCTTCTGGATCAGCCGGGTGGTCGGCACCGCTGTCTCGGGCGGGCTGGGACAGCGGTGACGACCAGCCGGGGGCTCACTCCGGGGTGGGGCGTTCCAAGCGGACCTGGACCCACTTCGAGGTGGGGGTGCCGCTCTCCTCGGCCTGCGAGTCGAGTGGGACCAGCGGGTTCGTCTCCGGGTAGTAGGCGGCCACGCAACCCTTCGGGGTGTCGTACTCGACCAGGCGGAACCGTTCGGCCCGGCGCTCGACACCGTCGGACCACTCGGAGACCAGGTCGACCAGGTCGCCGTCGGTGAAGCCCAGTTCGGCCAGGTCGGCGGCGCTGATGAAGACCACCCGGCGGCCCGAGGTGATCCCCCGGTACCTGTCGTCGAGCCCGTAGATCGTCGTGTTGAACTGGTCGTGGCTGCGCAGCGTCTGCAGCACGAGCCGGCCCTCGGGAACGGTCATCACCTCGAGCGGGCTGACCGTGAAGACGGCCTTGCCCTCGATCGTCGGGAAGGTCCGCGAGTCGCGCGGCGGGTGCGGCATGGTGAAGCCGCCGCCACGGATCTTCGCGGCGTAGTCGTCGCAGCCCGGGACCACCCGGCCGATCCGTTCCCGGATCTGTTCGTAGTCGGCGGCGAACTCGCCCCACGGGATGTCGTGCCGGTCGCCGAGCGCGGCCGCCGCGATGCCGCAGACGATGTCGATCTCGGAGCGCAGCAGCGGCCCGACCGGTTCGGAGCGGCCGCGGGAGGCGTGCACCGCGGACATCGAGTCCTCCACGGTGATCCGCTGCACCCGGCCGCCGGTCAGGTCCTGCTCGGTGCGGCCCAGGGTGGGCAGGATCAGCGCGGTGCGGCCGGCCTCCACGTGGCTGCGGTTGAGTTTGGTGGACACCTGCACGGTCAGCGTGGCGTTGCGCATCGACGCGGCGGTGACCTCGGTGTCGGACATGGCGCCGACGAAGTTGCCGCCGAGCGCGATGAACACCTGCGCCTTTCCGTCACGGAACGCCCGGACCGTGTCGACCGCGTCGTGCCCGTGCGCACGGGGCGGCTCGAACCCGAACTCGTCACGCAGCCGGTCCAGGAACAGCGCCGACGGCTTCTCCCAGATGCCCATGCTCCGGTCGCCCTGCACGTTGGAGTGCCCGCGGACCGGGCACAGCCCCGCGCCGGGTTTGCCGATCATGCCCTGGAGCAGGGCGACGTTGACGAACTCCTTGATCGTGGCGACGGCGTTGCGGTGCTGGGTGATGCCCATCGCCCAGCAGTGCACGATCCGCTCGGCGCCGGCCAGCATGTCGGCCGCGGCCTCGATCTCGTCCCACGTCAGGCCGGTGGCGGCGAGCACCTGCGCCCGGTCGATCTCGGCGACGTGCGCCGACCACTGTTCGAACCCGACGGTGGACGTACCGATGAACTCCTTGTCGGCTACGCCGCGCCGCAGCAGCAGGTGGCCGATCGCCTGCCAGAGGGCCAGGTCGCCGTTGGAGCGGATCCGCAGCAACCGGTCGGCCAGCGGGGTGCCCCGGCCGGCCAGGCCGCGCGGTTTCTGCGGGTTGTCGAAACGGATCAGCCCGGCCTCCGGCAGCGGGTTGATCGCCAGGATCTTCGCGCCGTCGCGTTTGGCGATCTCCAGGGCGGTGAGCATCCGCGGGTGGTTGGTGCCCGGGTTCTGCCCGGAGACCACGATCAGGTCGGCCTGGTGCAGGTCGTCGAGGGTGACCGAGCCCTTGCCGATACCGATGGTGCGCATCAGGGCGGTGCCGGTCGACTCGTGGCACATGTTCGAGCAGTCCGGCAGGTTGTTGGTGCCGAACGCGCGGGCCAGCAGCTGGTAGAGGAACGCGGCCTCGTTGCTGGCCCGCCCCGAGGTGTAGAAGGCCGCCTGGTCCGGGCTGTCCAGCTGCCGCAGATGGGATCCGATGACGTCGAACGCCTCGGCCCAGGAGATCGGCTCGTAGTGGGCGCCGCCGTCGCGTCTGATCATCGGGTGGATGAGCCGGCCCTGTTTCTCCAGCCAGTGGTCGGTGCGCCCGGCCAGGTCGGCGATCGAGTGCTCGGCGAAGAACAGCGGGCCGACGGTGTCGCGCTGCCCCTCCCAGGAGACCGCCTTCGCCCCGTTCTCACAGAACTCGGCGGTGTGGCGCTTACCTGACGGGTCGGGCCAGGCGCAGCTCATGCAGTCGACGCCGTCGTGCTGGTTGAGCACCGACAGGTTGCGGGCGGTCTTCTTCACACCCATCTTGCGTACGGCATTGGCCAGGCTCAGCCGGACCGCCTCCAGCCCGGCCGCGTGATCGGCCGGTGGGCCCACCCGCAGATTGACCTCTTCGTCGTCCAAAGCTGGCATCGGACCTCCCGGACTCACCGCCGTACGCCGCATGCAGTCTCTCCTGACGAGCCTGCTCCCCGGCGAGCGGGATCGGCAACCTATGCATGCCGGTCAGTCCGCGCGGTGCTCCCGCAGCTCGGCGAGGACCGCCGGCGCCGGCCAGTCGTCGACGCGGTAGCGGGCCGGGGCGAGCAGTGGCTCCGGGGTCAGGCCGGCGTGTTCCTCGGCGATGTGCCAGGGGACGCGGAAGTCGACGCCGCCGTCCGGGTGGGCGAAGGCGATCGAGTCGGCCCGGGGCAGCAGCGCGCTCACCCCGGCGGGCCAGGTGGCGATGGTCTCGGCCGGGCCGCCGCCGGGTGGCTCGACCGCGATCAGGCGGCCGATGTGGGTGTCGACGCCGGCTTTCGCGTACTGCCCGGCCAGCCATTCGGTCTGGTTGGAGTACTCGGTGAGGGCGAGGACGGCGTCGGCGCGGCGGGCGACGGCGTGGTGCGGGTGGGCCGGCGGTGGGGAGTACGGCACGCTGCGGCCCTGTGGCCCGGCGACGTATCCGACTGGTGAGAGGTAGCGAACCGCCTCGCCGAAGCTGTGCTCGACGACGGCGTACAGCTGCTCGATCCCGGTCTCCGGCAGTGGCGCCACCAGCAGGGTGTTGTTGTCCGGCGCGAAGGCGACGACCGGGCCGCCCATCCGCTCGCCGACCTCGGCCAGCCAGCCCGGCGACAGCAGCAGCGACGTGAAGTAGCCGTCGCCGTCGTCGAGCATGCTGACCGCGGAGCGCCACTCCCGGTCCAGGCTGTCCCGGGCGATGCCGGCCAGATTCTCCCGGGCCACCGTGAACACGTCGGCGACGTCGACGCCCCATTCCTCGACCCGGTCGGGGAGGATGTACGCCATCGCGTCGGGGGCGTCGATGACGACCAGCTCGCGCAGGAACGGCATCGCCGGGCGGGACAGCGGTGGTCGCATCCCGGCCGGCCCGGCCACCCCGAACGTCACCGGGCGCAGCACTGGGCGCAGCTTCGGGCGTACCGTCTCCCAATCGTCCTCGGGCATCGGCGTCATGAGCCGCAGCAGTTTCTCGAGCCGTTCCCGGCGTTCCGCCGGGGAGGCGCCGGCCGTCTCGCGATAGACGTTGGCGAGGTAGAGGTGGGCGGGGCTGTCGGCCCCGGTCCGGTGGATCGCGATGGCGAAGTCGTCGGCCTGGTAGACCGCACGCTCGACGCCCGGGGTGCGCCGGGCCACCCGGAGTGCGAGCTGGGCGAACCGGCGACGGGGCGAACCGGCGAACCTGTCCAGCAATCCCATTGGAGGACCCTAACGGACTTCCGGTCCGGCCATCGGCCTGCGGGTGCGGCGCCGGCCGCTCGTCGCGGAAAACCCGGGGTTACCCCGGCCACCGAAGTAAACTAAGTTCACTTCCGCCCCGCATCCTCTGTCGAAGGGACCCCGAGATGACGACGAAGCCGCTGACCGCCGCGAGCACCATCGGCGAGTGGCTGGACCACCCGGAGGGCGGCCCCGCGCTGGGCGAGCTGCTCGCCGCCGGTGGCGCCGACCCCTCGATGCTGGCGCCGATCCGGGGCCTGCCGCTCCAGCAGATGGTCGAGCTGAGCCAGGGCAAGATGCCGCAGGCCGTGATCGACGAGCTGGTCCTGCGGGTCAACGGCGGTGTCATGCCGGAGGCCGCCGAGAAGACCGGCTGGAAGGAGCAAATCGTGGCGGGCCGGTTCACCGGCCGGACCGTGATCGTCACCGGCGCCGCCTCCGGAATCGGCCGGGCCACCGCGTCCCGCATCGTGCGTGAGGGCGGCCGGGTGATCGGCGTCGACATCACCGACGGCAAGCTGAAGGAGACGGCCACCGAGCTGGGTGACTCGTTCGTGGCGGTGACCGCCGACATCACCAGCGCCGACGACGTGGCCCGGGTGGTGGCCGCGGCCGGCGACCGGATCGACGGCCTGGCCAACGTGGCCGGTGTGGTCGACGACTTCAGCCCGATCCACGAGACCTCGGACGCGGTCTGGGAGAAGGTCTTCGCGGTCAACGTCGACGGGCTCTTCCGGCTGACCCGCGCGGTGGTCCCGGCCATGCTGGCGGCCGGGCGCGGCGCGATCGTGAACATCGCCTCCGAGGCGGGGCTGCGCGGCAACGCGGCCGGGGTCGCCTACACCGCGTCCAAGCACGCGGTCATCGGCATCACCAAGAACATCGCCTTCATGTACGGCCAGAAGGGCATCCGCACCAACGCGGTGGCGCCCGGCGGCGTGGCCACCGGAATGGCCCCGGTCAGCCAGTCCGAGTTCGGCCGCGGCCGCACCGGCCCGTTCCTCCAGCTCATCCCGGGTGTGGCCCAGGCCGAGCACCTGGCCGCGTCGATCACCTTCCTGCTGAGCGACGACGGCGTGAACCTCAACGGGGTGGTGCTGCCGTCGGACGGTGGCTGGTCGGTTCAGTAGGGCCGGCGAGGGCCTGCTGGAGCAGCGCGCCGTAGTGGGCGATCAGCGCCGCGCGGTCGGCCGACACCAGGCCCTCGTCCTCGACCACCCATAGGGCGTAGAGCAGGCCGCCCACCAGGGACGCGGCGATCCGCGCCCGGACGTCGGCGTCCGGGCCGGAGAGCCGGGCCCGCACCGGGCCGACGAAGCTGTGCTCGTGGATGGCCTGGAGACGGACCTTGATCTGGGCCTCGTTGCTGCCCCGGACGAGCGCGAGATAGACCCCGCGGATGTCGTCGTCGGAGAGCAGCCTCTCGATGAATCGCGCACCGAACCGCTCCAGCGGGACGTCGAGCAGCGGCTCGTCGTCGATGGTGAACTGCATGGTGTCGAGGAACAGCAGTTCCTTGGTGCCGAAGTGCCGGATCACCAGTGCCGGGTTCGTCACCGCCTGGGCGGCGATGTCGCGAACCGAGGTCCGAGCAAAACCACGCTCCCGGAACAGACGGGCCGCGGCGGCACGAATCTCCTCGCGAGTCGCCTCGCCACTGCGCCTGGCCATGCCCCCGATCGTAGGCCGCCGGTCGCCCCACCAGCCCCGGCAGGTCTCGTGAGTCACGTTCGGGTGGCCCGGAAGGGCCAAGGCGGACCCGGTCCGAGGTACTTCCCACGAACCCCGCCCCACTTTCCGAACGTCGTGCTGGGCTATGCGGGACACAAGCGACGTAACGGAAAGGTCTGACATGCGAAAAACCACTCAAGGACTGATCACCGCCTGCGCCGGCCTGGTCGCCGGAGCCGCGTTCGGGGCCACCCCGGCGCTCGCCGGTCCGGGCTGGTGGCCGCCCGGTCACGTCCTCGGCTCCTACAGCACGCTGAGCGACTGCGGCGGCTACGCGTCCTCGCTGTCCCTGTGGGATGACGACTACAACTGCGACTACCGGCCACAGAGCATCGGCACGCCCTATGTGCTCGTCATCCAGAGACCGGTGCAGATCGTCCAGCCGGCTCAACCGGTGGTGGACTACGAGCCCGCGCCGGTGGACGAGGAGCCGATCGCCGAGGAGCCGACCGGCGGCGCTCTCGCCGACAAGCCGATCAAGGCGCACAAGGCGACCAAGGCCCACAAGGCGAACAAGGGACACAAGGCGAACAAGGCGACCAAGGGCCAGGCCATGTCCGAGGAGCCGATGGCGTCCGAGGAGCCGGGCGTCGGCGGCGGCAACCAGTGCGTCAACGTCGCGTCGACCTGCGGCGGCGCCGGCGTCCTCGCAGCGCCGTACGGGGTTGCGCCGGTCGGGGTCGTGCCGCTGGGTGGCCCGGTCGTCGTCGGCGGCCCCTACGTCCGTCCGTGGGGCGGATACGGCGCGTGGGGCGGCGGCCACGGCGCTTGGGGCGGGCACGGGCACCACGGTCACTGGGGCGGCCACGGACGCGGCCCCTGGCACTGAGCTGATCCCTCGCCGAAACGCGGCGGCCGGGCTCCCGCCCGGCCGCCTTTCGCGTGTCGGCGCAGGGTCAGCCGCCGGCCATCGCCCCGACCACCAGGAACGGCTCCTCCCCCTGAGCCACCCGGTCCGGCAGCGCCGCGTCCGGTGGCTCGTTGGACAGGTCCTCCTCGCAGGCGAAGAAACGCACCAGCGCCCGCCGTTTCCCGGTCCCCCGGTCCCGCATGGTGCCGACGAGCATCGGGAACTTCGCCTCCACGGCGTCGAGCACGTGCCGCTGGGTCACCTCGCCCGGCACCTCGACCCGCACCTCCCCGGTCACGTGGGCCAGGGTGCGCAGGTGCGGCGGAAGGATCACCCGGATCACGGGAGCACCTGGACTTCCACCGAACAGATCGGCGGCAGGTCGCTGACCAGGGCCTTCCAGGTGTCGCCGCTGTCCGCCGAGCCGTACACCTGGCCGGCGCTGGTGCCGAAGTAGACGCCGCACTCGTCGAGCGTGTCCACCGCCATGGCGTCCCGGAGCACATTGACGTAGCAGTGCTCCTGCGGCAGTCCGGCGGTCAGCGGCTCCCACTGCTCACCACCGGTACGGCTGCGGTAGACCCGGAGCTTGCCGTCCATCACGTAGTGCAGCGAGTCGCTGGTGATCGGCACGACGTAGATCGTCTCCGGCTCGTGGGCGTGCACCGCGATCGGGAAGCCGAAGTCGGTCGGCAGGTCGCCGCTGATCTCCCGCCAGTTGTCGCCGGCGTCGTCGGAGCGCAGCACGTCCCAGTGCTTCTGCATGAACAGGGTGTCCGGCCGGGACGGGTGCTGGGCGATCCGGTGCACGCAGTGGCCCGTCTCGGCGTCCGGGTCGGGGATGCCGCCGCTGACCAGGCCACGGTTGATCGGCTTCCAGGTGACCCCGCCGTCGTCGGTACGGAACGCGCCGGCCGCCGAGATGGCCACGAAGATCCGGTCCGGGTCGACCGGGTCGAGAATGATCGTGTGCAGGCACATGCCGCCGGCGCCGGGCTGCCACTTCGGGGCCGACGCGTGGGTGCGCAGGCCGGTCAGTTCGACCCACTTCTGGCCGCCGTCGGTGCTCTTGTAGAGGGCCGCGTCCTCGGCGCCGGCGTACACGACGTCGAGCTCGGTACGGGACGGCTCCAGGTGCCAGATCCGTTTGAACTCCCACGGGCGCGGGGTCCCGTCGTACCAGAGATGGTCGCCGACCTCGCCGGCGTAGGTGAAGTCGTGGTCGACCTGCTGCCAGGTCGCCCCGCCGTCGTCGGACCGCTGGATCAGCTGGCCGAACCAGCCGCCCGACTGCGACACGTAGATCCGGTCCGGGTCCACGGGTGACCCGTTGGCGTGGTAGATCTCCCAGCCGCCGAAGTGCGGCCCGTCGACCTTCCAGTCCTGACGGGCATTGTCCGAGGTCAGGATGAACAGTCCCTTCCGGGTCCCGACCAGCAATCGAACACCGCTCATGTTTCACTCCCCTCGAAGATTCGCTCCTTGACGCATCATGCTGTGCCCTGCGTCACCTCGGGGCAGTCTAGGACGAATGTTCGATCGGAAGGGGTCAACCCTGTAGCGCGCGGGCCATCTCGGCCTGCTCGGCGAGCACGTCGTTCATCCGGGCCTGCACGGCGTCCATCTTCCCGATCGTCTCGCTCGTGGTGTGGATGCCGTTGGCGACCGTCTCCGCGCTGGACTGGATCCCGGCGATCTGGTCGGCGACCTTCTGGGTGGCCTCCGCCGTCTCCCGGGCCAGCTCCTTGACCTCACCGGCGACCACCGCGAAGCCCTTGCCGGACTCCCCGGCCCGGGCCGCCTCGATGGTCGCGTTCAGGGCGAGCAGGTTGGTCTGCTCGGCGATCGATGAAATGATCTTGATGACGTCGCCGATCGCGGCCGACGCCTGCCCGAGCGCCGCCACCTCGGCGGTCATCGCCGACGCGCGGGTCACCGCCTGCTCGGCCACCGTGGTCGCGTCGTCGCTGGCGCTACGCAGCCGCTGCACGGTGTCCAGCAGGTCACGGGCGTTGGCGGCGGCCCGCTCGGTGCCGCGGACCACGTCGAGCCGCTGCGACACCAGCTGCTGCACGTTGCGCAGCGCGGCCGCCCGCGACTCGGACAGGTCGATGTACTCGGTGGTGAAGAAGTCCATGGTGCCGACGACCTTGTCGCCGCTCATGATCGGGAAACAGACGCCCGAGCGCACCCCGGCCCGCTGCGCGGCGGGCGCCCGCACACAGTCGGTGACCTCCGCGAGGTCCTTGACGAAGACCAGGTCACGGGCCCGCCACGCACGGCCGGACAGGCCGACCCCCTCGGCGAACTCGGCGGCCAGGGTGACCCGGCGGAACTCGTCGCCGGCCGAACCCGACTCCAGGTGGAACTTGAGCACGTTCAGGTCGGAGTCGATCTCCCAGAACGAGCCGTAGGCCCAGCCGAACGCGGTCCGCACCGCGTCCAGGGCGGCCCGGATCGTGGTCGCGCTGTCCGACGCCGCCCCGACCCGGGTGACCACCGTGGTGACCGCCTCCCGGTCGGTGGCCACCTGCCGCAGCTCGGCGGCGGCGACCGCGGCCGACCGGGCCTGCTCGGCGACCCGGGCGATGGCCGCGAACTTCTCCTTACGGCCGGCGTCGGCGTAGATCGGGGTCGGCGAGTAGTACTCGAGGACCGCCAGCACCTCGTTGCCCTTGAGCACCGGCAGCATCATCGCGGCGACCATGCCCGCCTTGGCCGCGGCCTGCCAGCGCCGGCATCCGGTGGCCCGGTCCGGGTCCTCGTCGAAGACCGCGGCACGGCTCTGCATCGCCTTGGTCACCAGCTCGGGCTCGGTCACCCCGGCCAGCTGCGACTGGAGCGGGCCGCACTCGTGCAGGCGCCGCAGCTTGTTCAGGCCGTCCGGCACCCAGACCGCGCCGTACCCCATCTTGTTGAACTGGACCATGCTCTCCACGGTGATCCGCCAGGCACTGTCCTCGTCCGTCGCGGTGTCGAGAGCCAGCACCAGCTGCTCCAGGGCCTCGACGTCACGCGGCATCGGGCGGGCCGTCTCGGGGGCTTCCGCACGTGAACCGAACAACCGCACGTTGTATCTCCTTGGCCGACACGGAAGAACCGGACACCTGAGATATCGGCCCGCGCGCAGGAAGGATGAGCCTCAATCCCAGGGCACCCAGGCGGCGTTGACCAGCGGTGTCTGCCGGGCCTCCAGCTCACGCAGCAGGATGCCCTCGCGCAGCCCCCACGGGCAGATGATCAGCGACTCGACCCCGAGCCGGCGCATCACCTCGTAGGCGACGATCGCGCCGGCCAGGATCTGCCGGGCCCGGTGCGGGGACACCCCGGGCAGGTGCGACCGCTTCGGGCTGGGCATCGCGGCCAGCCGGTTGATCCACGGCCGCAGGGCCGAGGCGCGCAGCTCCCGCGGCACGAACGGGCCGAGCCGCAGCGGCGCGGCGCCGGCCAGCCGGGCCAGCTGCTGGAAGGTCTTCGAAGCGGCCACCGACGTGCGCGGGGCCTCCCAGGACGTACGGGCCGCGACCTCGGCGAACTGCTCCCGCACGTGCCGGCGCAACCGCCGGACCGCCCGGGGCGAGGGCGGGTCGCCGTCGGTGAGGAACTCCCTGGTCAACCGGCCCGCGCCGAGCGGCAGCGACATCGCCGACTCGGGCAGCCGGTCCCGCCCGAACGCCACCTCCAGACAGCCGCCGCCGATGTCGACCATCAGCATCGGACCGGCCTGCCAGCCCAGCCAGCGCCGCGCCGCCAGGAACGTCAGACGGGCGTCCTCGATGCCGGTGAGCGTGCCCAGCCGTACCCCCGTGTGCTCTTGAACCGCCGCGAGGACCGCCTCGCGGTTCGGCGCGTCCCGGACCACCGCCGTGGTGTAGGCGAACATCCGGTTCACTCCGGCCCGGCGGGACTCGGCGACCGCCCCGGCGACCGCGTCGAGCATCCGCTCCAGCGCCGCCGGCCCGATCGTCCCGTCGGCGGGCAGCCGGTGCGCCAGCCGGGGCCGCTGCTCCCAGGTGTGCACCGGCAGCGGCAGCCCGGACGCCGCCTCGGCGACCACCAGGTTGACCGTGTTGGATCCGACGTCGAGCACGCCGAGCCGCGGCGCGGCGGCGCTCACGGGCGGAACCGGTAGCCCATGCCGGGCTCGGTCAGCAGGTGCCGCGGCCGGGCCGGGTCGGCCTCCAGCTTGCGGCGCAGGCGGGCCATGTACTGCCGCAGGTAGTTGGTCTCGGTGCGGTACTGCGGGCCCCACACGTCGTGCAGCAGGTCCCGCTGGGTGATCAGTTTGCCCGGGTGCCGCAGCAGGTGCTCCAGCAGCTGCCACTCGGTCGGGGTGAGCCGGACGCCGCCGCTGATCGTGTGCTCGGCCAGGTTGACCTCACGATCGCCGAGGCGCACCACCGGGGCCTCCGCCTCCTCCGGCTGCGAACGGCGGGTCACCGCCCGGATCCGGGCCAGCAGCTCGTCCACCCCGAACGGCTTCGTCACGTAGTCGTCGGCCCCGGCGTCCAGCGCGGTCACCTTGTCGGCGCTGTCGGCCCGGCCGGAGAGCACGATCACCGGCACCGACGTCCAGCCGCGCAGGCCGGCGATCACCTCGGCGCCCTCCATGTCGGGCAGGCCCAGGTCCAGCACGACCAGGTCGGGGTGGTGCTCGGCGGCCGCGCGCAGGGCTGTCGCGCCGTCCGGGGCGGTGTCCACCTCGTACCCCCGGGCCTTGAGGTTGATCCGCAGTGCCCGGACGATCTGCGGCTCGTCGTCGACGACCAGGATGCGGGTCATGCCGGCTTTCCGGCGGGAAGCGTCAGGATCATGGTGAGGCCGCCTCCGGGGGTCTCGTCGGGGAGGAGCGTGCCGCCCATCGCCTCGGCGAGGCCACGCGACAGGGCCAGGCCGAGGCCCACGCCGGTGTGGTTGTCGCGGTCGCCGAGCCGTTGGAACGGCAGGAACACATCCTCCCACCGATCCGCCGGGATCCCCGGGCCGTGATCGATCACACGCAACTCGACCACGTCACCGTGACTGTCTCCGGTCACCATCGGCGGGCGGTCCGGCGGACTGTAGCGAAGCGCGTTGCCGATCACGTTCACCAGCACCCGCTCCAGCAGGCCCGGATCGGCGTGCACCATCGGCAGGTCGGCCGGGACACGCACGAGCACCGCACGGCCGGCCGGGCCGAGATCGTCCAGAGCCGCCGGCACCACCTCCTCGGCGCCCAGGCCGACCGCGGCGACACCGAGCGCCCCGGCCTGCAACCGGCTCATGTCCAGCAGGTTCGCCACCAGGCGGGCCAGCCGGTCCAGCGACTCGTCGGCGGTGGCCAGCAGTTCCGCCCGGTCCTCGTCGTCGAAGGTCACGTCCGGGCTGCGCAGGCTGGCCACCGACGCCTTCGCCGACGCGAGGGGCGTACGCAGATCGTGGCTGACCGCGGCGAGCAACGCGGTCCGCATCCGGTCGGCTTCGGCGAGCACCTTCGCGGTGGCCGCCTCGGCGGCCAGACGTTCCTGCCGCAACGCGACCGCGGCCTGTACGGCGAACGCCTCGACCACCCTTCGATCAGAAGCTTCGAGGGTACGGCCGAACAGCGCCACCGTCAGATTCTGATCAGCCTGGACAGTCGCGTCCGCAGTCCCCGCCCCGGATCCGGGGCGGCCCACCTCGGCCACCGTCACGCCCGACTCCACCAGCGCCACGGTGTCCAGGCCGAACGTCTCCCGCAACCGGTCCAGCAGCGCCGTCAGCGGCCGTTCGCCGGTCAGCACCGCGGTCGCCACCGACGCCAGCGTCCGCGCCTCCGCCGACGCCCGCTCGGCCTCCCGGGTGGTCCGGGCCGCTGTGTCGACGACCCAGCTCACCGCCACCGCCACCAGCACGAACAGCGCCAGGGCGAGCAGGTTGTGGCTCTGCGCGACGGCGAACCGGCCGTACGGCGGGGTGAAGAACCAGTTCAGCAGGAGCGTCCCGGCGACCGCCGCGAACACCGCCGGCCAGCGCCCGCCGATCAGCGCCACCCCGACCACGAGCGCCAGGAACAGCAGGATGTCGATGTTCAGCGGCGGCTCCGGCAACGCCAGCAGCACCCCGGTGAGCAGCGGCAGCGCGGCCAGCGCCACCACCCACCCGGCGATCCGCCGTGCCCGGGACAGAGCCACTCGCTTCTCTCAGCCGGTCAGGCGGACGCTGCTGAGCGTCTGCGGGGCGTCCGAGACGACCCGCAGAATGGTCAGCCCCTCCGCCGGGATCTTGAACGTCTTCGTCTTCGGGACCAGCGTGTACGTCTCGGTCGCCCCGGCCGGCAGCGTCGCCGGCCCGGCCTTGATGGTCCAGAAACTGGCGATCGTGGCGCCGGTGGCCACCGAGAAGTTCGGGCTCACCGGCTCGCCCGAAACGTTCGTCACCTCGACGGTCAGCTCCGGCAGGTTCTGCCCGGCCACCACCGGCGTGCGGACCTCGAAGTCCAGCGGCTGCGGGGTGACGACCGCGATCAGGAACAGCGCCGCCGCCGGGACGAACAGCGCGGCGGTCACCGCTTTCCGCTGCGGCAGGTTGATCCGGAACGCGTTCGCGAAGTCGGCGCGGGTCGTGGTCACCAGCGGGACCAGCCACAACGGCATCGTCAGCAGCCAGTAGCCGTCCTGCGAACGGGTCGACACCATGAAGATCGTCCACGGCAGCACCGCCACCGCCGGGCCCAGCGTGCGCTGATGCAGGGCGAACGCCGCCAGCAGCGCCACCAGCAGGGCGATCGTCGCGTGGCCGTACATGTCCAGGGCCGCACTGCCGCCGATGATGTAGTGGGTGATGCCCATCAGGCCCTGCCCGTGCGGGACAGCGTGCTGCAGCAGCGGCTCGAACACCCCGGTCAGCCAGGCATGCGGCGACTTCACGACGAACGGCAGGCTGGACAGGAAGAACACCGCCAGCGCAGTGCCGCCGTACCGCAGCAGCAGCGTGCACGTACGGGCCAGGCCCAGCTCACCCAGGCGCAGCATGACCAGGCCCACCACCAGGAACAACGCCAGGAACCAGCCCAGCTGATGGATCGAGCACGCGGCGCCCAGCGCGGCCGCGCGCAGCAGACCGTACCGGCCCAGCCGCCCCTCCCGCCCGATCTTCGGCCAACCCCACAGAGCCACACACAGGAACGGAAGAGCGATCACCGAGGGGTACGCGTTGTCGGCGTAACCGGCCAGCGTGCCCAGCCCCAGCACACCCAGCGTCGCGATCGGGCGCAACGGGCGCGGCGCCACCACGAACACGAACACCGCCGTCGCGAACACCGCCAGCCAGGCCACCAGCACGATCCCGGCCATCGACGGGAACAGCCGCTCGAACACCGCCCCGAACTCCACGCCCAGCGGCGGATAACCGAAGTCGAACACGGTCCGGCCGTCCATCAGCTGGGTGGGCAGCGCCGGTTCGATCCCCGGCCACGACGACGTGTACGGGTTGGCGCCCTTCGCCAGCGCCCGCGACGCCGCGTCCATCAGGATGCCCTCGTCGACGGTCAGGTCCTTGGCCCCGGACACCCCCGGCCACGCCGCCACCGTCTTGATCACGATCGCGGTGACCAGCACGCCGACGTCCAGCCGGGCCAGCACCCGATGCCGCGACGCACACAGCGCGATCACCGCCGCCACCAGCATCGTCAGGTACGCGCCGGTCAGCACCAGGGCCAGCCAGGGGCGGCTCATCGCGTTCGCCTGCCAGAACCCGCGGGTCCCCACGACGAGCCCCATCACCGCCGCCACCGAAAGCCCCCGGTGCAGCCACAGGATCAGTTCCGGCCCGGTCGTCCCGGGCACCCCGGCGCTGTCCCGGTCCCCGGCGGGCTCCGGCTCCGGCTCCTGGGTCGTGCCGCTCGCCGGCTCGTCCGGGCCGGCCAGGTCACCGGGCCGGGCCGCCTCACCGCCCGCCGGCTCCCGCTTCACCGTCGCCGCTTTCCGGTCGTCACCCACGACATCCTGAACCACCGGCGCATCCTACTAGCGGCTGAACCACTCCCCGCCCCCGCTGGGGCGGTCAGGGGGCAACCAGCCCGGCGGGCGCGCCGGCCGGCGGGACGCACGGCCTGCGTCGCGGTGTAGCCACGGGAGGGGTGGGCACGGCCGGCGGCGGACCCGGTGGGCGGCCGACGGCGTACCGCATCAGGGGTTGACGATGTTCAGGCCGGCCCACAACGCGGTCACCGCGGCGACCAGGGTGAGGGGCACGGTGGCCGCGCCGAGGCGGAGGAACTCGGAGGTTCGCGGGGCGGCGTCGCGGGCGTGCAGGATGCGGCGCCAGAGCAGGGTGGCCAGGGAGCCGGCGTAGGTGAGGTTCGGGCCGACGTTCACGCCGATCAGCACGGCCAGCAGCAGGCCCGGCGAATGGGCCACCGCGGGCAGCAGGACCAGGGTGGCCGGGAGGTTGTTCAGGACGTTCGCGAGGAGCGCGGCCAGCGTGGCGGCGCCCAGGAGGCCCAGCAGGTCGGGGCGCGCCGGGATCCAGGTGTCGATCCAGTCGCCCAGGCCGTTCGAGCGGACCGCCAGCACCACCACGCCGAGGGCCAGGACGAAGGCGCAGAAAGCCGGATTCGCCTCGGTGAGCAGCGTGGACGGGTGGATGTCGCGGCGGCGCAACAGCGGCACGGCCAGGGCGACCGCTCCGGCGGCGGCCACCCACGCGGGCTCCACGCCGAACGGCTGAAGAGCCACGAACCCGGCCAGCGTCACCGCCAGCACCGTCAGGGCGTAGCGCGGGGCGGGCCCGGGATCACCCGGGTTCGGGGTCGCCGGAACGGCCAGGTCATCGGCGAAGAAGAACTGGAAGATCAGGAACTCGACCAGGATCACCGCCAGCCAGGGCGCCGCCATCAGCGCGGCGAACCCGGCGAACGTCAGGCCGCTCGCGGCGAACGCCAGCAGGTTCGTCAGGTTGGAGACCGGCAGCAGGAGCGAGGCCGAGTTCGCCAGATGGTTGCAGGCGTAGGCGTGCGGGCGATGCCCGACTCCGGCCCGGGCGGCGACCGCGAAGACCACCGGAGTGAGCAGGACGACCGTGGCGTCCAGGCTGAGAACCGCGGTGGTCAAGGCTGCGGCGCCGAAGACAGCGCCGAGAAGACGACGAGGACGACCTTTTCCGGTACGGGCGACAAGCGCGCCGATCCACCCGAAGACACCGTGGCGTTCCGCCGTGAACGCGAGCACCAGAATCGCGGCGAGAAACGCGACAGTGGGCGCCAGTTCCTCCATCTCATGCAGCGCCGCCGAAGGCGTGACCAGCCCGAACCCGACAGCCAGCGCAGCGGCGGGCACCGCGGCGGCGGCCTCGGGCAGCCCCCGGGGCCGGGCGACGGCGAAAGCGAGGACCGCAGCCAGCAGAGCCAGCGCGATGATCATGAGCACGGGAAAAGCCTATGAGCAGCCAACCGGGTCCGCGAGCCGAGCGGCTCACGGTGTGACGAGGCCCGCTCAACCAGCGCCGGAAACCGCCGAGCAACTCGCCACACACATCACCCGAGACCCGCTCGGCCAGCACCGGGAACCGCCGCACAACTCGCCACACACATCACCCGAGACCCGCCGGCCACCACAGCCACACCCGTCACAGTCCCCGCCATACCGACCGGCCACCGCGCCGCATCCGCCGCCCCGACGTCACCTCGAACCCATCGGCCACCGCTGTGCCGCCACGGCGCTCGGCAATCCCCGAATCGAATCGCTCACTCGCTTTGTGGATCTTGCACGGTTCTCTTCGCTGGCGGCGATCTTGCACGAGTTTTCACGCGCGCGCCGATCTTGCAGCCCTTTCCACGTCCGGGCGGGAAGAAAGCTGCAAGGTCTCCCCGGCGCAGGCGACCTTGCACGAGAAAACATGCCCAGACGTGAGCTCGACTTTCGCACTTTTGGGTGGTCGAGTGCGGGTGGCGGCGTGGCGTGGTGAGGTGATCTCGAAAGAGATGAAGCATCGGCGGTTCACTATCT
>NZ_JBEZXU010000021.1:0-173029 GCF_040638175.1 Actinoplanes sp. NPDC026670
TCTTCCCGTTCCGCCACACTCAACCGCGCCGCCATCACAGCATCCCATCAAGATCCATCGACAGTGATGCAACGAAGTATTGACTCCGCCCCGACCGGAAGAAGGCTGCAAGGTCTCCACGGCGCAGTGGATCTTGCACGACAAACCACACCCAGACGTGAAGAACTATGCAAGATCTGTCGCAGCGAAGCTGGAAAACCGTGCAAGATCGCTGCAAAGGTGGAACGTGCAAGATCGCGGCGGGCGGGCAAACGTGCAAGATCCTGAGCCTCGCCAAGGGGAACACTGGCACTTCAAGGCATCATCAAACCCTGAACGTCGCATTTCCTCATAAACCTGGCGCGCCCTTGAAGCCGCCGCTCGAAACATCAGGGTCGCCGCTGTCTTTGGGCGCGTGAAACTGCGGTGAGTGCCGGTCGGGTTTGATCTACCGTGCTCCGGATGGGCGGGTTCGTGGTGCCGCGGTCGTTTCTGGAGTCGCCTCGGTGGTGGCGCGGTGGGGGAGAGTGGCTGGCCGGGCTTCCGGATCTGGTCCGGGAGCAGTGTGCGCGCTGGCGGCTGACCGTCGACGGCGAGCCGGCGCACGGGTCGAACGCGCTGGTCGTGCCGGTGGTCCGGGACGGTGCGGGGTTCGTGCTGCGGCTCACGCCACCGGGGCCTGACGTCGCCGAGCTGATCGCGGCGCTGCGGCTCTGGGACGGGCGCGGCACGGTCCGGCTGGTCGACGCCGATCCGGATGCCGGGGTGATGCTGCTGGAGAGGCTCTCGCCGGTCTCGCTGAACGACGTGCCGGTGGACGAGGCGATGCACGTGCTCGGCGGGGTGATGCGGCGGCTTGCGGTTGCCGTGCCGGATCACGTGCTGAGCACCGGTGCGGCCGTCGCCCGGCGGATGACCGCGATGCGGCCGGAGTGGGAACGGCTCGGCCGGCCCTTCGACGCACGGATTCTCGATGAGGCGCTGGCGATCGGCGACCGGCTGTCGCGGGAGGCTGGAGGCGACGCGGTGAACGGCGACCTGCATTCGGCGCAGGTACTGCGCTCGGGACGGGAGTCGTGGCTGGTGGTTGATCCGGTTCTGATGCGTGGGGACCGGGCGTTCGATCTCGGGCGGGTGCTGTGGACCCGGCTGGATGAGATGCCCCGTGACGAGGATGTCGTCCGCTGTTTCGGCATCGCGGTCCGGGCTGCCGGGATCGCACCCGGGCACGGCCGGGACTGGGTGTTGTACCGGGCTGTCGACTACTGGCTGTGGGGACTCGGTGTGGGACTGACCGAGGATCCGGTGCGATGCCGCCGTCTGGTGTCAGTCTTCCGCTAGTGATGCCATCGATGATGCCATCGGGTTGCGCGTGGCATCACCGTGATGCCATAGTGGCGTCATGGAATTGCGCCCCTACATCGACGCGCTGCGTCATGAGCTTGCGCTCGCTGCTGCCGCCGGCGGTGAGGACGCCCGTGAGCTTGCCGAGCGGCTCACCGCGCCACTCGAGTCGGCTACCCGGCTCGCCCTGCTCGACGCCCTGTCCGAGGCGGCCGCCGAGATCACCCGTGATCTGGCGCCCGGTTCGGTCGACCTGCGGCTGCGCAACCGCGAGCCCAGTTTCGTGGTGACACCGGCCCCGGCCGACCCGTGGACCGACGGGTCGCCGGCCCCGCCGCCGCCCGACCCGGCCCCCGGTGACGGTCCCGCACCCGCGCCAGGCCCGGTGGCGGGTGGTGAGGACGAGGCGACGGTCCGGATCAGTCTGCGCCTTCCGGAACACCTGAAGAACCGGATCGAGCAGGCCGCCGCCCGATCCGGTGTCTCGATCAACACCTGGCTGATCCGGGCCGCGGCCGCCGCGGCCGACGGTGACCGGCCCGCCCCGGCCACGACGGTGACCGCCACCAGCGGCGGCCAGCGCTACACCGGCTGGGTCCGATGAACCCCCCGACCGAACGGAGCCACCTCATGCCCACCTTCGACACTCCCGGCCCGATCACCGCCAACATCGACATCCTCGCCGGTGAACTGCGAGTGGTCGCGACCGACCGGCCGGACACCGTCGTGCACGTGCGCCCCGCCGAGGAGGATCAGGAACGCGACAGGCGTGCCGTGGAGCAGACCCGCGTCGAGTTCCTCTCCGGGACGCTGACGGTGCGTGGCCCACGGCACCCGGCGTTCGGTGTCTTCGGCAAGGTCGGCGTCATCGACGTGATCGTCGAGCTGCCCACCGGCTCGGAGGTCGAGGCCAAGCTCGGCGCCGGCGGCATCCGCTGCTCGGGTGAGCTGGGTGACTGCCGGCTGCGCAGCGGCGCCGGTGACGTCCAGGCCGAGCACGTCGGCAATGCCGATCTGACCACCGGGTTCGGCCTGGTCACGGTGGAGAACGTGAACGGCGACGCGAAACTGACGACCGGTTCCGGCAAGCTCCGGCTGCGGTCGGTGACCGGTCCGGCGGTGCTGAAGAACGGCAACGGCGAGAGCTGGGTCGGGCACGCCGGCAGTGAGCTGCGGATCAACTCGGCCAACGGCGACATCGTCACCGACCACGCGGCCGCCTCGCTGACCGCGAACACCGCGAACGGCGAGATCCGGGTCCGTGAGCTGGTCCGTGGCACGGCGACGCTGCGCACCGCGGCCGGCGGCATCGAGATCGGCATCCGGCCGGGCACCGCCGCCCGCCTCGACGTGCACACCCACTACGGCCGGGTCCGCAACGAGATGACCAGCACCGACGGACCGGCGACGACCGACGAGCAGGCCGAGGTGCGAGCCCGCACCAGCTTCGGCGACATCGTGATCCGCCGGGCCTGACCTGACCTGACCCACCCGGCCGTGTCCGCGAGGCACGGCCGGCGATGAACCCTGCCCATCAGCCCGGCTGTCTTCCAAGAGGCACGGCCGGCGATGAGTCCTGCCCATCACCCCGGCGGTGCCCGCGGAGGCACCGCCGGCGATGAATCCTGCCCGGAAATCGCATGGAGGCGTAGATGTCCACGACCGTCACCACCCGGCCCGCCGTTTCGGTGGCCGGCCTGCGCAAGACCTTCGGCACCAAGACCGTCCTCGACGGCATCGACCTGTCCGTCACCGAGGGCACCGTGTTCGCGCTGCTCGGCCCGAACGGCGCCGGCAAGACCACGATGGTCCGGATCCTCGCGACGCTTCTGGAGGCGGACGGCGGTTCGGTCCGGGTCGCCGGACACGATCTGGTCCGCGACGCCGAAGGGGTGCGGGCGGCGATCGGCCTCACCGGGCAGTTCGCGGCGATCGACAAACTTTTGACGGTACGGGAGAACCTGCGCTTGATGGCCGACCTGAACCGGTTGGGCCGCACCGAGGGCAAGCGGAGGATCGACCGTCTGATCGAACGGTTCGACCTCGCCGAGTCGGCCGGCAAGCCGGTGTCACTGCTGTCCGGCGGCCAGCAGCGCCGGGTCGACCTGGCGATGACCCTGGTCGGCGACCCGCGGCTGATCTTCCTGGACGAGCCGACCACTGGCCTCGACCCGCGCAGCCGGGTGGAGATGTGGCAGATCGTCCGGGAGCTCGTCGCCGAGGGGGTGACCGTCTTCCTCACCACCCAGTACCTGGAGGAGGCCGATCAGCTCGCCGACCGGATCGCGGTTCTCGACCACGGCCGGATCGTCGCCGAGGGCACACCCGACGAGCTCAAGAGCCGGATCCCGGGCGGCCACCTGCTGCTGCGGTTCGCTGAGCCGGGCTCACTCCGTACCGCCGCATCGGTTTTGAATGTCACCAACCGCGACGACAGCGCCCTGACCCTCCAGGTGCCGAGCGACGGCGACATCGCGACGCTGCGAGCTGTGCTGGCCACGCTCGACGGCGTGCATGTGGCGCCGGACCACCTGACCATCCACACACCCGACCTGGACGACGTGTTCTTCGCCTTCACCGGCAAGCCGGCCCTCGAGGAGTCCTGATGACCACCCTGGCGCACACCCTGACCGACTCCGGCACCATGTTCCGGCGGCAGCTGCTGCATCTGCGGCGCTATCCGTCACTGACGATCATGCTGATCGGGCTGCCGGTGATCTTCCTGCTGCTGTTCGTCTACGTGTTCGGTGGCGCGGTCGGCGCCGGGCTGGGCGGTGGCCGGGACGCCTACGTCGACTACCTGACCCCGGGGATTCTGCTGTTCACGGTGGCCGGGGCGGTCGCCGGAACCGCGATCTCGGTGGCGATGGACATGACCGAGGGGATCGTCGACAGGTTCCGCAGCATGGCGATCGCCCGGGCGTCGGTGCTGACCGGGCACGTGCTCGGCAGCATGGTGCAGATCTTCATCGCCCTGTTCGCGGTGCTCGGGGTGGCCCTGCTGATCGGGTTCCGGCCGACCGCCACCCCGCTCGAATGGCTGGCCGTGGCCGGGGTGCTGACCGCGACCGCGTTCGCGCTGACCTGGTTCGCGGTGGCGCTCGGGATCGTCGCCGACAGTGTGGAGACGGCCAGCAACACACCCATGTTCCTGAGCCTGCTGCCGTTCCTGGGCAGCGGTTTCGTGCCCACCGAGACGATGCCGTCGGGGCTGCGGGTGTTCGCCGAGTACCAGCCGTTCACGCCGATCATCGAGACGTTGCGCGGGCTGCTGCTCGGCACCGGCATCGGCAACAGTGCGGTGATCGCGCTGGCCTGGTGCGCGGTGATCTCGGGGCTGTCCTACGTGTGGGCCAAACGCAAGTACAACAAGCGCGCCGCCCGCTGACCCCAGACCGCCAGCCGTCGCTCACCGCGGTTTCCGCCCCCGGAAAGCCGCCTGAGCGACGGCTGGCGGTCTCAGCCGTCGCTCAGCGCGGCCAAAACGGCCGCGAAAGCGTCCTGAGCGACGGCCGGTGGGCCTGGGTTCAGCGGGTACGGGCGGCCAAGCGATCGCGGAGGCGGGTCAGGCGGGCGATCTCGGCGTTCAGCGTGGCGATGTGCCGGGAGACGACTCCGGTCGGGCGCGGGTCGCCGTACCCCGGAGGTGTCTTGTTCTCCAGGAGGGGCAGGCGGTCGGCGCGGTCGCGCAGGTCGGCGACGGTCAGGCCCAGGCTGAGCAGTTGCTGGATGAGACGTAGCCGGGACACGTCGCGCGGGCCGTAGACGCGCTGTCCGGTGACGGTTCGTTGCGGTGGCGGGAGCAGGCCGTTCGCCTCGTAGAACCGCAGCGCCCGGGGTGTGGTTCCGGCCGCCGCAGCGGCGTCGCCGATCCGCATGTGCCCTCCTCAAACGGCAACGTTCACCGTGCCGAGATGACGTCCGGTAAGGACATCGTGCAACTTGCGCATCGATTACGCGATCCCCTCGGCGCAAGTTGTGGGAAACGGTATGACCCCGTTCCGCTGCCATCCGGCGAATCGTTCGATCCGCTCGGAACGTACCGAACCACGATATCCGGGACGTCCGGGGCAGGCGTGAATTCGGTTGTCGGGCCGGGGCGTACGGCCCAGCATGGTCGGCATGTCGTCGCCGTTGCAGGGTGGGCTGCCACCGTCCGGGACGCTGCCCGGCTCCGTTCTGGAGATCGCCTGTGACGAGTCCGGGTTCTCCGGGGCGAACCTGCTGCGCTCGACCGAACCGGTGATCACGCACGCGAGTGTGGACCTGTCGGTGGCCGAGGCGGTCGACCTGATCGGCAGTCTGGGCCTGTCGCCTGTGGAGTTGAAGTCGGGCTGGTTCCTGCGCCGGCCGGACGCGCCCGAGGCGCTGGAACGGCTGATGGCCGCGCTGCGCGGGCGCGCCCACGTGCACCGGATCGACAAGGAGTACTTCCTGGTCACGCAGGTTGTCGACCTGTTGCTGGGCGAGCCGTCCTACCTGACGTTGACGCGTTCGCCCCGGGCCGAGGCCGGTCATCTCTACCAGGCCAGGGACGCCGGTGCGGACTGGGACGCCTTTCTCGGCGCCTTCGCCGGGATGGTCCGCACCCGGCGGCGCATTCCCGGCGGGCCGGACGCCGGGCGGTTCCTGCGGGCACGTGACGCTCTGGCCCGGGTCGGTGGGCCGGCCGGCGCGGTGCTCGGGCGGATCACCGACGCGCGGGTCGCGGCGGTCGTGGCGCGCCTGGACGACGGGGACCGGAGTATTCCGCCGCCGCTGGAGCCGATGCTGCGGGCGCTGGCCGACACGATCCGGCACTGGACCTTCGGGCAGCGTCAGGTCCTGGTGATCCATGACGAGCAGAGCGCGCTGACCGCGGCCCGGCTGGCCCGCCTTCAGCGGGCGCTGGCCGTGGATGACGGCCCGTCACCGTTCGTCGGCCTGGTGATGGCCGACTCGCGCGCCGATCCCCGCATCCAGATCGCCGACCTCCTCGCCGGGGTGGCCCGCCGCCGGCCGCAGGCGCTGCCCGCCGCCTGACGCACCGCCGTCCGCCGCCCGCCCTTCCGCGATCCAGATCGCCGGAAAGAGGGGGCGGCCCGCGGGGGTTCATCCACGCCGGATGAGGCGCTGGGAGCCTGCTCGCGGCGACGCTCGGGGCCGGTTACCCGTGTCCCGCGAGGAGGACTCATGTCCGGATTGAACACGCCCGGCGACCCCCGGCCGAGCCCCACCATCAACGCCGGGAAACTGTGGGCCGGCGGCGCGGCGACCGCGGCCGTGGCCGCCCTGATCGCGATCGCCGGCATCCTGCTGGGCCGCGGCCTGTTCGACATCGAGGTGCTGGCGCCGAAGGGGCAGGGCGTCTGGGGTGACGCGTCGACCGGCTGGTACGCGCTCGGCGCCGCCCTGGCCGCGCTGGCCGCCACCGGCCTGATCCACGTGCTGATCCTGACCACGCCCCGGCCGATGCGCTTCTTCGGCTGGGTGGTCGCGCTGGCCACGGTGGTTGCCATGCTGGCGCCGTTCGTGACCGAGGCCGCTCTGGGTGTGCGGATGTACACGGCCGGCCTGAACTTCGTGCTCGGCGTCGCGATCGGCTCGCTGGTGGCGGGCACGGCGAAGACGTCGATCGTTCCGGTGGTTCCGCGTCAGGCGCCCCGGCCCTACCCCCGCCCGTACCGGTAAGGAGAGCAGATGGCCACGATGACCGAGCCGCCGAACGCCGCGGAGGCACCCGCGTTCCATGTGCTGTCCGTTCCCGAGGCGCTCGAGGCCGAGCAGGTCGACAGGCATCGCGGCCTCAGCGAGGACGAGGTCGCCAAGCGCCGGGCGAAGTACGGCCCGAACCGTTTCGCCGAGGCGAAGAAGGAGCCCTGGTGGCGGTCCTTCGTCCGGCAGTACGCCGACCCGATGCAGATCGTGCTGCTGGCCGCCGGCATCGGCAGCCTGTACCCGTTGAAGCAGTACGGCACCGGCATCCTGCTGATTGCGCTGACCCTGCTGAACGCCGCCCTGGGGCTGCACCAGGAGGGCAAGGCCGCCGCCGCGATCGACGCACTTCAAAAGATGATGATCATCAAGGCGCGGGTACGCCGTGACGGCACCCTCATCGAGATCCCGGCCGAGGAACTGGTGCCGGGGGACGTCGTCGCGATGGAGGCGGGTGACGTGGTTCCGGCCGACGGCCGGCTGCTACGTGCGGCGACGCTGGAGATCGACGAGTCGGCGCTGACCGGGGAGAGCCTGCCGGTGGCCAAGGACGTCGCCGCGGTGGCGTCGGCCGACACCGCCCTGGGTGACCGCTCCGACATGGCGTACATGAACACCAACGTGACCCGCGGCGCGGGGGAGTTGCTGGTCACCGCGACCGGCATGAACACCGAGGTGGGCCGGATCTCCGGCATGCTGCAGACGGAGAAGGACGCGGAGACCCCGCTGACCCGTCAGCTGAGCAAGCTCACCAACCAGATCCTGCTGATCGCCGGTCTCGCCCTGCTCGCCTCGGTGATCATCAACCTGGCCCGGGGCAACGAGTTCGGCGTGGTCTTCACCGCGGCGGTCGCGTTCGCGGTGTCGGCGATCCCGACCGGTCTGCCGGCTGTGGTCACCACGATCCTGTCGCTCGGCACCCAGCTGCTGGCCAAGTCGAACGCGATCGTGAAGCGGCTGCGCTCGACCGAGACCCTCGGTTCCACCTCGGCGATCAACTCCGACAAGACCGGCACGCTGACGCTCAACCAGATGACCGCGGTGGAGCTGGCGATCCCGGGCCGGCGGTACACGGTCTCCGGGGGTGGCTACTCGACCGACGGCACGATCAAGAAGGTCGCCGGGGACCCGGACGTGTCCCTGGAGGAGTATCTGCTGCCGATGATCCTCTGCTCGGACGCGGTGGTCCGGGACGGTGAGATGATCGGTGACCCGACCGAGGGCGCCCTCGTGGTGCTCGCCGAGAAGGGCGGGCTGGACTCCGAGGCGACCCGCGAGCGGTACCCGCGGCTGGCCGAGCTGCCGTTCGACGCGGCGTACAAGCTGATGGCGACGTTCCACCGGATGACGACGGTGGAGGGCCGCGAGGTGGTCCGCTGCTACGTCAAGGGTGCCCCGGACCAGCTGCTGGCCCGGTGCGACGTGGCCGATGAGGACGCGGTGAAGTACCTGGCCGAGAACACCCGGCTCGCCCAGCAGGGCCTGCGGGTGCTGGCGACCGCCCGTAAGGACTTCGACCCGGCCGACTTCGACCCGGGCGCCGACCTGCTGCCGCTGCTGACCGGGCTGGAGCCGCTGTCGCTGGTCGGCATCGTCGACCCGCCGCGCCCGCAGGCGCAGGCCGCGATCAAGGAGGCGCACGCCGCCGGCATCGAGGTCCGCATGATCACCGGCGACCACGCGGTGACCGCCGCGGCGATCGCCGGCAAGCTCGGCATCCGCGGCCGGGCGATCACCGGCGCCGAGTTCGCCGCGATGAGCGACGAGGAGGCGGACCGCGAGATCGACGGCATCGGCGTGATCGCCCGGGTCACCCCGGAGCACAAGGTACGCCTGGTCGAGGTGCTCAAACGCAAGGGCCACATCGTCGCGATGACAGGCGACGGGGTGAACGACGCGCCCGCTCTGAAGAAGGCCGACATCGGCATCGCGATGGGGATCACCGGCACCGAGGTCAGCAAAGAGGCCGCCGCGATGATCCTGACCGACGACGACTTCGCCACCATCGTGAAGGCCGTCGAGCTGGGCCGGGCGCTCTACGCGAACCTGAAGAAGTACATCTTCTTCCAGATGGGCGTGCTGGTCGGCATGATCATCACGTTCCTCGGGTCGAGCATCTTCAACATCGCCGCCGGGGTGCCGTTCCTGCCGTTGCAGAGCCTGTGGCTGAACTTCACCACCCAGGTCTTCCAGTCCGTCGGCATCGGCTACGGCAAGGCCGAGTCGGACATCATGTCGCAGAAGCCGCGCCGGTCCGACGAGCCGCTGCTGAGCCGGGGCGCGCTCGGCTGGCTGGGGTTCCTCGGCCTGGTGATGGGTGTGATCACGCTCCTGGTGATCTGGTGGGCCGACAACCGGTACGACCTGGACACCGCCCGGACCATGGGCCTGACCGCGTTCTCCATCGCCAACCTGGCCTTCTCGCTGACCGTGCGCAGTGACATCCGCTCGGTGTTCAGCCTGGAGACCTTCGGCGACAAGCGGTTCCTGATCACCACCGGCATGTCGGCGGCGGCGATCGTGCTGGCCACCGAGTTCGGGCTGTTCCAGAAGCTGCTGGCGACGGTCAGCCTGGACACCGGCCAGTGGCTGATCTGCCTGGTCGCCGGCGTGTTCGTGGTGGTGCCGACCGAGATCCGCAAGATGGTGCTCCGGAGGCGGCGATGAGGATCCCCGGCCTGTTGCAGTGGGGGGATGTGGCGATCGGCGCGATCTCCCGTGCCGCCGAGGCGCTGGCCGACCAGAAGGAGCTGGCCGAGCGCGGCGCCGCCAGCCGGACCCGCCTGATGGATTCGCTGATCACCGCGATCGCCACGTCGCCGCTCGTCGAGCGGGTCGTCGAGATCCAGCTCGACCGGGTGCTGGAACTGCTGGAACGTGAACCGGAGCGGATCCGCGCCCTGGTTCGCGGCCAGCGCGACAACATGGTCGGCGAGGTCGTCGGCCGGGTCCGCGCCGGGGCGGCCGCCGGGGACGACGCGGTGGACCGTCTGACCCTGCGCTGGACCCGGAACGGGAACACCGAGACGGCGACATGAACCCGTACGCCGGGCTGGTCAGCCGGTCGGCGGCGTACGTCCTGGACGCTCTGATCGTGGCCGTGATGGCCGGGGTGGCGACGCTGACCTTCGCGCTCGTCGCCTCGGTCCTCGGCAGTGAGGGGCGGGAGCTGGCCCGGATCGTGCTCTCCAGCTTCCTGGTGTTCCTGCCCACGCTGATGGCGCTGTACTGCTCGGGGTTCTGGATCCTGGCCGGGCGCACCCCGGGGCAGTTCGTGTTCGGGCTGCGGGTGGTGAACCGGGACGGCCGGCCGCCACGACTGGTCGCCGGGCTGATCCGGGGGCTGCTGCTGGCGTACCTGCCGATCGTCGCTCTGTGGTTGTTGTTCGACCGCAGGCACCAGGGCCTGCACGACAAGCTGGCCCGGACGACCGTCGTCCGGAGCTCACCCCGCGAGGATGAGGCCTCCGGAACTTCCCATATCGCACCTTCGAGTGGTGCTGACCATGGGAGTCGAGGAAGAGTTCCTACTACTTGATCCGGACGGGGCGGTCGCACCGGCCGCCCCGGACGTGATGCGACGCATCGGCAGCGATCGACGATTCAAACCCGAGTACATGTCCTACCAGCTGGAGACCGCGACGTCGGTCTGCACCGGGCTCGACGAGCTGCGCCGGGAACTGATCCGGCTGCGCCTGGTCGCCGCGCAGGCCGCCGAGAAAGCCGGGGTCTACCTGATCGCGAGCGGGGCGCCGCCTTTTCCGACCGGGCCGCTCGGCGCGCTCAGCCACGAGGATCGCTATCTGAAACTCGCCGAGCGGTTCCCGGAGGCCACCGCGATCGGCGGGACCTGCGGGTGTCACGTCCACATCGGCATCCCGGACCGCGAGCTGGCCACCGCGGTGCTGTCCCGGATCCGGCCGTGGCTGCCCGTTCTGCTGGCGCTCACCGTGAACTCGCCGGTGACGCGGGCCGGCGACACCGGGTGGGACAGCTTCCGCTACCGGGCCCAGCTGAGCTGGCCCACCTTCCGGCTACCCGGCGTGTGGCCCAGCGCCGAACGGTACGACCAGGAGATCCGCTCGCTGGTCGCGTCCGGCACGGCCGTCGATGTGTCGGGCATCTACTTCCTGGCACGGCTCTCCGCACGATACCCGACGATCGAGGTGCGGGTCGCCGACACCGGCCTGAGCGTGGACGACACGGTGCTGTTCGCCGGGATCACCCGGGCGCTCGTGGCGACGCTGATCGAGGACATCCGCCGCCGGGAGAAGCTGCTGCCCGCGTCCGGGCCGCTGGTCAGCGAGCAGCTGCTCGCGGTCGCCCGCGGCCGGGCCGGGCAGACCGCCCGGCTGCTCACCAAGATCACCCCGCAGCTGGACGCGGCCGGCGACACCGGGGAGGTCTACGCCGGCATCGAACGGCTGCGGCGCGAGGGCACCGGCGCCCGACGGCAGCGCCACCTGTGGCAGAAGTACGGCCCGACCAGTGGTTTCATCGGGGCACTGGCCGCCGAGACGGTCCCCGCCCGAATCTGACCCCACAACAAGGGTTGTCAGCTCTTATCAACGTTTGTGCATGTGTTCGGGATCTTCCTTGAGGACGCCGTGCGCGGCAGGATGGGTCAGATCGCCGGGCGATCGTCACCGTTGAGTTCCACGAATGACAGGGCACTGCCTGCTGCACCGTCCTCTCCGGCCACATCGTCAGTCGCACGGTGACAGGTGCTTATCCGCTGCGGACCCTCATGACCTGCGGCATTGATCGACGGCTGAGGCGAGATCGACAAGAGATGATCAACGAACGTATCGTCTTGGGCTTAGATACCACCATGGGGGCCATTAGCTATGGGTTCAGTTCACTTGTTGGCTGCGGTAACGCTTCTCGGGTCGACAGCGGTCGCCTTGGGGCCAGCACCTGCCGTTGCGGCGGGGACATCTTCCGACGTTGACGCGCCGGTTGTCACGTCTACCGGCTTGGTCGATGGCCAGATCATCGGACGAGGCCAGCGGCTGTTTCCGAGCTGGACTGACGACAGCGGTGTCAGCAAGGTCGACCTTCTGCTCAACGGAGCGGTCCTCAGGAGTTACGCCAACGGCGAGCTGGACCGGGGCCTCTATCTGACGGTGCCGGCCCAGCTGCACGGAACCGATGCGGATGTCACCGTCCGGGCCTTCGATGCCGCCGGCAACCACGGAGAGGCGACCAGCCGCGTCCACATCGACACCGAGGGGCCGCACGCAACACTGTCGCCGCCGTTCGGGTCTTTCGTCAGCGGTGTGGTCACCCTCACCGCGATCGACGTGTCCGATGACCTCGCGCAGATTTCCCTGTTCGATCACGCGACCGGCCGAGAGGTCGCGAAGACCACGGCCGCCCCGTGGACGATGACCTGGGACACGACCGGACGCACCGGCGGCGCGCAGGTACATTTCGAACTCACCGACAAGACCGGAAACGTCACTTTCCTCTACGGTTCCTACGCCGTCGACAACACCGGTCCCGCCATCACCGGACTCCGCTTCCCGACTCAGCCGGACCACACCGTCGTGGACGGACGGATCAAGGGCCTGTCCCGGCTGACCGCGATGGTAGACGGGCGCTCACCGCTGGAGCGCGTCGAATGGTGGGTCGACGGAACACTTCGATCGACCAGCCGCATTCCGGCGGCAGGCTCTTACCCGGTGCCCTATTTCGACTGGGACACCGGTAACGAGAACCGGACCGCCGTGCTCGAAGTCCGCGCCTACGACATTCTCGGCCAGCACACGACCCTCACCCGCCGTGTCGTCATCGACAACACCGGGCCGGCGATCACGCAGATCACGCCCGGCAACCGTGCCCTTGTTCGCGGCGCCCAGTTCAAGACCACCGTGAACGGGTCCGACCCGTCCGGAATCCGCGAGGCATACCTGTCGGGCGCCTTCTCCGTGCCCAAGACGCCCTTCACCGTCCTCGCCTCAGCAGGCAAGGACGGTTTGCGCACATTGACCTGGACGCTCACCGACCGGCTCGGCAACACCAGCACCGCCCAGCGGGTCGTCATCGTCGACAACACCAAACCGAAGGCGACGATCACCAAGGCGCCTGCCAACGGCGCCAAGGTCAAGGGCAAGGGCAAGGTCAAGGTCGCGGTATCCGCCACCGATCGTAACGGCATCAGCCGCGTCGAGCTGCTCGTCAACGGCAAGGTTGTCGCCAAGGACACCGCGGCGTCCTATGCCTTCACTGTCAACACCGCCAGGTATGGCAAGAAGATCAAGGTTCAGGTCCGCGTCTACGACAAGGCGGGCAACGTCACCAAGAGTTCGGTCCGGACCTGGCGCCGCTGACCCGAGGCCGATGGATACCCGCCCGGATGGGAGATACCACCCGGGCGGGTATCCGAGAACGCGGACCGCGCAGACCGCGACGGCGAGCAGCCCTGCAAGCAGATAGCGCACCCCACGAGGATCACGCGGATCCGGGACCAGGCTTACGGCGGCCAGGAGCCCGCCGCGCTCACCATCGGTCACCGGGAGCGGCGACGTGTTGATGCCAGGGGTTGTCACGGTCGGTACGGAGATCAGAGCTCGCGGTGGTGGCTGGCAACGCGGCGCGCCGGCCACCGTGGCTGAGATGCCCGACGGTGACCGGCGCGGGTGCGGGGAGTCCGGGGTCAAGGGGCCAGGATCCGGGCCTTCTGCTGCTCGAACTCGGCTTCGGTGAGAACACCCTGAGCCTTCAGCTCACCCAGCTGACGCAACTGGTCGAGTTTCGCCGAGGTCGGATCCGGCTCCGCCTCCTCCTCGCCGCCGGCGTAGTACTGCTGCTCGGCGTACTGCTGTTCGGCCTGCCGGGACCAGCGGCCGGCCTGCCGCCGGGAGACCCGGTTGGAGACCGCGGTCGCCGTGCCGGCGATCACCGCGGTCCGTGCGACACCACGAAGAAGACCCATCGCCATCACCTTCCACCCGCGGCCGAGGCGATCTCCGCCTCGGCCTCGATCTCGTCAAGGGCAGAGATCAGCGCCTGTACGGGAATCCGCCCGCCCGCCACCAGATGAGCGCCGTTGCGCCGCAGCCGGATCGCCAGCGGCGCCGCCCACGCGTTCTCGTAGACCAGCACCACCGCCGCCGACCCGCCTTCGAGGGCCTGGCCGGCCTCGCGCATGTCGTCGCCGCCGAGGATGCCCGACGCCGCGCCGTGGAAGACGCCCAGCCCGGCCAGCTCGACGTCCCGCGCGTCCAGGGCGGTCACCGTCCCGTCGCGTTCCTTCCGGATGAACAGGATGTCCAGGATCCGGATGATCCCGCGATCCACCAGGTCCACCAGCAGTGGGAACGCGGTCCCGTTGAGGCTCCCGTCGGGGAACTCCACACACAGGTAGTCGACCGGTCCCATCTCCTGCAACTCCATGCGCTCTCCCTAGGTCAGGGAAGACGCCAGGACACGGCTGTGCCACGGCGCTCCCGGGATGTGCGTGAGGGCCACGATGCTTCCGCTGGCCGCGGCCACCGGGCCGGCCAGGTCCTGGACCCAGCGATGTTCCAGCAGGACGGCGAGGGCGTCGGTCTGCCCGTCGACCATCCCCGCCACCTCGTCGATGTCCGATTCGGTGATCAGCCCGCTGGCCAGCCGGGTCATCTCGCGGTCGTCACGCAGGCAGGGGAGCTCGCTGAGCTCCACCGCGCACGCGCCACCTGCCGAATCGGTGCGGATCACCAGCGCGTCGACGACACGCATCTCGCCCGCCACGGCCAGCAGGGCGAGCGTCTTGCGGACACCCTCACCGAGCCGATCTGCGGGAAACGACAACACCATCAGTTCGAGCGGCCCCAATGCCATGTGACCAGCGTGCTTGGCGGCACCTGCCGGAACGTCATCCGCGGCGGATGAGTCTCGCGGCGGGCCCACGGGGGTTCATCCGCGCCGGATGAGGCTCCCCACGGCCGGGTCCGGGAGCGTCGTTGACGAATCCGCCCAGGTTGGAGGAGTCATGACGAGCCAGCCCTTGGAGACCGCCCCCGGCCCCGTGGAGGACACCGCGCCACCGGTGGACACGACGTCCGTACCGGATGAGGAGGTTGAACGCCTTAAAGCGGAAGTCGCCGCATTGCGGGAGCAGCTGGCGGCCGGGCGCCGGAGGCGGCCCAGAAGTGTCGCGATCCGTGGCGCGCTGGCCGCCGTGCTCGCCGCCCTGGCCGCGTTCGCGCTGGTCACCAGCGTGGTCGGGCTGTGGGCGGCGCGGACGACGCTGAACACCGACAGGTGGGTGGCGACCGTCGCGCCGCTGCCGCAGGATCCGCGGGTGAACGCGGCCGTGGCGCAGTATGCGACGACCGAGGTGTTCCGGGTGCTGGATGTGGAGCAGCGGCTACGTGACGTGTTGCCGGCGCAGGCGGCGTTCGCGGCCGGGCCGATCGCCGGGCAGTTGCGCGAGCAGGTCCGCACCATGGTCGTCAAGATCATGGACAGCGACCGGTTCCAGGCGATCTGGGTCGAGGTGAACAGGCGGGTCCATCAGCGGGTCCTCGCCGTCATCGAGGGCACCAGCACGGTCGTCACCGCCGATCAGGACAGCATCCAGATCGACCTGCTGCCGCTGATCAACCAGGTGTTGCGGGAGATCAGCGACCAGTTGCCGACGCTGTTCGGCAAGCAGGTGTCGCTGCCCGACCTGAGCAGCGGCACCATCCCGGAGAACCTGCGGCTGCGGGTCGAGGAGGCGGTCGGGGTCAGCTTGCCGGCGAACTTCGCCCAGTTCACCGTGTACGACTCGGGCCAGTTGTGGGAGGCGCAGCAGGCGCTGGCCGCGGCCAAACGGAATCTGGTGCTGTTCACCGCCGGCACGATCCTGCTGCTGATCGCCGCGTTCGTGGTCTCGCCGCGCCGGCGCCGGACGGCCGTCCAGTTCGGGCTCTGGCTGGTGGTGGCGTCGGTTGCGATCACCGCGCTGCTGCGGGCGGTCCGCGGGCAGATCCTCGCCGAGGTGCCGGACGGCGCCTACCGGGCCGGGGTGGACGCGGCCATGACCACGGTGTTCAGCCTGCTGCGGACCCGTGGCGAGCAGTTGATCTGGATCGGGATCACGATCGCGGCGCTGGCCTACCTGGTCGGGCCGGGCCGGTTCCCGGTGTGGCTGCGCGGCGCGGTCCGGCGGGGCGTGGTCTTCCTCTGGCGCTGGGCGGCGGCCGGGGTGCGGCAGGCGCCCGGTTTCATCACCGGGCACCTCGACGCGGTACGGGTCGGCGGGCTGATCGTCGCCGCGCTGCTGGCCCTGATCCTGTCCTCGTGGACCGCGCTGCTGCTGATCGCGGTGCTGCTGGCGGCCTACGAGATCGGGGTGACGCTGATCGCGCGCCGTCAGGACGGGGCGGCCGTGAAAGCGGCGTAGTCGGCCTCGGTCTGATCGGCGTAGGCCTCGGCGAACGGGACCATCGCCTTGTCGAAGCGTTCACTCGAGCCCAGATAGGCGGCGATCGCGATGCGGTCGCCGCCTCGGGCGTGCGCCCGGGCCAGCGTCCAGCCGCACAGCCGGCCGTAGGTGAGCAGGCCCTCCGGGTCCATCGACGCGACGTCGGCGCCGCCCTTCCAGTCCCGCAGCTGGCGCACGTAGAAGTCGCGGTGCTGCCCGTCGATGCCCTCGGCGCTGTGCCAGCCCAGGAAGATGTCGCTGGCGGCCTGGAGGATGCGCTGCCCGGAGACGACCCGGCGGCCGTCGCTGTCCCAGTCCGGCACCGGGACCGCGCCGACCCGGCCCGCCAGCACCGACGGGCCGGCTTCCTTGACCTGGAGCAGCAGCGGGTCGCCGTCGTCGCGGCCGGTCAGCAGCACCACCCAGCAGCGGGTGCCGACACTGCCGACGCCGACCACCTTGCGGGCCAGGTCGACGAACTCGAACGCGTCGAACAGGTGCCGCCGGTCGTCGGCGAGGCTCTGCCGGTACCCGGCGAGCAGCTCGCGGATCTGGTCCTCGAGCAGCTTGCGGGCCACCCCCGGCATCAGCTCGCCGATCGGCACGAGCAGCGGCGGGTCGCTGGCCAGCCGCCGGCGGTCGCCGTCCAGGACGGTCAGTTTGTGGTACGCCTGCAGGCTGTCACGGGTGCGGGCCTTCGCCCCGGCCGCGTCGATCCGCCGGCCGTGCTGCCCGCTCAGGCGCTCGCGCAGCTCGTCGACGTCGGCGCGGGCGTACCAGACGTCCAGCTCCCGCATCGCGGCGAACCCGCGCATCGCCTCCCGGTAGTGACCGGCGGCGGCCTGCACCACGGCGGCCCGCTGGCGGCGTTTGAAGCCGTTCTCCCGGCCGGCCAGCGCCAGGCTCGCGACCAGGCGTTTGACGTCCCATTCCCACGGGCCCGGATAGGACTCGTCGAAGTCGTTGAGGTCGAAGACCAGGCGGCGCTCGGGTGACGCGTACACGCCGAAGTTGAGCAGGTGGGCGTCACCGCAGAGGCGGCTGATCAGACCGGTCGACGGGCCGGCCGCCAGGTCGGCGGCCATCGTCACGGCGGCGGCCCGGTAGAACGCGAACGGTGACACCGCCATCCGTTCGCGCCGGATCGGCAGAAGCTCCGGAACCCGGCCGTCCTCCTGCGTGCGCAGGAGAGCGACCGGGTCGGGCCGGGCGGCGGCCGGGGCGAACTCGGCGTGCCCGTCGAGGGGCGCCTGTTCGCGGGCCGCCTTCCCGGCCGCGGCACGCGCGGCCGGGGAGCGGTCGATCGGCTGGGTCACGGGTTGCCACCGTTGAACGTCTCGAGAAGGATCTCCTTCTCGCCCTCGGTCAGGTTGGTGGCGATCAGTTTCTTGTGCAGGCCGTGGAAACGCTCGCCGAGCCGGTCCAGGTCGCCGTGGTCGGTGACCAGGAACAGCGCCGACGTGCCCTCGGTGATCTCGGCGCGGATGGTCTCCAGCTGGTCCTTGTCGATGCCGGTGCCCTCGGTCGCCTTGACCAGGGCGCCGATGCCGGCGCCGACCGCGGCCCCGGCGATCGGCACCAGGAACAGGCCACCGACGACGATGCCCCAGAAGGCGCCCCAGCCGGTGTACCGGTGCCCCGACTCGTTCTCGTGATGGGTCTCCGGTTTCGTGGCGCCGTGCGGCCAGGTGACGACCGCGTAGTCCACGACCTTCACCAGGCCCTCGGCCTCGGCCTGCTTGATGATGTAGGCGGCGCGCTCCGCCCGTTCAGTGTCGTCGAACTTCCAAACCGTGAACGTCGTCATGCGCGTCATCGTCGGCCGGGGCCGGTTCCGGCGCCTCATCCCCGGCGGGCGAGGCCGTCTCGCCGCCCAGCAGGCTGTTCACCCACCTGGTCGACGGGTCGATGTCGATCAGCAGGCCCTTGGCGAACAGGGTCAGCGGGATCGCCAGCAGCGCGCCCAGCGCGCCGAGCACCCAGCCCCAGAAGATCAGCGAGAGGAAGGTGACAGTCGCCGACAGGCCCACCTCGTCGCCGACGATCTTCGGCTGGATCACCGACTGGATGATGAAGTTGACGATGCAGTAGAGGGCGATCACCCACAGCATCAGTTCCGGCCCGCCCTCCAGCAGGCCGAGCAGCGCCGGCGGGATCACGCCGATGATGAAGCCGATGTTCGGGATGTAGTTGGTGATGAACGACAGCAGCCCCCAGAGCAGCGGTAGCGGGATGCCGAGCCACCACAGCAGCGCCGTGTCGAAGGCCGCCACGATCAGTCCGAACACGGTCGTGATCAGCAGGTAGCGGCGGGTGCCGACGGCGAACGTGTGCAGTGCGGCGACCACCTGCGGCCGGTCGGTCACCGCGGCCGCCATCCGGGCCGGGAAGTTGACCGCGTCCAGGCACATGAACAGCAGGACGGCCAGCAGGAACAGCGAGTTGCCGAGAGCGCCGGCCAGCCCGCCGAACAGCGCCTCGACGAACCTGGCGAAGGTGCCGGGTTCCAGGCCGGACATCGCGGCCCGCATCTGCTCGACGTCGACCCCGAGCTCGCCGATGCCGGTGGCCACGTCGTCCCGCAGCTGCGCGAATTTGTCCTGGTACTCCGGCAGCAGGTCGATGAGCCGGCCCACCGACACCGCCAGGGCGCCGCCCAGGGCGAACAGGCCCAGGTAGACGGTGAGGATGGTGGCCGTGGCGGCCAGCCAGACCGGCGCCCCGCGACGGCGCAGCCACCCCGTGAACGGGCTGACCGTCACCGTCAGCATCAGCGCAAGGAAGACCGGCCCGACCAGCTCCGCCACTGCGCGCATCCCGCCCACGACGACGACCAGGCAGGCCGTGCCGAGCAGGACCAGCACACCGCGGGGGAGCGTGGCCGGGCCGGTTCCTTCGTCAGGCCTTGACCTCACGGCCGTGGGCGGTGAGGGCGTAGATGATCAGGACGTCCATGGCGATGACGATGACGGACCAGACCGGGTACGCCGGGAGGAACGCCAGGTTCACCAGGGCGCTCAGGCAGGCCACGATGACGCCGACCACCCGGGCCCACATCTGGCCGGCCAGGATGCCGAGGCCGGTGAGCACCGCGATGCCACCCAGCAGCAGGTGGGTCCAGCCGTAGGTGTCGAAGTCGACGGGCACCACGAGACCGCTCTTCGTGGTGAGGTAGAACTCGTCGCGGAACAGGGCGATCACACCTTCGACCGCCTGGAACGAGCCGAGCATCAGCAGCATGACGCCGGCGAACACCACCATCCCCACCCAGCCGGAGGGCTGCCGGGGGCTCGGCGGCACGTACGGGTCCTCGTAGGACTTCCGCGCCTCAGTGTCGGTCATGGTCTTCTCCCTAGTCAGGGTCGGTTTGTTGCGGGTCCGATCATGTGGCCGGGCGGTGGGCGGGCACGCCATCCGTGACGGATGAAACGCACACCACCTCCACCCCGGACCGGTCCAGCCGGGTCAGCAGACGCTCCAGATCGGCGTCGGAGAGGCGGCCGCGGATGGTGCTCTGGTGCGGCAGTGCCCGGCAGCGCAGGTCGCCGAGCGCCCGGCGGAGCAGTGGCCCGAGGAACCCCCGGACCCGGATCTCGTAGCGCTCGTGCATGGCGTCTCCCCTCTCGTCTGGGTCGAGACTCCCGGGCCGCCGGTTCGCATACCTCCTCCCACAGGGATGAGGACCACCGAGGCCCTGTCGTGGCTGACTTGGCGGGACTTCGAAAGGGCACGGAAGGAGATACGACATGGCAACACTGGTCGCCATCGGGTACCCCGACGAGACCACTGCCACGGCGGCCTCGCAGGAAGCGAACCGCCTGGCCAAGGACCTGATCATCCAGCCCGACGCGATCGCGGTGATCACCCGCGACCGGGAGGGCAAGTTCCGGGTCACCACGAACCATCACGCCGTGGCCGGCGGCACGACGTGGGGCATGTTCTGGGGTCTGCTCTTCGGGATGCTGTTCTTCATCCCGATCCTCGGCATGGCCGTCGGCGCGGGCCTCGGCGCGCTCACCGGCAAGCTCGCCAAGGGCGCGATCAACAAGGAGTTCCAGGAGCGGATTCGTGACGAGCTCCAGCCCGGAACGTCGGCGCTGTTCCTGGTCGTCGAGGCGGTCACGCCGGACAAGGCGGTCGAGGCGCTGAGCCAGTTCGGTGGCACGGTTCTCAAGTCGTCGCTGCCGAAGGAGACTGAGGCGGAGCTGCAGGAGGCCCTGCACGGCGGCGAGCAGAAGTAACGTTCGGCGGTACGTCTGGACGCCGCCCGGTGGCCCCGGGCGGCGTCCCTCGTTTGGAGGTCGGATGGAGATCGCCGGCACGTTGCGCGGATATCGGCGGGAGTGGCTGCCGCGCGACCTGGTGGCCGGTGTGGTGCTGACCACGCTGCTGGTGCCGCAGGGCATGGCGTACGCCGAGCTGGCCGGCCTGCCCGCGATCACCGGGCTCTACACGTCGGTGCTGTGCCTGCTGGCGTACGCGGTGTTCGGCCCGTCCCGGATCCTGGTCCTCGGGCCGGACTCGTCGCTCGGCCCGATGATCGCCGCGGTGCTGCTGCCCCTGGTGGTGGCCGACGGCGACCCGGCCAAGGCGGTGGCGCTGGCGTCGGTGCTGGCGCTGATGGTCGGGGCGATGCTGACCGTCGCGGCGGTGGCCAAGCTGGGTTTCGTCGCCGACCTGCTGTCCCGGCCCACCCAGCTCGGTTATGTGAACGGCCTGGCGCTGACCATCCTGATCGGGCAGCTGCCGAAACTGTTCGGCTTCTCCACCGACGGCGAGGGGCTGATCGGGGAGGCCACCGCGTTCGTGCGCGGGGTCGCCGCGGGTGAGACGGTGCCGGCCGCGCTGGCGATCGGAGTCGGCGGCCTGGCGGTGATCCTGGTGCTGCGCCGGTGGGCGCCGAAGGTGCCGGGCATCCTGGTGGCGGTGCTCGGCGCGATCCTGGCGACGGTCTGGCTCGGCCTGGAGGAGCGGGGAGTGAGCGTGGTCGGGCCGCTGCCGCAGGGCTTCCCGCCGTTCACCATTCCCAGCGTCGAGTGGTCGGAGCTGGGCCTGCTGGCGGCCGGGGCGCTCGGCATCACGCTGGTCTCGGTCACCGACACCATCTCGACGGCGTCCACCTTCGCCGCCCGGTCCGGCCAGGAGGTGCGCGGCAATCAGGAGATGATCGGCATCGGGGCGGCGAACCTGGCGGCCGGGCTGTTCCAGGGCTTCCCGGTCAGCACCAGCGGGTCACGGACCGCGGTGGCCGAGAGCGCGGGCGCGCGTACCCAGGTCACCGGTCTGGTCGGTGCGGGCGCCATCACGCTGCTGCTGGTCCTGGTGCCGGGCCTGTTCAAGGATCTGCCGCAGCCGATGCTGGCGGCGGTGGTGATCGCGGCGTCGCTGTCGCTGGCCGACGCGGCCGGGATGCGGCGGCTGTGGAAGCAGCGGCGGGTCGAGTTCGCGCTCGCGGTGGCCGCGTTCCTCGGGGTGGCGCTGTTCGGGGTGCTGCCCGGGATCGCGGTCGCGGTGGCGCTGTCGGTGCTGAACGTGTTCCGGCGGGCCTGGTGGCCTTACCACACCGTGCTGGGCCGGGCCGACGGGGTCGCGGGCTATCACGACGTGCGGTCCTACCCGGACGCCGAGCTGGTGCCGGGGCTGGTGCTGTTCCGGTTCGACGCGCCGCTGATCTTCGCGAACGCGCGGACGTTCCGTGACGAGATCCGGCATCTGTCCCGGGCCGAGCCGGCCCCGGAGTGGATCGTGGTGGCCGCCGAGCCGATCACCGACATCGACACGACCGCCGCGGACATGCTGGAGGACCTCGACCAGGAGCTCAACGCGCGGGGGATCTCGCTGGTCTTCGCGGAGATGAAGGACCCGGTCCGTACGAAGATCGACAGGTACAAGCTGACCCGGACGATCGACCCGGCCCACTTCTATCCCACGATCGAGGACGCGGTCGGCGCTTTTCATCCGCACCGGAGGACGTAGCCACTACTGTCCGCGACCGAGCCTTTGCGCATGGCCATCAACGAAGCAAGCGCCGAGCAGAGGCGTCTGCGTGACGCCGACTCCGCCGCCGTGCCATGGCGGCGCTGGGGGCCGTACCTCAGTGAACGGCAGTGGGGGACGGTCCGTGAGGACTACAGCCCGGGCGGCGACGCCTGGGACCACCTGAGCCACGACGACGCGCGCTCCCGGGCGTACCGGTGGGGTGAGGACGGCATCGGCGGGTTCAGCGACGACCAGCAGGCCCTGTGCCTGGCCGTGGCCCTGTGGAACGGCCGGGACCCGATCCTCAAGGAGCGCTTCTTCGGGCTCACCAACCGGGAGGGCAACCACGGCGAGGACGTCAAGGAGTACTGGTTCTACGTCGACGCCACACCTACCCACTCCTACCAGCGGATGGTCTACAAGTACCCGCACGCGGCGTACCCGTACGAGGATCTGGTCGCCACCAACCGGCTCCGCGGGCGCGAGGACTTCGAGTACGAGCTGCTGGACACCGGGATCTTCGACGGGGACCGGTACTTCGACGTGGAGATCGAATACGCCAAGGCCGGCCCGGAGAACCTGCTCGGCCGGATCACCGTGCACAACCGTGGCCCGGAGGCGGCGACCCTGCGGCTGCTGCCGACGGTCTGGTTCCGCAACACCTGGTCGTGGGACCGGCCGGAGCCGAAACCGGCGCTGCGGGCCCGCGACGGCAGTGTCGAGGCGGTGCACCATCGTCTCGGCACCCGCTGGTTCACCGTCCTGGGCGATGATCCGCTGCTGTTCACCGAGAACGAGTCGGCGGGCTCCGGACCCTACGTCAAGGACGCCTTCCATCGGTACGTGGTGCACGGCGACACCGAGGCGGTGAACCCGGACGGCGCCGGTACCAAGGCCGCCGCCCTGGTCACGCTGGAGGTGCCGGCCGGTGGGTCGGCGGTGGTGCGGTTCCGGCTGGCCGAGGCGCCGCCGGTGGACGCCGATCCGGACTCCTTCGACCGGGTGGTCGACAGGCGGCGGGCCGAGGCCGACGACTACTACCGTGACCTGCTCGCGCCGGAGCTGGGCGACGCCGAACGGCAGGTGGTCCGGCAGGCGCTGGCCGGGATGCTGTGGAGCAAGCAGTACTTCGGCTACGACGTGGAGCGCTGGCTGACCGGCCACGGCCGGGATCCGCTGGCCTCGCAGGGCACCCGCAACGGCGAGTGGTTCCACATGATCTGCAACGACGTCATCTCCATGCCGGACAAGTGGGAGTACCCCTGGTTCGCCGCGTGGGACCTGGCGTTCCAGTCGATCGCGCTGGCCCTGGTCGACCTCGGCTTCGCCAAGGACCAGCTGAACCTGCTGCTCGGCCGGCGCTACCTGCATCCGAGCGGGCAGATCCCGGCGTACGAGTGGAACTTCTCCGACGTCAACCCGCCGGTGCACGCCTGGGCCACCTATCTGGTCTACGAGCTGGACAAGTCCCGTAACGGACGCGGTGACCACGCCTGGCTGGAGTCGATCTTCCACAAGCTGGCGAAGAACTTCACCTGGTGGGTCAACCGCAAGGACCACGACGGCAACAACGTCTTCCAGGGTGGTTTCCTCGGGCTGGACAACATCGGCGTGTTCGACCGGAGCGCGCCGCTGCCCACCGGCGGCTACCTCGACCAGGCCGACGGGACGGCGTGGATGGCGCTCTACTGCCAGAGCATGCTGTCGATCGCGCTGGAGCTGTCCCAGCAGGATCCGGTCTATCTGGAGCAGGCGCAGGCGTACTTCGAGCATTTCGCCTGGATCGCGGTGGCGGTCAACCGGGAGGCCGGCGGGGCGGCGATGTGGGACGAGGAGGACGGCTTCTTCTACGACCTGCTGCGGCTGCCGGACGGCAGCGCGCAACGGCTTCCGGTCCGGTCCCTGGTGGGCCTGCTGCCGCTGTCGGCGGTGACGGTGTACGAGACCACGCTCACCGCCCGCCACCCGCAGCTGATCGAGGGCATCCAGGATTTCGTGAACCGGCACCCGAGTGTCAGTTCGGTGCTGTCCCGGGGGCGGGTGACCGGCCGGCACGGCGAGCATCTGCTGGCGCTCTTCGACGAGACCCGGTTGCGGCGCATCCTGACCCGGCTGCTCGACGAGGAGGAGTTCCTCAGCCCGTACGGCATCCGCTCGCTGTCGCGGCACCACCGCGACCATCCGTTCGAGTTCCGGGTCGGTGACCAAACGTTCTCGGTCGGCTATCAGCCGGCCGAGTCGGACAGCGCGATGTTCGGTGGCAACTCCAACTGGCGCGGCCCGATCTGGTTCCCGGCGAACGTGCTGGTGATCCGGGCGCTGATGAACCTGTACGTGGGTTACGGCGACGACTTCACGGTGGAGTGCCCGACCGGCTCCGGGGTGAAGATGACGCTCTTCGAGGTGGCCCGGGAGATCTCCGACCGGCTCATCCGGATCTTCCTGCCCGGCCCGGACGGTGCCCGCCCGGTGCACGGCGGCCAGCAGATCTTCGCCTCCGAGCACTGGCGTGACCTGATCACCTTCAGTGAGTACTTCCACGGCGACAACGGGGCCGGCCTGGGCGCCGCCCACCAGACCGGCTGGACCGGCCTGGTCGCCGTGTTCCCGAACGTGTTCGCCGGCCTGACCGGCGTGGACCTGCTGGATCACGGGATGACAGGCGTGCTGCGGTCGAGAGAGGGTGAGCCGGAATGAGTCATGGATGGCCGTCCGCCCCGGCGGTCTACGAGATCTTCGCGTGGCCGTGGCTGACCGGGCTGAGCCGCCGGTACGGCCGGGACGTCACTCTCGGCGACGTTCCCCCGGAGGTGTGGGACGAGGTGGCCGCGCCCGGGGTGGACGCGGTCTGGCTGATGGGCGTCTGGGAGCGCAGCCCCGCCGGGCTGGCCCTGGCCCGGACGAACGAGCAGCTGCAGCGCTCGTTCCGGGAGGCGCTGCCGGACGTGCGGCACGCCGACGTGGTCGGTTCGCCGTACTGCGTGCGCCGTTACCGGGTGGACGACCGGCTCGGCGGCCCGGACGGGCTCGCCGAGGCCCGCGCTCAGCTGCGGGCCCGTGGGGTGCGGCTGGTCCTGGACTACGTGCCGAACCACGTGGCCCCGGATCATCCGGCGACTGCCGGACACCCGGAGTGGTTCGTCCAGGGCACGCCGGAGGATCTGGCCGCCGATCCAGCGGGCTGGTTCACCGTCGACGGCCGGGTGCTGGCGCACGGGCGGGACCCGTTCTTCCCGCCGTGGCCGGACGTGGCCCAGCTGAACGCGTTCGACCAGGGGCTGCGGGACGCGACCGCGGCGGTGCTGTCCGAGATCGGCGGGCAGTGCGACGGGATCCGCTGCGACATGGCGATGCTGCTGACCAACGAGGTGTTCGCGCGGACCTGGGGGCGGCACGCAGGGCCGGCGCCGGCCGCCGAGTTCTGGCCGCACGTGCTGGACCGGGTCCGGGAACGGCACCCGGATCTGGTGCTGATCGCCGAGGCGTACTGGGACATGGAGTGGACGCTGCAGCGGCAGGGGTTCGACTTCTGCTACGACAAGCGGCTCTACGACCGGCTGGCCGGGGAGGACGCCGAGGCGGTCCGCAAGCATCTGGCCGCCGACCGGGACTACCAGGACGGGCTGATCCGGTTCTTGGAGAACCACGACGAGCCGCGGGCGGCGACGGCCCTGCCGGGTGGGCGGGGCCGGGCCGCGGCGGTCGCGATCGCCACACTGCCGGGGGCCACGATGTGGCACGACGGGCAGTTCGAGGGCCGGCGGACCCGCCTGCCGGTCTTCCTGGCCCGGTTCCCGGACGAACCCGCCGACGAGGATCTGGCGTCGTTCTACCGCCGGCTGGTGGCGGCGGTCGCTGCAGTCCGGGTGGGGGAGTGGCGGATGCTGGAGACCCGGGGGTGGCCGGACAACCCGAGTCATCGGGACCTTCTGGCCTGGTCCTGGCACGACGACACGCCCCGTCACCTGGTGGTGGTCAACTTCAGCGGCCGGCCGGCGCAGGGCCGGGTGGAGTTGCCGTGGCCGGCCCTCGCCGGGCGATCCTGGCAGCTCACCGACCTGTTGGACGGCCGGATCTTCGAGCGGGAGGGTGATGAGCTGGCCGGTAGCGGACTGTATGTCGATCTGCCTCCCTGGGGCTCCCATGTCGTGACATTGCGTTAACAGCAAGGACACTCAGGGTCACTGGACTATCCGATCCGGACGATGCGCGGCATCGATGGCGAGACGAGTCTGAACGAGGAGATCGAATCGGCGGCCATCGGAGGTAGCCAACGTGTCCATCGACATCATCAGTGATTCGGACAGTTCCCTTCTCACCTCCAAGTTCGCCGTCCCGGAGGCGCCGCCCTTCATGGTCACCCGGCCGGCATTGCTGGATCGGGTCACCGAAGGGGTACGCGGACCGGTCACCGTGATCACCGGGCTGGCCGGCAGCGGCAAGACGCAGCTGCTGGCCTCCTGGGTACGCAGTGTCGCGGTGGACTGGCCGGTCGCGTGGATCACTCTGGAGCACGGCGACGAGCAGCTGCCCACCTTCTGGGGGTACGTGGTGGAGGGGCTGCGCCGGGCCGGGGTGGACGTCCCGCCGGTGACCGGGGGTGTGGTGACCAGAGGCTTCCTCGGCCGGCTGGCCGCCGCCGTCGAGGAGCACGCCACCCCGGTGGTGCTGATCCTCGACGGCGCGTCCCAGCTGCCCGGCCGGGACTGGGCGAGCGGGCTGGAGTACGTGCTCAGCCACGCCGGCCGCCTGCGGGTGGTGCTGACCGGCCGCTGGGACCCACCACTCCCGCTCTACCGATACCGGCTGGCCGGGCAGCTGCACGAACTGCGTACCGCCGACCTGGCGTTCACCGCGGCCGAGGTGTCCCGCCTGATGCGGCTGCACGGCGTCGAACTGGCCGAACCGGAGCTGGCCACCCTGCTGGAGCACACCGAGGGCTGGGCCGCCGGGATCCGGCTCTGCGCCTGTGCGCTCCAGCGCACCCCGGACGCGAAGGTGCTGGTCGACACCATCTCCGGGGACGAGTCCACGATCGCCGAGTACTTCGTCGGCGAGGTGCTGCGGGTGCAGCCGCCGGAGACCAAGCGGTTCCTGCTGGAGACCAGCGTGCTGGACACCTTCACCCCGGAGCTGGCGGCCGCGGTCACCGCCCGCTCCGATGCGCCCCGGATGCTCGCCGAGCTGACCCGGGAGAACGCGTTCATCCAGCCGGTCGGCTCGGGCACCGGCCTCTACCGTTACCACCGGCTCTTCGCCGAGCTGCTGCGGGCCCAGCTGGCCTGGGGCGACCCGGACGAGGTGGCGGTGCTGCACCAGCGGGCCGCGCTGTGGCTGGCCGCCCGCGGGCACCTGGCCGAGGCGGTCGGGCACGCCGTGCACGCCGGCGACTGGGGTGGCGCGGCCCGGATGGTGATCGAGGACTACGCGATCGGCTCGCTGGTCGTGGAGGGCGGCGCCGGGCGGATCGGCCGGCTCTTCGCCACCATGCCCGAGCACATCGAGGACCCGGAGCCGGTGATCGTACGGGCCGCGCTGGCCTACGGCGACGGTGACCACTCCCGCTGCGCCGAGCAGTTCACCCTGGCCGGCAAGCTGCTCACGCTGCGCGGCGCCGCCGGCGACGACGGGCTGACCCTGGCCTGCTTCCTGATGCGGCTGCTGCTGCTCGCCCACGACACCGGGCCGGACGACGTGGACGAGCTGGCGCCGCTGGCGCGGGCCTTCCTGGCGTCGGCGCCGGCCCAGCGGGTCGGCCGGCATCCCGAGCTGCCGATGCTGCTCTACGCGGCGGAGGGCCGGGCCCGCGGCGCGGCCGGGCAGATCGACGAGGCCGCCGCGGTGCTCACCGAGGCGATCACCAACGCGTCCGCCGGCGCCGAGACGGTACGGATGTCGTGCCTGGAGAACCTGGCGCTGCTGGAGGCGTTCCGGGGCCGGTTGAGCCGGGCCGAGACAGCCGCGAAACAGGCGATCGACCTGGCCCGGCAATGTGGGCTCGGCCGGGAGCGATGGCCCGCCGCCGCCGAGGTCGCACTGGCCTGGGTGGCGCTCGAACGCTACGACATCGAGGCTGCCGACCGGCGCCTGCGGGCGGTGCAGCCGATGGTCGGCAACGGCGTGACCGGACCCGCGCCGGCCGGATTCGCCCTGGTCCGGGCCCGTCGTCTGCAGACTCGCGGGGAGTTGCGGCAGGCCATCGGGGTGCTCACCGCCGCCGAGGAGGCCGACAGCGGCGCGCCGTGCTGGCTGACCCGGGAGATCCGGCTGGTCCGGGCCCGGCTGATGCTGCTGGCCGGGCGGGCCGACGAGGCCGGCGGCCTGCTCGCTGGGTACGCCGACGCCACCGAGCCGGACGCCGTGCTGGCCCGGGCGGCGCTGCTGCTGGCCCAGGGGGAGACCGGGGCGGCGTACGACCGGGCCCGCACCGTGGCCGACGCCGCCGGAACCCGGGCCCCGATCGCGCTGGACGCCTGGCTGATGCTGGCGATGGTGGCGGCCGGCCGGGACGAGACGGCGAACGCGCGGGAGGCGCTGCGGCGGGCTCTGCGGGTGGCCGCCCCGGAGTCCTGCCGGCGCCCGGTGAACCAGGTGTGGGGCGAGCTGCGGCGACTGCTCCGCGACGACGACCGGCTGGCCCAGCAGTACCGGTCACTGGGCGCGCCCGCGCCGGGCGGGACCGGGACGGCCGGCGCCGATCCGGTGGTGGTGGAGCAGCTCAGCAAGCGGGAGCTGGACGTACTGCGGGGCATGGCCGAGATGCTCCCGACCGAGGAGATCGCCGCCTCGATGTACGTCTCGGTGAACACGGTGAAGACCCACGTCCGCAGCATCCTGCGCAAGCTGTCCGCATCCCGGCGCAACGAGGCAGTGCGCCGGGCGCGGGCCCTACGTCTCATCTAGTGGGCGGTGGGCCGCCGGCAGAGCGCGAAGATCACCACAATCTCGACGCAGATCAGCACGGTGCACCACAGTGGAGCCGTGGCGAGGAGCAGGAAATGGGCCAGGGCGGCGACGGCGGTGAGCAGCACGCCGACCACCCTGGCCCAGGTCTGCCCGCGCAGGATGCCGGCGCCGGCCGCAGCCGAGACCAGCCCCAGGATCAGGTGGCCCCAGCCCCACGCGGCCGGGTCCAGCTCGATCAGGGCGCCCTCGGCGGTGACCAGGTAGGCGCTGTCGCGCAGCAGAGTGGTGAGCCCCTCCAGGAACTGGAAGGCGCCCAGGGCCAGCAGCATGACCCCGGCGAAGTTCACCACCCCGCTCAGATCGGGCTCCACGGCCTCGTCGGTCGTCATCGTCATCGTCGTTCCCTCCTGCCGGTACGGGAGGCCAGCGTCTCGTCCCGGCCGGTGGAAACGCCTCGTACGGTGCGAATGAATTGTTGTTGATCAATGCAACTTGCAGGCTGGGAGAACTAGTTCGTTCCACTCTGTATGCAAATACCGAGGGTTGCCTCCTAGACACTTTTTGTGTTTCGGTGAGGCCGGTCAGCTGGGGGACCGATCCGGGGACGCTTCGCGAGCGGGGATCGGTGGGGCGTCATCTCTGATCTGGGGGCAAGATGCGCGAGCTTGCGGACAGCAGTGCGATGGTCCGAATACCTGTCGAACACACGGCCCCACCCCGGCTCCCGGCCGGGCTGATCTGGCGGGCCCGCCTCGCGGCGATGCTGGACGAGGGGGTACGCCACACCGCCACCCTGGTCTGTGCCGGGCCAGGCTGGGGCAAGACCGCCCTGGTCGGCTCCTGGGCGGCGGCGCGGTCGATGGGCGGGCCGGTCGCCTGGCTCACGCTCGACGCCCAGCACGACGACGCGTACGCCTTCTGGTCCGACCTGTACCTGGCGCTGCGCACCGCCGGCGCCGTGCCGCACGGCCAGGCCATTCCCGGCCCGGGCGCCGGTGAGGCCGAGTTCCGGCAGGCCCTGGCGGCCGCCCTGGTCCGGCGGGCCAAACCGGTCGTGGTGGTCCTCGACGACCTGGACCGGGTGACCGACCCCCGGATCCTCGGCGCGCTGACCGGGCTGCTGCGCCTGCGGCAGGTCCGGTTCGTGCTGCTCACCCGCCGCGAGTCGGACCTGCCGCTGCACCGGCTGCGGGCCGGCGGCGAGCTCACCGAGATCCGCGCCGCAGACCTCGGATTCCGGCTGGAGGAGGCGGCCGAGCTGCTCGCCCTCGCCGGCCGGAGCCTGCCGTCGGACAAACTGGCCATCCTGGTCCGGCGCAGCGAGGGCTGGAGCGCCGGGCTGCGGCTGCTGGTCGACAACACGGACCCGGTCCGCGCCGCCGAGCTGGTCGAGGACTACCTGCTCCGCGAGGTGCTGGGTGGCCAGCCCGACGAGGTCCGCCGGTTCCTGCTGCGCACCAGCATCCCCGACCGGATCTGCGGCGACCTGGCCCTCGCCCTCAGCGGCGAGCCGCACGGCCAGTACCTGCTCGAGGACCTGGCCCGGGGCAACCTGTTCGTCGAGCGCACCGGCACCGGGCGCTGGTTCCGCTACCACCCGATGCTGCGCTCCGCCCTGCGCCGCCGGGTGGCCCGCCGCTGGCCGGACGCCCCGCCCCGGCTGCACCTGGATGCCGCCCGCTGGTATGAAGCCGACGGCGCCACCCTGCCCGCCCTCACCCACGCCGCGGCCGCCGGCGACTGGGACCTGGTGGCCGGCATCGTGGTGCGGCGCGGGCTGCCGTTGTTCACGTCGGCCGACCGGCCACAGCTTCTCGAGGTGCTCACCCGGATCCCGGTCGGCCGGCTGCCGGAGACCGCCGAGTTCGCGGTCTGCGCGGTGATCCTCTGCTACGCCCGGGGCGACGCCGCCGCCGTGCCACGCCGAATCGCCGCCGCCCGAGCCCTGCTGGCGGGACGCACCGACCGGTCCGCCGTGGACACTGCTGCCGCGCTCGCGGTCTTGGAGAACGGCACGGTGATCCGCTGGCACGGCGACATGCCGCACCTGCTCCAGCGCACCACCGACCTGCTCGGCGAACTCGCCCGGCTCAGCTGGGACCAGGCGCCGTCGCTGCTCCAGTACCGGGCCATGACCCTCAACAACAAGGGCGCGGCGCTGCTCTGGACCGGCCGGTTCGACCACGCCGACCGGTACCTGTGGGCCGCCGTCACCGCCTCCCGGACCGCCGACGTGCCGTACATCGAGATCAACTCGCTGGCGCTGCTGGCCCAGCTCGCGTTCATGCGGGGCGCGCTGCGCGAGGCCGCCGAGCACGCGACCGCCGCCGAGGACGCGGCCGGGCGCATCGACGCCAGCGGGCGGGTCGCGGTCGCGCCGGCCTACCTGGCGCAGGCCCTGGTCGAGCAGGAGCGCGGCCGCGAGCCGGAGGCCGAGGACTGGCTGCGCAAGGCGCTGCACGCGCTCGGCGAGATCCCGGAGACCACCCAGTCGGTGCTGGCCGGGCTGGTCCGGGTCCGGCTCATGCTCGACCGTGGTGAGACGGCCGGCGCGCGTACCCTCCTCGGTCAGGTCCGGGCCGAAGCGGGCCCGCCGCTGATCGCACCGCAGATCGACCGCCTGCTCGATGTGACCGGGGCGGAGATCCGGCTCGCCTCCGGTGACCCGGGCGCGGTCGTGATGGCCTACGGCTCCCGGGTCGTGCTGGCCCCCGCCGAGCAGGTCTGCCTGGCCCGCGCCCTGCTGGCCACCGGCAACCTGGCCGCGGCCGGCGAGCTGCTGGCCCGGGTGCGTGAGGGCTCGGACCGGGTGTCGGCGACCGCCGCCTGGATCCTCACCGCGCTAGCCGCCGACGCGCAGGGCCGCAGCTCGGTGGCGAGCGAGGCACTGGCCCGGGCGCTGGCGTCGGCCGAGCCGGACCTGATCCGGCGGCCGTTCCGCACGTTCGACACCAACCGGGTGATGATCCTCGCCGAACGGCAGCAGTGGCTCACCGAGCTGCGCAAACCAGCCGGTGACGGGGTGCTCGGCGAGATCACCGGAGAGATCCCGATCATCTCGCCGACACCGTCCTCCGGGCCGCTGAGCGAGCGCGAGGTCGACGTCCTCCAGTACCTGCCGACCGTGCTGACCGCCGCCGAGATCGCCGAGAACCTGGGTATCTCGGTCAACACGGTGAAAGCCCACATGCGGTCGATCTACCGCAAGCTGGGCGCCGCCCGCCGGCGGGAAGCGGTGGTCACCGCCCGCCAGTCCGGCCTGATCTGACCCGCTCACCCACTCCGGGTGATCCCCGCACGGCCGGGGGTCACCCAGCCTTTCGGTATGACCGACACCGATCCGTGGCCGGGCACGGCCACCGAACTCCGTACGCAGCCGTTCCCCTGGTGGACGCTGCTGGTCACCGGCGCGTTCGCGGTGGCCCTGGGACTCGCCGTCCTGATCTGGCCGGACCTCTCGCTCAAGCTGATGGCGGTGTTCACCGGCATCTGGCTGGTGCTCGGCGGCCTGGCCCGGATCATCGCGGCGTTCCTGCCGACCGGCCGCAGCGTCGCCGGCCACGTGTTCACCGGCGTGGTCGGCATCCTCCTGCTGGTCGCCGGCCTGGCCTGCCTGCGCGAACTGGTCACCGGCCTGCTGGTGCTGGCGATCATCTACGGCACCACCTGGATCCTCACCGGCCTGGCCCTGCTGCTGGCCGGCGTGGTCCAGCACGGGGCGCTAAAGGTTGGCCTGGTGGTCGTGGGAGTGCTCACGATCCTGCTCGGCGTCGCCTTCGTCGTCCTGCCCGACCTGTCGCTGACCACCCTCGTCGTGCTCACCGGCGTCGGCAGTCTCCTCGTCGGGATCTGCGAGATGATCCTGGCGTTCCTGATCCGGCACGTGCAGCACACCGGCGACGATGGCGGTCAGCAGTAGGCAGAACGACAGCACGTACAGCCAGCCGATGTAGGTGAAGGCCAGCCCGATCGTCCCGTAGCGGTCGGCGCTGGACTGCAGGGCCCGGGGCAGATAGATCGCGCCGCCGGCCCGCACCCCGACCATGACCGCGGCGAACAACCCGCCGGTCAGCAGCAGCCTCGACCACGGCACCACCGGGCCGAGCAGGATCCGCGGCAGGAAGACGGCCAGCGCCAGATCGGCCAGCGCGGTCACCACCACCTGCCCGGCCCGGGGCGACGGCAGCATCCCGGTCAGCGAGCTCAGCAACCTGATCACGATCAGGAAGCCGACCAGCATCAGCACCGAGCCGATCTGCCAGCCGGTCGACGACGCCCCGGCCCGGCGGCCCGGCACCTGCCAAACCGTCCGGTACGCCCGGACCAGCGCCCGCGCCAGCCCGGTCGCCGACAGGATCACGATCAGCCCGCCGACCAGCCCGAACGCGTTGCTGCGGCTGCCGTCGAGCGCGTCGTCGAGCAGCCGTGCGCTGGTGTCGGGCAGGCGCACCAACTCGCCCAGGTGCTGCCGGGAACCGCCGCCGGCCAGCGCGCTCAGCATGATCAGCAGCGGGAAGATCGACGTGAACGCCTGCGCCGCCAGCGTCATCGCCCGGTCGAAGATCTGCACCCGCAGGAGCTCGTCGATCATCGTGACGACCGGCGTACGCAGCCGCTGCGGGACGAACGCCAGCACTTTCCCGGTCAGCGAGGTCATCTGGCCATGGTCGGTGGACCGGCCGTGGCCGGGCATCATCCGGCGGGGATGGCCGGCGGCGGCCACTCATCCGCCGGGGGTGAGCCACCGCGGGCCGCTCGATGACCACCATGACGCCATGTGTCGCTGGATTGCCTACTCCGGGTCGCCGATCCGGCTCGAGGAACTGCTCTACCGGCCCCGGTTCTCACTGATCGACCAGAGTCTGCACTCCCGGCTCGGGGTGGAGACCACCAACGGCGACGGCTTCGGCGTCGGCTGGTACACCGGCGCGGGTGGGGGCGAACCCGCTCTCTACCGGGGGACCGGCCCGGCCTGGAACGACGCCAACCTGCGCGAGATCGCCCGGTCCACCCTGTCGCCGCTGTTCCTGGCCCACATCCGGGCCAGCACCGGGACCGCGGTGCAACAGACCAACTGCCATCCCTTCCGGTACGGCAACTGGCTCTGGGTGCACAACGGGTCGATCCGCGAGTTCGACAGGCTCAAACGTGACCTGATCCTCGCCGTCGACCCGGACCTGTACCCGTCGATGGCCGGGTCCACCGACTCCGAGGTGATGTTCCACCTCGCCCTCACCTACGGGCTGCGCGACCGGCCGGTGGCCGCGGTGGAACGGATGGCCGGGCTGGTCGAGTCGGTCGGGCGCGCGTACGGCGTACCCGATCCGCTTCAGATGACCGTGGCCACCACCGACGGTGACCGGACCTGGTGTTTCCGCTATTCGAGCGAAGGGCGCAGCAGTTCGCTGTTCTACAGCACCGCGATCTCCGCGCTGCGGCATCTCTACCCGGAGCAGGCCAGCCTGCGCGGGTTGTCGGAGGAGACCCGGCTGATCGTCTCGGAGCCGCTCGGCGAGCTCGAAGGCGCGTGGCAGCCGGTGCCCGAGTCCAGCTACGGCGTGATCCAGAAGGGCGACGACGAGCTCGGCCGGTTCGAGCCCGCGCTGCCCTGACACCTGTTTCATCCCGCCCGAGTGATTCGGACCGGAACCCGATTCGGAGAGGCTGCGGCCATGACCGACCTGGACAAGGCGACCGAGAGCCGCTCGCTCGGCCTGCCGCAGGCCACCGCCCTGATCCTGGGCACCATCATCGGCGTCGGGATCTTCAACCTGCCCTACTCGCTGGCGTCGATCGGCCCGATCAGCATCGTCGCGATGGCGCTCACCACGGTCGGCGCGCTCGCGCTCGCGGTGATGTTCGCGTCGCTGTCGAAGCGGATGCCGGCCGACGGCGGCCCGTACGCCTACGCCCGTGCCGCGTTCGGTGACGGGGTCGGCTTCGCCAACGCCTGGTCCTACTGGATCACCGCGTGGGCCGGCAACGCGGCGATCGTGACCGGCTGGGTCTACTACGTCGAGCATTTCGTGAACACCGAAGGCGTGAAGATCTGGTCGATCGTGATCGCCCTGTTCGGCATCTGGCTGCCCGCGCTGATCAACCTGACCGGCGTGAAGAACATGGGCATCGTCCAGTTCTGGACCACGGTCGTGAAGTTCATCCCGCTGGTGATCATGTCGACCGTCGGGTTGTTCTTCATCAGCACCGCCAACTACCGCCCGGCCAACGTCAGCGGCGAGACCGACCTCAAGGCGATCGGCAGCGCGATGGCCATCTGCCTGTTCAGCTACCTCGGCGTGGAATGCGCCGCGGTCGCCGCGGCCAAGGTCCGCGACCCGAGCCGGAACGTGCCACGGGCCACCGTGATCGGCACCCTCGGCGCCGCGGTCGTCTACCTGCTGTCGATGGTCGCCATCTTCGGGATCGTGCCGACGTCGGTGCTGGCCGAGGACGCCAACAAGGCCTCCTACTCGGTGGCCGCCAACATGATGGCCGGCGGCTCCTGGGCCGGTGACCTGGTGGCGATCGCCGTCATCGTCTCCGGGTTCGGCGCGCTCAACGGCTGGACCATGATCTGTGCCGAGATGCCGCTCGCCGCAGCGAAGGACGGCCTGTTCCCGCAGCTGTTCGGCCGGCTGTCGAAACGGGGCGTGCCGGCCGCCGGGATCGTCGCGTCCAGCATCTTCGCCACCGTGGCCATGGTCGTCAGCTACGCCGGGACCAGCGGCGCCACCGTCTTCAACACCCTGGTGCTGATGAGTGGCATCACGGCCGCCATCCCGTACGCCTTCTCCGCCCTGGCCAAACTCAAGTGGCGGCGCGAGGGCGGCGTCGCGGACCTGATCATCGCCGTGGTCGCGTTGATCTTCTCGATTCTCTTCATCTGGTACTCGCGTAACTCGGGCGACGACTGGTTCGTCGTCTGGGGCCCGTTCCTGATGGCCGGCGCCGCGGGTCTCATCGGCATTCCCGTCTATGCGTCCATGCGCAAGAGGAGAACTCAATGAGCTTTCACGTCGACTCCGAGACCGGCCGGCTGCGTCAGGTGATCCTGCACCGGCCCGGCGTCGAACTCAGCCGGCTCACCCCTGACAACGTTCGTGACCTGCTCTTCGACGACATCCTGTGGGCGCGCCGGGCCCGCGAGGAACACGACGCGTTCGCCGAGGTCCTGCGCGAACGCGGGATCAAGGTGCACTACTTCGCGAAGCTGCTCGCCGACGTGCTGGACATTCCGGCCGCCCGCAACTGGGTGCTGGACCGGATCGTCACCGACGACACGGTCGGCCCGACCCTGGCCACCCCGCTGCGCCGGCTCGCCGAGCAGGCCGAGAGCGAGAAGCTCGCCGACTACCTGATCGGCGGTGTCCTGAAGAACGAGCTGGCCGGGTTCACCGTGAACAGCCTGCGCTGGGAACTGCTGAACGCCGACGACTTCGTGCTCACCCCGCTGCCCAACCACCTGTTCCAGCGGGACAACTCGGCGTGGATCTACGGCGGGGTCAGCATCAACCCGATGGCGATGCCGGCCCGGCTGCGTGAGTCGGTGCACAGCTCGGCCATCTACCGGTTCCACCCGATGTTCACCCTGGCCGACTTCACCGTCTGGTACGGCGGCGACGACGAGCCGCACCAGCCGGCCACCCTCGAGGGCGGCGACATCCACGTCCTCGGCAACGGCGCGGTCATGATCGGGCTGGGCGAGCGGTCCACCGCGATGGGCGTCGAGAACCTGGCCCGCAATCTGTTCGCGGCCGGCGCGGCCACCAAGGTGATCGCCATCGAGCTGCCGCACTCACACGCCATGATGCACCTGGACACGGTCATGACGATGATCGACCGGGACACCTTCGTGCTGTACCCGTACCTCCAGGAGTCGCTGCGGTCGTGGACGGTGCTGCCCGACGACGACCCGGACGGGCTGCGGGTGATCCGTAACGAGGACCTGTTCGCCACCATCGCCGAGACGCTCGGGGTGGACAAGGTCCAGGTGCTGGAGACCAACGAGGACATCCGGGCCGCCCAGCGCGAACAGTGGGACGACGGCAACAACTTCCTGGCAGTCGAGCCGGGCGTGATCGTCGGCTACGAACGCAACGTCACCACCAACACCTACCTGCGCCGGCAGGGCATCGAAGTGATCACCATCGCCGGTGGCGAACTCGGCCGGGGCCGTGGTGGGCCTCGCTGCATGACCTGCCCGATCGAACGTGACGCTGTCTAGGGGGACCCGCCATGTCGTTCAACCTGCGCAACCGCCACTTCCTGAAGGAACTCGACTTCACCCCGCAGGAGTGGAAGTTCCTGCTCAAACTCGCCGCCGAGCTCAAGGCCGCCAAGTATGCGGGCACCGAGGTCCCGCGGATCGCCGGCAAGAACATCGCGGTGATCTTCGAGAAGACGTCCACCCGGACCCGGTGTGCCTTCGAGGTGGCCGCCCACGACCAGGGCGCGCACGTAACGTTCCTCGACCCGGGCAGCACCCAGCTCGGCCACAAGGAGTCGGTCAAGGACACCGCGCGGGTCCTCGGCCGGTTCTACGACGCTCTCGAATACCGCGGTTTCGGCCAGGAGAACGTGGACATCCTCGCCCGGTACGCGGGTGTGCCGGTGTGGAACGGGCTCAGCACCGAATGGCATCCCACCCAGACCCTCTGCGACATCCTCACCATGCGCGAGCACACCATCAAACACGACAACGAGGTCGCCTTCGCGTACCTCGGCGACGCGCAGAACAACGTGGCCAACTCGCTGCTGATCGGCGGGGCCATGATGGGCATGGACGTACGGATGGTGGCCCCGCAGTCCCGGTGGAACCCGGACGAGGTGATCAAGGCGGCGCAGGCCATCGCCGAGACCACCGGCGCCCGGATCACCCACACCGAGGACGTGACCGAGGGCGTCCGCGGCGCCGACTTCCTCTACACCGACGTGTGGCTGTCGATGGGCGAGCCCAAGGAGGCCTGGGACGAGCGGATCCGGCTGCTCAAGCCCTATCAGATCAACATCGATGCGGTACGGGCCACCGCGAACCCGGCGGTGAAGGTGATGCACTGCCTGCCGGCCTTCCACGACCGGAACACCAAGGTCGGCCAGGAGATCTACGAGCACACCGGCCTGGCGTCGCTGGAGATCACCGACGAGGTGTTCGAGTCGCCGTACTCGATCGTCTTCGACCAGGCCGAGAACCGGATGCACACGATCAAGGCGATCATGGTCGCCACCCTGGGGTCCTGATGCGCCTCGTGATCGCCATCGGCGGCAACGCCCTGCTCGAACGCGGCCAGAAACCCGACGCCGCCATCCAGCGGGCCAACGCCCTGCGCGCGATCGCCGCCCTCGCCCCGCTCGCCGCCGAACACGAGGTGGTGATCACCCACGGCAACGGGCCGCAGGTGGGCATGCTCGCCCTGCAGAGCGCCGCCGACCCGGCCCTGGCCGTGCCGTACCCGTTCGACGTCCTCGGCGCGCAGACCCAGGGCATGATCGGGTACTGGCTGCTCCAGGCCCTGCAGAACGCGCTGCCGGGCCGCCAGGTCGCCGCGATCCTGGACCAGACCCTGGTGTCGGCGGCCGACCCGGCGTTCGGGGCGCCGTCGAAGTTCGTCGGCGCCGTCTACGACGAGCCGACCGCCCGCCGGTACGCCGCCGAACGTGGCTGGACCGTCGCCCCGGACGGGGCCAAGTGGCGACGCGTCGTCCCGTCACCGCAGCCGCAGCGGGTCGTCGAGACCCGGATCATCAGGCAGCTGCTCGGCACCGGCACGATCGTGGTCTGCGCCGGCGGCGGCGGGATCCCGGTCATCCGCGACGACAACGGCCGGCTCACCGGGGTCGAAGCCGTCGTCGACAAGGACCTGGCCACCGCGGTGCTTGCCGAAGCCCTCGAAGCCGACGCGCTGCTGCTGCTCACCGACGTGTCAGCGGTGATCCGCGGGTACGGGGGACCGGACCCGCAGCCGATCACCAGATCCACCCCAGCCGAGCTGCGCCGGGAGCGATTCCCGGCCGGCTCGATGGGGCCGAAGGTGGAGGCGGTCTGCCGTTTCGTCGAACTCACCGGCGACCTGGCAGCGATCGGCGCTCTGGAGGACGCCGCCGCGATCCTCGCCGGAAAGGCAGGCACGGTCGTGACCCCGGGCGGCGATTACGGCGGCCCGAACGACCTGCACCTCGGCGCCCATTACGGGTACGCGGTGGACAGCATCGTGGCGGACGTGACGGCGGCCCGGCCGGATCTCGTGGTGGTCACCGGGGACCTCACCATGCGCGCCCGGACCGAGGAGTTCCGGCAGGCCCGGGACCTGCTCGGACGCCTGCCCGGGCCGGTTCTCGCCGTCACCGGGAACCACGACCTGCCTCTCGCGTCGTGGCGGCGGGTGCTTCGGCCGTACCATCGCTGGAACTCCTGGATGGACGCGGACCCGCAGCCGATCCGCCGGGCCGCGTCGGTGACCGCCCTGGGTTTGAACTCGATGCCCCGCTGGCGGTGGAAGAACGGGCGCGTCAGTGCCCGGCAGGCCGGTGACGTGGTCCGCGTCCTCGGCGCCGCGCCCGCCGGTGACGTGCGGGTGCTCGCGCTGCACCACCCGCCGCTGGCCACCGGGACGGCCGCGCTGATCGGCCGGGAACGGTTGCTCGACGCGGTCCGCGACGCCCGGGTCGACCTGGTGCTGGCCGGGCACACCCACGTGCCGGACGTGCGCTTCCAGGACGGCACGACCTTCGTCGTCGCCGGGACCGCGACCAGCCGGCGTCTGCGCGGTACCGGCTGCTCGTGGAGTCTGATCAGTGTTCACGCTGGTCAGGTGGTGGTTCGCGAGCGCGTGCTGGGCCCGGAGGGCTGGCGGGCCGGCCGGGTCGCGGAAAATGTCGTAGGGCGGCGGTAGTGTCCGCGGCGTGGAGATCGAGGATGTGTCGCGGCTGGTGGATCGGGCGTTCGAGATCGACGACCCGACCGAGTTGGAGACGCTCGGCAAGGAGCGGCCAGCCGCGCTGACCCCGTTCCATCTGCGGCTGGCCGACTCGGAGTTCCGGTGGGTCGCCGATCTCTACCGGGCGATGAGCGAGGAGACCGCGGCCGAGCTGATTCGCCGGCTCGACGCCGACGACGACCCGGATGGGCTGCTGCACATGCTGGCCGCCGGCGCGACGGCCACCGCCTTCCGGCACGAGCCGGTGGGCCGGTTGTCCCATGCCGGCAGCTGGGAGCGCACCCCGTCCGGCGCCGTGCGGCGGCTGTCCAGCGCGGTCGCGGTCGCGTTGACGCCGGGCTCGCCCGCCGTGTCCGGTGGGCGGCTGGGGGAGTGCGGGTGGTGCGGGTTCCCGATGTGGCGGCTGCTCGACGTGCCCCGGGCCTCGCTTCCCGACCTCTTCGGGTCCGGGCCGGGGCAGATCGTGATCGCCACGTGCACGCTCTGCGGCAGCTACGCGACCATCTTCAACGACTCGGCCGGCCGGTTCGTGGCCTTCGCCGAGCGCCCGGCGGCGATCCCCGGCAAGTGGGCGCCGCATGAGCTCGACGGGCTGCCCGATGCGCCGGCGCTCGGGCTCGGGGCGGCCCGGCCCAGCCCGTTCGCCGGCAACGCCTGGGAGGAGGGCGGGTCCACGCTCGGCGGGTCGCCGCAGTGGATCCAGGATCCGGAGTTCCCGTCGTGTCCCCGCTGCTCCGAGACGATGCCGTTCGTCGGCATGGTCACCGGTGGCGACCTGTGGGCCGACTACGGCGAGGGCTGTTTCTACCTGTTCCATGACGCGGGCTGTGGCCTGTCGGCGGTGGTCTATCAGCAGAGTTGATGCGGTGGTCCACCGGCAGAGTCAGTGCAGCTGCGTCTTCAGCAGGATCAGGGCCGCTCCGAAGGCTCCGGCGGTCAGGGTGGAGAGCAGGCGTTCCAGCGGGTGCAGGCGGCCGTCCGCGCCGATCCACCAGCCGGCCACGCACAGCAGGCCCGTCGTGCACGTCAGTGACACGATCTCGGCTGCCTCCTGCGAGGCGCCGGCCAGCCGGGCCGCCCCCAGCGCCAGCAGCGGCAGGACACTCGCCGTCACCATCTCCCAGCCGCTGGTCAACTGGTGGCGCACGGTGTGCCAGGTCGGCCGGTGGCCCTCGTGGATGCGTTCGGCGACGATCCGGGCGTAACGTTCGGCCAGCCAGTAGATCGTCAGCGTGACCACCACCACGATCGTCGTCCGCCACGCCGTCGCCGCGTGCGAGGCCACCAGCACGGCCGCTCCGACGATCAGTCCGTAGATCCCGGAGGCGGTGGCCTCCTCGGTCTCGTGCCGCAGCCGCAGCCAGATCGGCATGCTCACCTCCCGTTTCGGGAACGAGCCGTCATCCGGCCTTCGTTCCGGGACCGAGCCGTCATCCCGGCCTCCGTTCCGGACCAAGCCGTCATCCGGCCTCCGTTCCGGGACCGAGCCTCGCCGAGCGCGAGCGGGCTCTCCTCATCCGGCGGGGATGAACCGCTGCGCCCCGGCGGGCACGATCCTTCGAGCATGTTCGTCCGCAGAAAGAACCCACTGTGGCGGGGCTCGGACCGGTTCGAGATGGTGATGCTGGTCAGCCTGTTCTCGCTCGTCCTGCTCGGCTCGCCGGTACTGGCCTGGTGGGCCGCGGGCGCCAGCTACGAATCCGACCAGCGGGCGATCGCCTGGGAACGTGACAACCTCCGTGAGGTGACCGCCCGGCTCGACGGCACCGAATCCGACAGGCGGTCCACCCCGTACTCCGCCCAGGCCAGCTGGACCGCGCCGAACGGGGTCAAACGCACCGGCCTGATCACCGTCGAACCCGGCAAAGGACCGGGCGACGAGGTGAAGATCTGGGTCAGCAACCGCGGTGACCTGCGCACCAAACCCGGCGACCGCAACCCGGTCGGCAAAGCCGCGCTCATCGCGGTGGTGGCCGTCGCCACCGTGGCCGCCGCCGCCAACGGGCTGCGGCGCATCGGCATGGCCCTGCTCGACCGCTACCGGGCCCGCGCCTGGCAGCGCGAATGGAGCGAGATCGGCCCCCGCTGGAGCCGGGACCACCGCCCCTTCTCATAGTCGCGTCTCACAATCGCTCTGCATAGGAGACTCCCGATGGTGGAACGGACCACGACCGGGCGCTTCCCGGTCGGGCTGCGACGCGCCCTGATCGCGTTCGCGCTGGCCCAGTTCATCTGCAGCTTCGCCGGCTCCAACATGAACGTGATGATCACCGACATCAGCGCCGACCTGGACACCACGGTCCAGGGCGTGCAACTCGCCATCACCCTGTTCCTGCTGGTCATGGCCGCGCTGATGATCCCCGGCGGGAAACTCACCGACATCCTCGGCCGCAAGTGGTGCCTCCAGCTGGGCCTGCTGCTCTTCGGCACCGGCGCCCTGCTCAGCTCCGTCGCGCCGAGCCTGCCCGTACTCGTCATCGGCTATTCGATCTTCGAAGGTGTCGGCACGGCGCTGCTCATCCCACCCGTGTACATCCTCACCACCCTGCTGTTCCGCGACATCGGTTCACGGGCCCGCGCCTTCGGCGCGATCAGCGCGATGGGCGGCATCGGCGCGGTCGCCGGACCCCTGCTCGGCGGCTTCATCGCGTACGCGGTGAGCTGGCGCGCCGCCTTCGCGTTCCAGGCCCTCATCGTCCTCGCGATCGTGCTGCTCGCCCGCCGTGCCGTCCAGGACCCGCTGCCCGCCGACCGCGGCCAGCCGTTCGACTTCGGCGGCGCCGTCCTGTCCGCCGCCGGCCTGATCCTGATCGTCCTCGGCATCCTCGCCGCCGACGACGACCCACGGCTCATGCTCGGCCTGGTGATCGCCGGCGCTCTGGTGCTGACCTGGTTCTTCGCCACCGTCCGAGCCAGGGAACGAGCCGGCCGCGACCCGCTGCTGCCCACCGTCCTGTTCCGGAACCGGGCCTCCAACCTGGGCCTGGTCACCCAGAACATGCAATGGCTCATGGTGATGGGCACGTCGTTCGTGGTCTCCACCTACCTACAGGTGGTCAAGGGATACAACGCCATCGAGACGGGCGCCGTCTTCACCGCCACCACCGTCGGTGTCCTGCTGTCGTCGCTGCTGGCCGAACGCATGGCCCGCCGCCGCCCGCAGCGCACCCTGATCCTCGCCGGGTTCGCCGTCACCGTCGCCGGCATCGCCCTGCTCCTGGCCCTGAGCAGCATTTTCGACAGCATCTGGTCGCTGATTCCCGGGCTGTTCATCATCGGGCTCGGACTGGGCGGCATGCTCACCCCTTCGGTGAACGTGGTCCAGTCCAGCTTCGGCGAAGACCTCCAAGGCGAGATCTCCGGCCTGTCCCGGAGCATCTCCAACCTGGGCTCCTCACTGGGCGCGGCCCTGGCCGGAACCATCCTGGTCGCCGGCGTGGACAGCACCCACCCGAACCGCGCCTACGTCTGGGCGATGCTCGCGGTGGCCGCCGCCGGCCTGATCGGCCTGACCGCCGCCTGGTTCCTGCCCCGAACCCGCCCGGAGGGGCGCGCGTAGCGCGCCCCTCCAGCCGTCACCACCGAAACCGCGCGCAGACGATTTGGCCCCGACCAGCCCTCGTAGATCTTGCACGGTTCTTCACCTTCGCGGCGATCTTGCATGCTTCTTCGCGTCTGGGTGTGGTTTGTCGTGCAAGGTCTACTGCGCCGGGGAGACCTTGCAGCTTTCTTCCCGTTGGGACGTGGAAAGGGCTGCAAGATCGGCGCGAGGGTGGAGAACCGTGCAAGATCCGCGAGCGGGGTGCCGCGGACGACGAGCCGTGGGGAGGCGTCGCGGGCGCGGAGACGTCATCCGTCTGGGGCTGTCCTTGGGTGAGGGCGCTACGCACGAGGTGCGGGCGGTCGCGGCGGGGTGTGGAGGGTGTAGGTGATGTCGGTGGCGGGGAGGCGTTCCTGCTCGCGGGCCAGCAGCAGCATCGCCCGGGCGTCGGCCTCGGTGGGACGGGACGGGTCGAGGGCGCGTGGCCACAAGCGGGCGTGCCGGACCGCGGCGATCTCGGCCGCCAGCACCAGGACGTTGCTGAGCAGGTACAGCAGAGTGAAGAAGCCGGCGACCGTGGCGAAACCGCCGTAGATGCGGCCGGCGCTGCGGACCAGTTCGGGCAGGACGGTGGCGCCGAGGGTGAGCACTCCGGTCACGCCGAGAGCGCCGATCGTCGCCGCCGGCCACAGCGAGCGCAGCGGCGCCGGCCGCATCAGCAGGATCCGGGCCGTGGCCAGCAGCACCAGGCTCGTCACCAGCCATGATCCGGCGACGGCGAGCGGCGCGGGCGCGACCACGGTGAGACCGCCGATGGCGACCGTTCCGGCGACGACGACCGCCAGGGCGGCCATCGCCCGCAGATATCTGGAGACGATTCCGGCCCGCTTGCGGATGGGCACGGCGGCGACGTGATTGAGAGTGTCGTACGCGCTGAGCACCACCCCGATTCCCGAGTAGATCAGCCAGACGAGGCCGGCGATCAGCGCCGTGTACGAGGCGGACAGGCTCGCCATCGACGACGCGATCCCGGGCTGGAGGGCGGGCGGCACGATCGCGGCGATGAGTTCCTGGCGCAGTTCCGGCCGCCGGGCCAGCGCCTGGGACACGGCCGCGACTCCGAGCAGCAGCATCGGGAAGAGGCTGAGGAACCCGTAGTAGGTGATCAACGCGGCTTCGCGGGGCCCGTCGTCGTCGAGGTATTTGCAGATCACCGCATACCCGAACCCGAGCGGGCCCCGCCGTCGCTGTAGGTCGTCGAGCCGCCGCAGACTCACGTGCCGTACGCGTCGGCCACCTCTTCGCCGTGGTAGGCGGCGGCCCACACGACGACGGCGGCGAGCCCGAGCGCGACCGCCGACCAGAGCGGGTGGGCGGCGGCGAACGTGAAGTTGACCAGCATCGACACGCCCGCGAACAGGATGGCGGTGAACCGGGCCCAGAGCAGTCCGCGGATCAGCCCGACCCCGGTGACGATCGCGATCGTGCCGAACACCACGTGGGTCCAGCCGAGGGCCGTCATCGAGATGGGCAGGAGCAGGTCGGAGCGGGTGCCGGCGAGGATCTCGGGTCGGATCAGGCCGATCGAGCCGGCGTAGAGGTGGACCGTGCCGAGCAGCACGAGCATCACGCCGCCGAACAGGACCCACGCGGTCCATCCAGTCGCCCGGCTGTGTTGGACGTGCATGGACGCACCCCCTCAGCAGGTTTCCTGAATGGTGGCGCGCAGGGTCTGCGCCCCGGCCCGGACGTCGGCGACGTCCGCCCGTACCACCGAAAGGTTGTTGATATTGGGGTCGGCCCGTGCGACGTCGACGCTTGCCGACAGCTCGTCGACGGTGGCCCGCAGCGTGTCGGCCTGGGCGCCGAACTGTGCCTGGGCGTCGGCGACGAACTGTTTCAGCTGGTCGATCAGCTGAGTGACGTACGGCTTGAGGGCGGACAGCCCGTTCTCCGACACGTTGGTGTTGCGGATGTGTTCGACGGTGTTCTGCACGGCCGCGTAGCTCTCACAGACCGCGGCCTGCGGGGTGGCCGGCTCTCCGGAGCATCCGGTGAGCAGGAGAAGCCCGGCGAACATCGGGAGTAGTCGTCTCATGTGGTGAGGGTCCCCGGCGCGGGCGGCTGGCCCCTCACCCGCACCGGATGAGGCGCGGGAACACCGGCCGGACCGAGGATCGCAATCGTCGGTGACGCAGATCTGAGGAGTGAAAGATGTCCATCGGTCCCGTCCAGCTGATCGTGCTGGGTTTCCCGCACCCGAACTTCCATGGCGAGGTGATCGCCGAGCTGGAACGTCTCCGGCAGAGCGACACGGTACGGGTGATCGACGCCCTCGCCGTCTACAAGGACGCGGACGGCGGGCTGGAGGTGGAACACCTGAGCAACCTGTCCCAGGAGGAGGCCGTCGAGCTCGGCAGCAAGGTCGGCGCCCTGATCGGTCTCGGCATCGAGGGCGAGGCGGGCGCGGTGGCCGGGGCGCAGCTGGGCGCGGCGGCGGCCGAGGACGGTGTCGCGGTCTTCGACGACCCGCAAGCCTGGGACGTGCTCGGCGACATTCCGCCGGACAGTGCCGCGGCGCTGCTGCTGATCGAGCACCACTGGGCGGTGCCGCTGCGCGACGCGATCGCCCGGGCCGGCGGGTTCCGGCTGGCCGACGGATTCATCAGCCCGCTCGACCTGGTCGGGATCGGGCTGCTCGCGGCCGAGGAGGCCAAGGAACTGCACGACCTGGAGACGGCGGCAGCCGCCCGATAGCAAGACCCGGCAGAGAGGGAGACGATCATGTTCGGTTCGAGGAGAGTGGCCAGGCGTACCGGCCGGCGCACCGCACGACGGGTGACCCGCCGGGTGGCCCGCCGGCGCTGACCGATCCGAGGAGCTAGCTGCGGCGGCTGGTGAGAGCCAGCCGCCGCAGTCGTGTCCAGTCCATCTCGGGCAGCGCCGGCCGGTTCCCGGGGCGCTGCCGCGGCACCCGCACCCGCAGCGCGCCGGGCCGGATCAGGCAGCGCACCGGGGTCGGCAGCAGCACCGCCTCGCCGTCGATGCCGACCGGCACGGACGGGGCGTCGGCGTCGACGACCGCCTCGGTGGCCGCGCGGACGGTCAGCGAACGGGCCCGCCCGCGCCCGCTGATCAGCCGGGCGGCATCGGCGGCCCCGCGCACGGTCACCGCCAGCACCCCGAGCACCCCGAGGTCGAGCCGCGGCCGCTCCCCGAGCCCGGCGATGTCCCCGGTGGCGTACGGATTGTTGCTGACCAGCACCGCCTGCGACCCGGTGACGGTGACCCCGTCGACGGTCAGCGCCAGATGCGGCCCGCGGGTCCCGGTGAGCGCGTCCGGCAGCATCTCCAGCGTGGTGCCGACCTTGTCGTCGCGGTAGGCGGGACTCTGCACCACCGCCGCGTACGCCCCGAACGAGGCGTTGTTGACGAACGTCCGGTCCCCGATCAGTCCCAGGTCGACCCGCATCTCGACACCGTCGGTGAGCGCGTCCAGGCAGGTCGACGGATCCTCCCGGTCCAGGCCTAGATCGAGCGCGAAATGGTTGCGGGTGCCCGCCGAGATCACCAGGAACGGCAGCCCGTGCTCGGCCGCGACTCCGGCGACCAGCGCCTGGGTGCCGTCGCCGCCGGCCACCCCGAGCAGATCGGCGCCGTCACGGACCGCCTGCCGGGCCACCTCCTCGACGTCCACCGCCGGTCCGTCCAGGACGAAGACCTGCGCGCCGAGGGCGCGGGCCCGTTCCGCGAGGCGGAAACGTCCGACTTTGCCGCCCCCCGAGCGAGGATTCATGATGAGGTACGGCCGGAGCGGCGCCGCCGTGACCCGTTCCGCCGGGCCGTTCCCGGGTTCGGCCAGCGCCCGCCGCCCGGCCGCCACCGCGACCGCCCAGAGCAGCGCGAACACGATGACCACCCAGAGCAGCCGGTGCCGCATGTAGACGACCGCCACCGTGATCGGGGCGAGCACGACGACCGTGCCGGCCAGCCACCGCCACAGCCCCCGGTGGCTGAGGAACCACCAGGCCCCGGCCAGCCCGGCCGCGCTGCCGAGCGCCCCGGCCAGCAGCAGTCCGAGACCACCACGCAGACCGGCGACGGCGAGGACCAGGACGACGGCGGCAGCGGCCGCGGCGAACGACGACCGGGCGAGCCAGGCCCGGTTCGGGGACACGACTGATGCCTCAGGCATGGCGGGGCTCCTCTGCGCGTACGAGCTGAAGGGTCTTTGCAGCCTCGCCGGACCGGCGGTGACCGGGCCTCATTCCGGCGGGATGAGGCGCGGTGCAGCCGCGCAGCGGAAGGTCACCGGCAAACCGGGAGACAGGAGATCCGTCGTGTCCACGCATTCCAGACCGGCCAAGCTGCGGCACCCCGCCGAGCTGCCGTTCTACGTGTTCATGGTGATCCTCAACGTGATCATCGTGGTGTTCATCCTTCAGGCCGCGGCCACCCTGCCCTACCTGCCGGAACGGCTGGAGAACACCGGCTGGGCGACAACCGTCCGATCCGCCTTCATCGGTCTGCTGCTGTTCGTGCCCGGGCTGATCATCGTCCGTGAGACGCAGCGGGCGTCGACCCGCGGCACCGCGGTCGAGCTGTCGCCCAAGCAGTACGGCGACATCTACCGGACCATGGACGACTACGCCCACAAGCTGGGTCTCAAGCGCCGGCCGAACCTGTACCTGGCCAACGGCAACGGCACCCTGAACGCGTTCGCCGCCCAGGCCACCGGCCACGACTACGTGGTGCTGGCCAACGAGCTGTTCGTGAACCTGCGCGAGAACAACCGGGACGGGCTGCGGTTCATCCTCGGCCACGAGCTGGGCCACATCCGGCTGCACCACGTCTCGCTGTGGTACCAGCTGTCGGTCTGCTACTCGGAGCGGATCCCGCTGCTCGGCCCGGCGCTGTCCCGGCTGCGGGAGTACTCGTGCGACAGGCACGGCGCGCACCTGTCCCCGGCCGGCGCGACAGGCCTGGTGCTGCTCGCCTCCGGCCGGCACACCGAGCAGACCACCGACATCGAGCAACTGGTCCGCCAGGGGCAGGCGCTGCGCGGCTTCTGGGTGGGTCTGGCCCAGCTGCCGATGTCGCACCCGTTCACCGTCCGGCGGCTGGAGCGGCTGTTCAAGCTGGGCCTCTTCCACGCCCGTGTGCGCGGTACGGAATCCGTCATCCCTCCGGGATGACGTGCCGGAACCGGAGCGGTTGAAGGCTGACCGGAACGATTTGGGGAGGGGACGAGTCATGCCCGAGGCGACATATCAGGTGCGGGTCTCCGGGGTCATCCCGGAGGAGCTGCTCGCGGAGCTACGTGACCTCACGGTCAGTGTGGAACCGCCGGAGACCGTGTTGCACGGCTCGCTGCCCGACCAGTCGGCCGTGGTGGGCCTGATCTCCCGGATCCACGGCCTCGGCCTGCGGCTGATCGAGGTGCGCAGACTGCCGGCGTCATCGGACGGCCCGGGTGCGTTCTGACCGACTCCGCGGTGGGTACGGCCTGGTGCTGGGCATGATCATCGGGACGTACGTGCTGGCCCTGCTCGCCGAGAGCCGCTCGATGGTCGCGTTGCTGCTGTTCGTGCAGACCCTGACGGTGTGGCAGGCGCTCCGGGTGTCCGGCGCCCGGATCGGCATGCGCCTGGCCGCCGCCGGGGTCTTCGCGCTCGCTCTCGTCGCGGCCGGGGTCAACCTGCTGGTCCAGGATTCGCCACTGGTCGGCTACACCTTCCTGGCGGCGAGCGCGCTCTACCTGCTGGCCCCGTTCTCGATCGTCCGGGACCTGGGCCGGCACGGCGGAGTGGACGTGCAGACCATGCTGGGCGCGCTCGCCGCGTACCTGCTGATCGGAATGGCCTTCGGGTTCGGCTACGAATGCGTCGCCGCGCTTCAGCCGGGCCCGCTGTTCGGCGAGGACGGCGACCCCCGCCTGTCCCAGGCGTTGTTCTTCAGCTTCGTCACGATGACCACCACCGGGTACGGCGACATGGTCCCGGCCACCAACCCGGCCCAGAGCCTCGCCGTCCTGGAAGCCCTGATCGGCCAGCTGTTCCTGGTTACCGCCGTGGCCAAAGTGGTCGAGAACTGGCGGCCACGGGCCTGGAAGGAGACCCCTCGATGACCACTCGAACCGCTCACACCGCCGAGCCGGGCCACTGGCTCGGCATGGTGATCTTCAGTGGCGTGATCCTGATGCTCCTCGGCAGCTTCCAGCTGATCGAGGGCATCGTGGCGATCGTCCGCGACGACTACTACTTCACCACCAGCTCCGGGCTGGCGGTCGACTTCAACTACACCGTCTGGGGCGTGTTCCACTCGACCCTCGGCCTGCTCACCATGGCCGCCGGGGTCGGGGTGTTCCTCGGCCAGATGTGGGCCCGGGTGGTCGGCATCGGCATCGCGGCGATCAGCGCCCTCGGCAACCTGCTGTTCCTGCCCGCCTACCCGTTCTGGTGCGCGGTCGTCATCGCGATCGACGTGCTGGTCATCTACACGCTGGCCGTGCACGGCTCTTCGGCGGCTTCGGCTTCGCCCGGCTCTTCGGCGGCCGGGCCCAGTGTCTCGTCGGCCGAGCCCATCCGAGAGGCACGGTGAGCCCGATGTCACGAGCTTGGGTCTGGTTGCGCCTGGCCGCCGGCGTGCTCGCCGTCGGCATCGGCATCCTCGCGTTCGCCTGGCCGGAGGCCACCCTGCGAGTGGTGGCGTTCCTGTTCGGCCTCAACCTGCTGATCGTCGGCGGAATCCGCGTCCTGCAGATGTTCGTCGCCGACGGACTGTCCGTGCTGCACCGGGCACTCGGGGTGCTGCTCGGCCTGCTCGTCGCCGGCGCCGGGGTGTTCTGCCTGTCCGACGCCACCAAGTCGCTGGGCCTGATGCTGCTGATCGTCGCGTTCGGCTGGCTGTTCGACGGGATCGGTGAGATCCTCCTGGCCCTCGGCCGCAAGGGTTCGGGCGGCGGCTGGCGGATCGTGGTCGGCCTGGTCGCGGTGGCGGCGTCGCTGGCCCTGCTGGTCTGGCCAGGGCTGGGGCTGGCCGGTTTCGTCCTGATCGGCGCGACCACTCTGGTGTTCGGCGGCATCTGCCTGATCGCCGCGTCGATCGCCGGTCTCCGCGAGCCCCAGCCCGTCTGATCCGCTTCGCCGCACGTCACCACGCCCGTTCGCGTGGTGACGTGCGGTCCTGCCCCCCTTACGAAACAGGCGCTAGCGGAGCGGCTCGGCCACGGGGGCGCGCGGATCGCCGAAACGGCCTCCGAACCAGGCGCCGAAGGCGGCCACCGCCAGCCCGGCCAGCTCCATCAGCAGCAGTCCCGGGTCCGCGGCCCGATCAGCGCCCCGGACCCGCATCAGTGTCAGCACCGCGAAGACGATCAGCACACCGACGTCGAGCAGCAGACTGACGAACCCGATCCGGGCGGCGCGCGGCCCGACGGCGGTGAACGCGTCGAACCCTACGGCCACCGCGGCGAGCACTCCGCCGATCAGCCCGGCCACCAGGTTCCAGTAGGCGAGTGTGCCGACCAGCGCCGGCGCGCCCAGCAGGGTGGCCAGGTCGAACACGAACGCCATCCAGAAGAGGCCCAGCGGGAACATCAGCAGCAACGGCTGCACACCGTGGCCCGCCAGTCGGAGTCGGCTCTGCATGCGGCGGTTCCCCCTGCCGTACACGCCTGTGTCACCGGTCCGGCCAAGCCTCGTCCGGCGGGCCGGCGGCGACGTCATCCCGCGCGAGTGAATCCGGGCCGAAGGGTCATCCGGGGCGAGGGATGCCCACCGGGACGGATGCCCGGACGCTGATGCCAGTCAGCGAGAGTGGGAGATGGCGATCATGAGACGACTGCTGCCGGTCGGTGTGGTTTTCTGCCTGCTGGGGCTCACGGCGTGCACCGGGGAGGGCGACGTCGGGTCGCTGCCGTCGACGCGCCCGTCGGTGGAGGCGACTGTCGATCGCACTCTGCCGACCCGCACCGAGGAACCCGAGCCGACGAAGACGACCGAGAAGACGAAGGACCCCGAGCCGACCAGGACGACCGAGAAGACCAAGGATCCGGAGCCCACGAAGACGACCGATCCGGAGCCGACGAAGACGAAGGACCCGGAGCCGACCAAGACCACCGAGAAGCCGAAGCCGGCCGACACCCGTACCGTCGAGGTCACGGTGACCAAGGTGGAGGCGACGACCACGACGCCTGCCGCGGCGGAGTCGGTGGCCCCGGTCCCGGTCGCCGCGGAGGACAGCTCCAGCGGGTTCCTCGGCTGGTTCCTGCTGTTCCTGCTGTTCGGCGGCCTCGCCGCGGCGGTCCTGATCGCCCGGTCCAAGCGCACGTCCAGCTGGGACGCCGAGGCTGCCGCGCTGTCCGCCGAGACCCGGATGATCACCGAGTCGCGGCTGCTCAGCATTCTCGGGATGCGCGAGGCGGAACGGCGTGGCCTGGCCTGGCCGCCGGTCCGTGACGACCTGACCGGCCTGTCGGTGCGCTGGGGCGCGCTCGGCGCACAGAACATCGACGGCGCCCGCCAGGCGCGGGCCCGGGAGCTGGCGGTGCTGCTGCGGGACTTGGCGGTGGCGGTCGACGCGGAGAACGAGGCGCTGGCGACCGGCCGGGAGTGGCAGCTGCTGCGCCCGCAGGTGGAGCAGATCCTCGACACGATCGAGGCCACCATGACCCCGACCGAGGCGCCGCTGCGGTAAGACCATGAGCCGTCGCTCAGACGGCGAATCCCGACGGGATTCCCGGTCTGAGCGACGGCTGCCCCGGGCCCGGCGGGCACGACCAGGGTGATGGCAGGATCAACCGGTGACCACGGATCTCTACGGTGGACGGCTCGCCCGGGCGGTGCGGCTGCGTGCCGACGGCCGGGCCGAGGAGGCCCGCGAGCTGCTGCTGAGCCTGCGGGCCGAGTTCCCGGACGACGCGGCGGTGGCCTACCAGACGGCGTGGGCGCACGACGTGCTCGACCGGGAGGCGGAGGCCGTCCCGCACTACCGGGCGGCGATCGCCGGTGACCTGCCCGAGACGGATCTGCGGGACGCGATGCTCGGCCTGGGCAGCACGCTACGGGCCCTCGGCCGGGACGGCGAGGCCGCCGAGGTGTTCGAGCAGGCGCTGGCCAGGTTCCCGGCCGACCGGCCGTTGCGGGTGTTCCGGGCCATGCTGCGATACAACACCGGTGACGCCCGCGAAGCGGTCGCCGACCTGCTGCGGTTGCTCGCCGACACCACCGAGGACCCGGACATCAGACGGTACGGACGGGCGCTCCGTCACTACGCCGAGGACCTGGACCGCAGCTGGCTGCGTTGACAGCCGGTCAGGCGGGCTCGGCCATCGGGAACGGCACGTTCAGCAGGCCGGCCTTGGTCTGCACCTGATAGCGGGACCGGCCCCGTTTCACGATGGTGCCGGCCAGGCCGCCGTACTTGCCGCGGCCGGTCAACCGGACCCGGGCGCCGACCGGCAGCTCCACCACCGGCGCGACGGCCGCCGGGACCGCGCTGAGCCGGGCCAGCTCCTGCGCATACCGCGGGTGCATCGGCGCGGCCGCCCCGTTCCGTGTCCAGGAGAACAGCGCCGACCTGTCGAAAGACGGTGAGCAGCGTGAACACGACCGTACCCGGACCGGCCGGCGATGCACCGTGGTCCGGTGGCCGGCCGGGCAGACACCCTCCCAGGCGCCCTCCACCCGGGGCACGTCCTCCGGCACACATCTGGTGCCGGAACATCCGATCCGCACCGCGATCGCCCGCCACACCCGATCGTGCCCGTGCCCCGGCCCGGCCAGGGCGTGCGCGATCTCGTGCAGAACCGTCTCGGTCACCTGGTCCGCCGAATACAGCCGGATCAACGGCCGGGACAGGCCGATCTCCCGTGCTTCCAGTCGGCAGATCCCGGCCCGCGTCTTCGCGTCGTCGAAGCTCAGAGCCCAATCCGAGAGTCCGTGCCGGGTCATCAGGTTGTCCGCGAGTTCCCGCGCTTCGTTCAGGTCCACAGCGCGCCGCTCCACGTCGTCACCCCCCTATCATGACGTGCCGCCCGGACCGGGTCTCTCACGGCTTCCCGATCACGCTCACCTTCGCCGCTCCGGCCTTGACGATCCGCAGGAAACGCGGCAGGTCGATGTCGTCCGGCCCCCGCTCGTCGAAGGTCACCAGGACGTCGCCGCGCACCAGGGCCACCGAGTGCCGCCGCTCCCGGTTCCGGCCGCTGGACGTGCCGACCGTCACCACGCCGGCCGCCGGCCCGCCGAGGTTGGGCAGCGCCAGCCGGTGATGCTGGGCCGAGGCGACGTCGTCACCGTGGCTCCGGCACCGTCCGGGAACCGCCGCCAGCCGTTCGACGATCCGGCGGGCCTGGGCCGAGCCGAGGGCGGCGACCTCGATCTCCAGGGTGGCGCCGTTCCGGTTCTCGAACTGCTGCCACGCCCGGGTCAGCGGCCCCTCGATCCGCTTGCCGTCACCGCCGCACAACTCGGACCCGTACATGTGGATGTCCGGCGACCAGTCCTCACCACCGAGGACGCGCGTGTAGCCCTTCGGCAGCTCCGGCCCGGTGAGCAGAGCCGATCCCATCAGCGTGGGCGAGTGGTGGACGGTGATCAGCCGGCTCTGCCAGGCGGTCAGGATCCGGGTGGTGTCGGCGGCCGAGGTCTTCCTCAGATTGATTTCCGCGGTCACGTCGCCGTAGACAGCGACCGCGTGCGCGTCGGGTTGAAAGGCGAGGCCGCCGGTGTAGCGCAACGCCGCGACCTCCAAGCCGAAGTCCGGAACGTCGAGGGCGGTCACCGGCTGGGGGAACCCTTGCGGGCCGCCGCGGGGGCAGTCCCGGAGCCGTTCACGCATCGTGCGAATCAGGTCGTGCCCCTGCGCCAGTCCGATGATCATCTCGACCCTGGCGCCGTCACCGTTCTCGAAGAAGTGGTAGGGGGCAGACCTGTGCGAGCGGCCGAAGGCATACGGGTCGTCGGAGTCGCAGGCTGACTCCCTGAAGAAGTAGCTGCCATCGGCCGAATCATTCTCGACCATCCGAAAGCCCTTGGGCAGCTCCGTCGCACCGGGCAGTCCCCGCTCCAGATTCGGGGGCAACGGTTCCGCTCCCACCGCCCTCACGGGTGTCGCCGCCGTGAACAGAAGCGGGATGATGCAGGCCAGGGCGAAGGCAGGTCTCATACGCAGACGGTAGACCTCGCAAAAGCCCCATCATGTTCCAAACGCCTATAAAACACCTTCCGGTCGCTCGGCCTCCGTTTCCGCGGCCTCCGTGAAGATTTCGAGGATCCGTTTCCAGCCGGCGGAGTAGCCGCCCGCGGATGAGGTGGCCGCGGCCATCTGCTCCTCGGTGAGGCGGTCCCAGCCGCGATGTTCGAGCGCGACCCGGGTCAGGGCCGGCGCCAGCGCGGTGAACGTCAGCTCCACTTCGGTGACCACGGGCAGGATCGTCCAGGTCATGCCGAACCGCTCCGGCGGATCCCAGGCGATCACCTCGCCCCAGCCGACCCGCGAGCCGTCCGCCCACGTCTCGAAGACCTGACCGCCTAGCTTCCGCTCGATGGTCACCGACACCACCCGCTCCTGACCGAGCGAATGCGGGCGGGTCGGCCACCACACGCCGATGTCGCGGACGAACACCTCGAACGTGTGCTCCAGGCCGCTGCGGACCAGCGTGGACTGCCGGATCGGCGGCCGCCGCAACGGACGGACGTTGTCGCTCATGCTCAGGCCACATCCGTCCGGTGCTCGGCCTGCTCGGCGGCCTCCGCCTCGACCAGGCGTCGCCCCACGTCGAGCGCGTCGCTCCACATCGAATCGAGGAACTCCCGCAGACCGGCCAGCCCTTCGGGCCGGGCCCGATAGAGCCGGCGGGTCCCGGCGCGGCGTTCGCTGACCAGCCCGGCTTCGCGGAGCACGGTCAAATGCTGACTGATCGCGGTACGAGTCACGTCGAACGCCGCGGCTATCTCCCCGGCTGCCAGCTCGTCGGTGGCGACCAGGCGCAGGATCGCCCGTCGTCGCGGCTCCGCCAGCGCACGGAAGGCGTCGTCGGACTCGTCCTCGAACATCAGCTCATCCCCACAGACCAACCGGGTTGCCGTCCGGATCGGCGAACACCGCGAACCGACCGTAGTCGCCGGGCAGAGCGGCCGGCTCGACCAGGGTCGTCCCGCCGAGCGCCACCGCCTGCTCCAGAGTCTTCTCCAGGTCGTCGACCTGCACGTAGATCTTCACACCGGCCTCCTCGGCGGACTCCGCGGCCCCGATGCCACCACCGATCGCCCCTTCGCCGGCCCCGGTGTCCACCAGGGCGTAGCCACCTTCCTGGTCGGCGGCCGACCACCCGAACAGCCCGGTGTAGAAACCGCGCGCCCGCTCCGCGTCGGTGCTGATGATCTCGAAGAACGCCACTGGACGACCCACAGCCGTACTCCCTCACTCGCTTTTGACCCGACCCATCCAGCCGGGCACCGCTAACGTTAGCTCCCGCTAACGTTAGCGTCAACTGACACAACAAGCTGCGGTACGGGCCAGGCAATCACCCGTAGCGACGCGTGGTTCTCGTAGGCTCGTTCACCCCAGGTGGTCGAGTGGGCTGCATCGGTTTGTGTGCGTCACCGCGTCTGCGTGCCTCACCGCGTTCGCGGGCGGAACCGTGTTCGCGGGCGTCACCGCGTTCGCGGGCGAACCGTGTTCGCGTGCGAGTGCCGCGTTCGCGGGTCCCTGGTTGATTATCGAAAGCGGCCGAGGTCTCATGTCGGTACCCGCAAAGTGAATCTTGCACGGTATTACACGCTTTCGGCGATCTTGCACGATTTCTCGTGCCCAGGCGTGGCTTACGTTGCAAGAACCATTTCGCGGCGTAGACCTTGCACGTTCTCCCATGCCCCGGCCTGGAGATACGTGCAAGATCGCCCCAAGGGTGAACATTCGTGCAAGATCGCGCCGTGCCGTGCCGTGCCGTGCCGTGCCGCGCCGCGCCGGGTTGGTCCGCGCCGTGCCGTCCGCGCAGGGTTGGTCCGCGCCGCGCCGTGCCGGTCCGTGCCGCGCCGGGTTGGTCCGCGCCGTGCCGTGCCGCGCCGTGCCGTGCCGCGCCGGTCCGTGCCGCGCCGGGTCGGTTGGGTGAGGTAGGCCGGCTGCGGCATTTTGGCTTGGGCGATCTTGGGCCTTGGATTGTGGGCCCGGGAGCCGTGGCCTGCGGGAACTCGGGTGCGGGGTGCGAGGGCGTCAGGTAACGGGCGGGGTCGTCAGCTGGGGGCGGTGGGCATTGCGGTGTTGGTGGGGGTGAGCATCGGGGCCAGGAAACGACGCGCGATGTCTTGCAGTTGGGTGTCGTCGTCGAGGTCTACCAGTTGGCTCGGGATGGCCAGGAACGAGGCGGACAAGCGGGTCCAGACCTCGGCGACCAGGTCGACGTCGACCGAGGGGGAGATGTGGCCGTCCTGCTGATCTACGCGCAGGCGGGCGGCCACGAAACGCTGGACCACCGCCATCGTCTGGCCACCGTCGTTGATCAGTGAGGGGACGAGCAGGTCCGGTTCGGCGGTCATCAGGCCGCCGATCAGCGGGTTGTTGCGGAAGGCGCGCAGTGACGAGGCGAAGCCGACGACGACCCGGTCGGCGGCGGTGCGGGCCGAGCTGATGTCGATGAGGAACTGGTCGAAGTAGCGCCGGAACTCGCGACGCACCACCTGCTCGACCAGGGCGTCCTTGGTGGCGAACCGCCGGTAGGCGGTGATCCGGGAGACGCCGGCCCGTCGGGCCACGTCCTCCATGGTGGAACGGCGGATGCCCATCCGGCAGAACTGGTCGTAGGCGGCGTCGAGCAGGCGTGTGGTGACCTCGTCGGCGGGGCTGTCCGGGGCGAAGGCGTCGGCAAGGGCGCGGCCGAGCAGTGTCGAGTCACCGGATCCGGTCATCACACGCACCCCCGAGATGTGTTTACACCATCTGTATCAGCGTATCAATCCGCCCAGGTGAGGCTCGTGTCGTATCGATGTCCGTAGAAATTCATGCTTGTGAACGGCGACCCGGCGTGCTCTCATCGCTGATACACGGAATCACCTCGTGTTTCACCGTATCAGCGAACGAAGCGTGTCAGCGAACGAAGCGTGTCAGCGAACGAAGCGTGTCAGCGGAGGAGCGAAGCGTGGATTCACTCAGCAGACGCAACATCCTGAAAGCGGGCGCGGTCGGCGCCGCCCTGGCACTCCCGTGGACCTGGCCGGCCAGTGCCTCGGTAGCCGGGACCGGCGCGGGCGTCGACCCGCGCTGGGTGTGGGACCCGGAGGCCGACCCGCTGGTCGCCGACCTGATCGAGCGCGGCGACGTCCCGCACGTCAACGAACTGCTGCGCACCTGGAAGAAGAACGGCCAGGCGCTGCCGGCCGGCCTGCCCACTGACCTGCGCGACTTCATCGAGTACGCCCGGCGGCTCCCGTCCTGGGCCGACCCGGCGAAACTCGACCTGGCCGTGGAGTTCAACGAGAAGCGCGGTCTCTACCTGGGCGTTCTCTACGGCCTGGCCAGCGGCATGATGAGCACCGTCATCCCGAAGGAGGCCCTGGCCGTCTACTACTCGCAGGGCGGCGCGGACATGAAGGACCGCATCTCCAAGACCGCCAAGCTGGGGTACGACATCGGCTCCACGAACGCATTCAAGCCCGACGGCGAGATGATCGTGACGGCGGTGAAGACCCGACTCGTGCACGCTGCGGTCCGGCACCTGCTGCCCCAGTCGCCGTACTGGACCCAGGTCGCCGACGAGGACATCCCGATCAGTCAGCGCGACATCATGGTGACCTGGCACAGTCTGCCGACCACCGTGATGCGCAAGCTGACCGCGTGGAAGGTGCCGATCCCGGCGGACGAGTCGGCCGCGTTCCTGCATTCGTGGCAGGTCGGCGCGTACATGCTCGGGGTCCGTGCGGAATACATCCCGAACTCGTGGGCCGAGGCCGACTCGCAGGCCGAGCAGGTCCTCGACCCGATCCTGCGGGCCACCCCGGAGGGCATCAAGCTCGCCGACATCCTGCTCAACCTGGGATCGAGTGTGGACGCCGGGATCCTCAGCAAGCCGATTCTCGGCGCGTTCACCAGATTCATGCTGGGCGACGAGATCGCGGCGTGGCTGAAGATCCCGCGCGAGCCGGTGTGGGACCCGCTGCTCCGGACGGCATGGGGACCCTTTGTGGCCGTACGCGAAGGATTGTTGCCTTTCCCGTTGGCGCCGAAGGCGTATTGGCTCTTCGACGAGTTCCTGCGCAAGGCCGCCCTGCTGTTCCTGTCGGAGGCCCGGCCGATCAGCATCGAGATCCCGGTCACCAACCGGCCGACCTGAGGAGCGCGCGATGGCTGAGCTGAGCAGACGCGACATGCTCAAGGCGGGAGCGGTGATCTTCGCGGCCCCGATGGGCGTCCCTGAAAAAACCGGGTGGAGCACCCAGTGGGACCCGGAGGCCGACCCGGTCTCGGCGGAACTGCTGGACACCGGTGCGGTTCCGGAGGTCAACCGGCTGCTGTGGGACTGGACCCGCAACGACCAGCCGCTGCCCGACGGGCTGCCCGGCTACCTGCGGGACTTCATGACGAAGGCGCGGCAGGTCCCGGACTGGGCGGACACCGCGAAGCTGGAGCGGGCGGCGCAGTTCAACAAGTCCCGGGGCCTCTACCTGAACCTGCTCAACGGTGTCGGCGGCGGCATGCTGAGCACGGCGATCCCGAAGGAGGCGTGGTCGGTCTACTACTCCAAGGGCGGCGCCGACATGGAGGACCGGGTCGCCAAGACCAGCCTCCTCGGGTTCTCGGTCGGGTCGCTCAACGCGTACCGCCCGGACGGCGACTGCATCGTGCAGGCGGTGAAGACGCGACTGGTCCATGCAGCGGTGCGGCACCTGCTGCAGCAGTCGCCGCACTGGAAGTGGAGTGTTCCGATCACCCAGGAGGACATCCTGGTCACCTGGCACACCCTGCCCACCTACGCGATGCGCAAGCTGCGGGATTGGCAGGTCCCGATCAGCGCCGCCGACTCACAGGCCTACCTGCACGTGTGGCAGGTGACCGCGCACATGCTCGGCGTCCGTGACGAGTACATCCCGCAGACCTGGGCGGCTGCGAACGCGCAGTCCGACCAGGTGCTGCCGCCCAACATGGGCCCGACCCGGGAGGGCGTCGAACTCACCGACATCCTGCTCGGCCAGCTCGCCGAACAGACCAGCCCGGCCAGCGTCAGCCGGCCGCTGGTCAATGCCCTGGCCCGCTATCTGGTCGGTGACCAGGTGTCGGACTGGGACCAGATCAAGCGGGAACCACTGTGGGAGCCGCTGATCGCGACCGCCTGGCCGCTGCTCGTGCGGTTCCGGGAAGGGCTGATCCCGTTGCCGCTGGTCCCGGAGATCGCCTGGACTCTGGACGAGGCGGCGCGGCAGTACATCCTGCTGTTCCTCACCAAAGCACGGGAAACCAAGATCGAGATCCCGGCGACCAACCGGCCGGAGGCCTCGTGACCGTGCCCGTCACCCGGCGCACCCTGCTCGGATTCGTGCTGGCGGCCCCCGTGCTGGTGGCCGCCGCCGATCCGGCGGCATCAGCCGACATCACGTCCCTGCTGGATCTCAACGACATCATGACGGCGGCGGCCCTGCCCACGTCCGGGCTCATCTCGGTCGAGATCAACATTGACGGTACGGTCTCGTTCGCGCTGCCCCGGGCCGAGGTCGGGCAGGGGATCACCACGTCGTCGGCCATGCTGATCGCCGAGGAACTGGGCGTACCGGTGCAGAAGGTCCGGGTCGGTCTCGCCGACGCCCGGCCCGAGCTGTTGTTCAACCAGCTGACCGGCGCCTCGAACACCACCATCGCCACGTTCACGCCGATCCGGGTCGCGGCGGCGGTCGCCCGGCAGCGGCTGCTGGCCGCGGCGTCGGCGAGGCTCGGCGTGCCCGCCTCCGGCCTGACGATCGTGAACGGGAAGGTCGGTGGCCTCGGCATCGGCGAGCTGTCGGCCGCGGCGGCCAGCGCGACGACCCTGGCCGTCCCGGTGGAGCTCACTGCCCGGGAGAGCTTCACCGTCATCGGCAAGCCACAACGCCGCATCGACGCCCTCGACGCGGTGACCGGCCGCAAGAAGTTCACGATGGACCTCGCCGTCCCGGACGCCAAACCGACGATGCTGTGCCGCCCGCCGACCATCAACGGCAGACCGGGCCCGGTCGCGAACCTCGCCGCGGTGCTGGCCATGCCCGGCGTCACCGACGTGGTGACCGTCTCGACCGGCGTCGCGGTGCGAGCCGAGACGTTCGGCCAGTGCATCGACGCGGTCCGCGCGCTCGAGGTGTCCTGGCGGCCGGGCACCGTCGAGGGCCAGTCCGACGACACGGTCCTGCGGCAACTCGCGGCAGCCGAGCTGCCGCTCGGCCCGCGGCCGATCACGCCGTTCGTCGAGGCACGGTTCACGTTCCAGTTCCGCAGCAACAGTGCCCTGGAGACCAACTGCGCGATCGCTGACGTACGGCCGGGGCGCGCCGAGATCTGGTCGGCGCTCAAATCACCGATCGTGGCGCAGCAGACCATCGCCGCCCGGCTCGGCCTGCCGGTGAACCGGGTTACCGTGCACGTCATCGAGGGTGGCGGTTCGTTCGGCCGCAAACTGTTCTTCGACGCCGCCCTGGAGGCGGCCGAGGTGTCGCAGCGGATCGGCAAGCCGGTGAAACTGATGTGGCACCGGGCCGACGACTCCCGGCAGGGCCGCACCCACCCGATGGCCACGTCCCGGGTCCGGATCGCCTACGCCGGCCGGCTGGTGCTCGGCTTCGAGCAGCGGCACACCAGCGTCACCACCGATCTGGGGCACGGGCTGGGGGAGCTGCTCACCGCGATGGCCGCCCAGCTGCCGATCGGGGACGCCGCCTTCGCGCAGACGTTCTTCCAGTTCAGCCATACCTCGCCGTACCGGTTCGGGGTCACCAGCCGGCTGCTCAACGAAACCGGCGACGGGTTCAACACCGGCAGCATGCGCAACGTGTACTCGCCTGACACCACCTGCGCGCGGGAGCTGATGGTCGACCAGCTCGGTCAACGGATGGGGCTCGACCCGTACCGGATGAGGGAAAGTCTGTTGACCGACGACCGGGCCCGCGCCGTCCTGCGTAAGGCCGCGGAAGTAGGCGAATGGGGCCGGCGGATGCCGGCCGGAATGGCGCAGGGAATCGCGTTCCATTCCGAATACAAAGGCGTCAGCGCCTGCCTGGTGGAGATCGACTGCCGCCCGGAGACACTGAACCGGCCGATCCGCGACGGCGTCGGCGGGCCGCGCGTCACCAAGGTCGTCTTCGCGGTCGACGTCGGTCTGGCGGTCAACCCGCTCGGCCTGCAGGCGCAGATGATGGGCTGCGTGATGGACGGCATCGCGCTCGCCCTCACCGCCGGCCTGCACCTGCGCGACGGCTACTTCCTCGAGGCGAGCTGGGACAACTACTTCTACACCAGGCAGTGGAACACCCCGCCCGACCTGCGGATCATCGTCATGCCGAGCACCTCCGACCAGCCCGGTGGGGCCGGTGAGCTGGGCGTGGCGGCGGCGATGGCGGCGGTCGCCTGCGCCTACGGCCGCGCGGTCGGCACGATGCCGACCCGGTTCCCGATCAACCACGGCACCCTGTCGTTCACCCCGAAGCCGACGATTCCGCCGGTTCCGGCTTCCCCCATGATCGGGGGTACGGGTGCCTGAACACACCTTCAAGGTCAACGGGGAGCGGGTGACCGTGGACGTCGAGAGTGACGTGCGCCTGCTGTGGGTGCTGCGTGACCTGCTCGGCGTCACCGGCCCGAAGTACGGCTGCGGGATCAACGTCTGCAAGGCGTGCACCAGTCACCTCAACGGCGCCGCGTTCAACCCGTGCGCGGTGCCGGTCGGCGCACTCGGGCCGGACGACGAGGTGGTGACCATCGAGGGGCTGGCCGGCACGGTCGGCGCCGACCTGCACCCGATGCAGCGGGCCTGGCTCGACCACGACGTGGTGCAGTGCGGGTACTGCCAGCCCGGGCAGATCATGGCGGCCGTCGATCTGGTCCGGCGGGTAGCCGCCGAGGGCCGCGCGATCACCGACGCCGACCTGGACGGGCTGCGCAACATCTGCCGGTGCGGGACCTACTTCAGAATCCGGGAGGCGATCCGGGCGGCGGCCGAAAACATGTAATTTGCGGCTATGGGCCATCGGGGCGACGAGGGCGCGGTCACGATCATCGCGGCCATGATGAGCGCCGTCCTCATCTTCGGGATCGGCGCCCTCGTCATCGACGTCGGCCTGCTCTACAGCGAGAAGGAACAGTTGCAGTCCGGCGCTGACTTCGCGTCCTGGAAGGTCGCGCAGGCCTGCATCTTCGACCCGGCGGTGTGCACCAGCGCCGGGCAGGCCGACAACGCCAAGCTCTACGCCGAGAAGAACGCCAAGGACACCCGCGCTGACGCGCAGGTCTGCGTCAACAACCTGAACTGCCCGGTCTGGGGCACCACCGCGACCTGCCGGCCGCAGCCGGCGATCACCGGGACATACGACACCGCGGAGGTACGCACCAGCACGCGCAACACCGACAACACCCGGCTCATGCCTCCGGTCTTCGCGGCCGCGCTGACCAAGGGTGTGTACCAGGGTAAGCAGGTCGGGGCCTGCGCCCGCGTGGTGTGGGGCGTGCCGGTCGCCACCAACGTGCTCGCGATGGGTGTCTCGAAGTGCGACTGGGACCGGATGACCAACGGCGGCAAGAAGTTCTACGCCCTGCCCGGCCTCGACCCACTGCTGCAGCAGGCCGGGGTGTACTCGCTGCTCGGCCTGGAGAGCCCGGTCGACAACGCGATCGCCATCAGCAATCCGCTGCTGTCCTGGTGCAACAATCCGCTCGACCACACCACGTCCAGTGGCTACGCCTGGCTGAACTCGCTCGGCAACTGCCACCTCGACGTCACCGCCTCCACCAGCACCGTGCAGACCTGGGTGACCGCGCCCGCGCTGAACCTGCTCGCCGCGATCACCTGCACCAGCGAACTCGCGGCGGCCCGGGCCTCCGGCAAACCGGTCCTCGTGCCGATCTTCGACAGCGCGATCGGCGCCACCAACATCCTGCCCGCGGCCTACCACGTCGTCGGGTTCGCGCCGTTCGTCGTCACCGGGTACACGACGTTGCTCGGCACGCTCACGAACGTCCCGTCGATCCTGACCAACACCGTCCCGGGCATCGCGTCGACCCTGTGCGGGCTCCAGCGCTGTGTCTACGGCTACTTCACCAAGTCGATCATCCCGGAACACATGCCGACGAAGTTCGGCACCACGAAGAACTTCGGCCTCACCGTGATCGGCCGTACCGGCTAGCCGATGAAGCGGCGTCCCAGCAGGCGGGGGCGGCTCGGGCGGACGTGTTCGACACCGACCCACAGCAGGTCGTAGTGGTCGCAGAGCCGCCGCTCGTCATCTCGGGTCAGCGGCTCCTCGGGTGGTGTCTCCAAGGCCGGCGATCGCTTGACCGTCGCCTTGTCGAACGGCACCACCAGACGACCGCCGTCGAGGTGCGCGCCCTCCAGCGGTACCAGTGACTCGCTGAAGCCGAACAGCCCGGTCCGGACGGCGGCCCACGTCGGCCGGCCCGCGTCATCCGGCCGGACCCGTCCGACCGTGCCGATCTTCTCGCCGGCGCGGTCGTGGACGTCACGGCCGGTCAGCGTACGAATCTGCTCGTTGGTGATCACCTGGGGCCTCTTTCTCCCGGAGGTATGGGAGGTTGGCTACCCAGGGTGATTTCCGGTCATGCGGACCGTACCGGTGAGTGAACCAACCTTCACCCAGGCCCGTGAATTCACTCCCTCGACAGTGGTCACTTCTGCTCGTCAAGATCCTTGACGGCGATGGCTAACTCGATTAGCTTTCCGGCTAACACCATTTCATCCTGCCTGGGGAGAACACCATGACGCAGCACCTGACCGTCAACGGCGGCACGATCGCGTACGACGTGACCGGCGACGGACCACTCGTCGTCCTCGTGCCCGGCATCGGAAACAGCCGCCGCGCCTACCGGTTCGTCGCGCCGCGGCTCGTCGACGCCGGATACCGCGTCGCCACCACGGACCTGCGCGGCGCGGGCGAGTCCAGTGCGCAGTGGGCTTCCTATTCGCGTACCGACATTGCCGGCGACATCCTTGCCCTCGTCCGTCACCTCGGTGGCCCCGCCGTCCTGGTCGGGCACTCGATCTCCGGCGGCGCCGTCACCATCGCCGCCGCCCGGGCGCCCGAGATGACCACCGGCATCATCGAGCTGGCGCCGTTCACCCGCGCGCAGTCGTTCAGCCTCGGCGACCTCGGCAACACCCGGTATCGCAAGGGCGCGGTCAAGCTGGTCGGCACGATGCTGGGCAGCCTGTCGTCGTGGAAGGGTTATCTCGACCTCGCCTACCCGGGAAACAAGCCCGCCGACTGGAGCGCCGACCTCGCCGCGACGGACACGATGCTGCGCGAACCGGGCCGGATGAAGGCGCTGCAGAAGATGACCCAGGCCTCGCCCGCCGACGCCGGCGCGCAACTCGGCAATGTGCGCTGCCCGGCCCTGATCGTCGAGGGCACACTCGACCCGGACTGGGCCGACCCCCGCGCCGAGGGCGAGGCGATCGTGGCCGCGATGCCGGCCGGGACGGCGCGGCTTGAGATGATCGACGGCGCCGGTCACTACCCGCACGCCCAGTTCCCCGACGAAACGGTGTCCCTGATGCTGACCTTCCTGCAGACGAACGCTCGTGCCTAGGGCCGGACTGGACCCGGCCACCGTGATCGAGGCCGGGGCGGCGCTCGCCGACGAGGTCGGCTTCGAGAAGCTGACCATGGGCCTGCTGGCGGAACGCCTCGGCGTGCGCACTCCGTCGCTCTACAAACACGTCGACTCCATCGAGGCGCTGCGCCGCGGGATCACCCTGCAGGCCATGCGCGACTTCCGGGACGCGGTGGCACGGGTCGCGGTCGGCCGGGCCGGGCCTGGTGCGGTGCGCGCGTTCGCCGACGCGTACCGCCGATGGGCCGTCGCCCATCCGGGCCGCTACTCGTCAGTGGTCCGCGCACCCGACGCCGGCGACGAGGACGAGGAGCATCGCCGGTTGAGCAACGAGGTCATGCAGATCATGTACGACGTGCTGGCCGGCTTCGAACTGCGCGGCACGCACGCCGTCGACGCCGCCCGCGTGCTGCGCTCCAGCCTGCACGGCTTCGCCACGGTCGAGGCGGCGGGCGGGTTCGGCCTGCCCCGCGACGTGGACCGCAGCTACCGGTTCCTGATCGACACGATCATCGCCGGCCTGCAGAACGTGCCGGTCGACCCCGCCGAGGACGCCTCCAGCCGCGAGTTCCACCCGACCAGCGGCTGACACACCCGGAGCCGGGGTGGTCCAGCCAGGAACCGGCCGGACCAGGCTTTCCGCGCGGGTCAGTGGGGGAGAGAGCCGCCGGCCAGGACGATCGCCATCCCCGCGGTGGCGGCGGACAGCAGGGTCAGGACCGGGCCACGGCGCAGGCCCAGGGTCAGGACCACGGCACCGGCCAGCACCGCGAACTGCCACGGCTCGGTCAGGGCGCGGGCCAGCGGAATCGCCGAGCCGAGGATCGCGCCGATCGCGGCCGGGCCGGCGCCGTCCAGGAACGCGCGCACGTAGGTGTTGCCACGCAGCCGGTCGAAGCGGTGAGCGCCCAGCAGGATGAAGGCGAACGACGGGCTGAACGCCACCAGCGCGGCCAGCAGGCCACCACCGATTCCGGCCGCCGCGTAACCGACCACCGCGACCGTGTGCACCACCGGGCCCGGAGTGATCTGGCCCAGCGCCACCGCGTTGAGGAACTCCGCAGCCGTCATCCAGTGGTGCTGACCGACCGCGTCGGCCTGCATCAACGGGATGATCACGAACCCGCCGCCGTAGGAGAGCGCGCCCACCTTCAGCGCGGTCCAGGACAGGGCGGCCAGCACCCCGGCGCCGGTGGCGGCCGCCGCCAGCAGGGGCACGGCCGCCCGGCGGCCCGCTCGGGGCGGTGGCGCCTGCTGGACCAGAGTCTCGGCGATGCCGCAGGCCACCAGCAGCAGCACCAGCCACGGGCCGATGGTGCCGGCCGCGACCGCGCCCAGCACCAGGTAGATCGACCAGCGCAGCCGGCTGCTCTGCTGTGTGGCCCGCTGCCAGCCGGGCGGCATGAGGCTCCACCCGGCCTGCACTGCGATCGCCGCGACGGCCGCGCCCGCACCCGCGCCGGCGGCCCGGACCCAGAGCGGCGGGTCGCCCAGGAACAGGGCCGCCAGCGCCAGGATCGCCACCAGGCCGGGCAGGATGAACGCGGCCCCGCCGGCCAGCGCGCCGGCCCGTCCGCGGACCCGCCACGCGCAGTAGATCGCGAGCTGGGTCGACGACGGACCGGGCAGCAGGTTGCAGGCGGCGACCGCATCCTCGAACTCGCGGGCATCGAGCCACCGGCGGTCGTCGACGCACAGTTTCCGCAGCAGGGCGATGTGTGCGGGCGGGCCGCCGAAGCCGATGCAGCCGATCCGGCCCCACTGGGTGAGCACGGTGCCGAGGCCGGCTCGCGGGGTGGTGACGGGCATTCAGGAGCCGGCCGGCTGGAAGAGCTCGACCGGGTTGCCGGACGGGTCGTCCAGAACGATCTGGCGGCCGCCCGGGCCGGTCACCACCTCGTTGCGGAACGGGACTCCGGCGGCCTGGAGGCGGGTCACCTCGGCGTCGATGTCGGTGACGATCAGGTGGATCCGGTTCCAGCCGCCGGCGTGCGGAACCCGGCCGTCCGGCATGGGGCGGCCCGCCGAGCTGGCCGGGCCGGACAGCAGCAGGCGCAGGTTGCCGCGCCGGACGTCGGCGAACGCGGGCAGGAACGTGGTGATCGGCTCGAACCCCAGGTGAGTGGTGTAGAAGTCGACCGCGGACTGGACGTCGTCGACCAGGTAACGGACGTTGACGGTGCTGTCGCTCATGACGCCTCCTCGGAGTCGGTGGCGAGGGTGTGCAGGAAGAAGCCGATCCGCTCGGTGAGCTGGTCGGCGACGTGATCGAAATCGGCCGGGTGCACCGGCTCGGGGATGCTCCAATGCACCTGGCGCGGACCGCCGGGCGACAGCGCCTGGTTCGGACCGTCGGGCGACAGCGCCTGGTGTGGAGCGTCGAACGACGGGCACACCTCCTTGACCCGGTCGCACAGCGTGATCACGTGGGAGAAGCCGCCGGTCAGCTGGGACACGTGCGTGGGGCCGGTTTCCGGAGGATCCATCCCGCGTACGGCGAGCGCACGAACGGCGTACCGATGAAGGGGTTTGGGGTTGACTCCCGCGCTGTAAACCTCGACCTCGCCGGCGGTGAGCCGCCGCAGAATGGCCTCCGCCATCGGTGATCGCGCGCTGTTGCCGGTGCACAGGAAGAGGACCCGGGCCCGGCCGGGGCGCGCGGGTGGCGGGGCGCTCAGCCGCAGCGCCGGGTGAAGGGCGGCGCCGGCGCCGGTCAGCATGGCCGAGCAGCGGGCCAGGTGCAGCGTGTAGTAGGTGTCGCGGCCGTCGGCGCTGCTGCGCCGCGCGGTGACCAGCCCGGCTTTGCGCAAGCGCCCGAGATGATACGAGATCAGGTTTTGTGGGTGGCCGAGCCGTGCGGTCAGCTCGTGCACGGCCAGGTCGCTGCCAGCGAGCGCGCTCAGCAGCCGCCACCGCACCGGATGGCCGGCCGTGACGAGGAACGCCGGAGGCTCCATGTCCCCAGATTACATCAAACCGATTTGATGTAATCTCCTGGAGTGTCGTTGGTGAGGTCGGCCGGCCTGCAGAGGTTCCGCCAGACCGTGGAGGCGCTCGGCGGGGATGCGGATCACTTCGCCCGCCAGGCCGGCCTGCCGCCGGACGCGCTCGACGCCGACGATCTGCTGGTCGAGGACACCGCGATCGCCGCCGTCCTGGAGCTCGCGGCGGCCGCGCTGCGCTGCCCCGACCTGGGCCTGCGGGTCGCATCGGCGCAGGAGATGAGCGTCTCAGAGATCTTTAGGTTTGTTGAGTCGGGGTGCTGGCCGGTGGCGTGGTGTCACTGGTGTGGCGGTCACGTGCCGGTGGAATCCTCGACTGACCTCGGCTCGGCCGCAGGTGCGGCCGGGTCGGCTACTTGATCTCGTGGTCGACTTCTGGCCCGGTGTGTGCCGGGTCGGGGAGGGTCGTCCCGCCGGACGCTGTCCCAGCACACCGGTGTTCGCCGTTGTGGTGGGGGCGGGAACCCGGTGTCGCGAGGGCGCCGGGCTGGAAACTCGTGCACCCCGCCGCGGGCGGGGCGGGGTGGGCATGGTCTTGTCACGGACGGCCCGGACCGGTCCGTCGACGGTGGTGCGGATGGCGAGGGTGCCCGCGCGGGTCCGCATGGTGTGGGTTTGGCCGAGCAGGCCGCGGGCGGCGATCCGTTGGGAGGCGGCGTGGTCGCGGTCGGCGGACAGGCCGCAGGCCGGGCAGTGGGCCCATTTGTGGCCGCGGACGGTGAGCCGGTCGGGTGCCTGCACATGCCGCAGCGCCCGGCCACACCGCGGGCAGCCCGCACTGGTACCCCGCGCCGGAACGGTCACGACGGCGATGCCGGCTTTGGCGGCGAGGTGGCGTAGCGCGTCGAAGACCTGCCCGCGCACGTGCGCGCCGAGCCGGCGGTTGAGGCTGCGGCCGAGGCCCCGGGTTTCGAGGGTGGTCAGGTCTTCGATGTAGACCACGCTCACGCGGGCGGTGAGGGCGTGGTCGACGGCCCAGCGTGCGGCGGCCCAGGCGAGGGCCTTGTTGAGGCGGCGGATCCGGGCCTGAACCCGGGTGTGTTCCCGCGTCAGCAGGTCGTGGCGGGCCTGCAGGCCGGGATCGGGGCGGCCGGTGAGCAGCCGGGCATGCTGGTCGGTCTTGGCCCGGAGTTGTTCGGCGGTGGTGCGCAGGCGCAGGAGTTTCGCGCTGATACCGGTGGCATCGAATCGTAGGGGATGATTGTCGGCCAGCACCCGGCGCCGCCCGGCGCGGTCCTGGCCGAGGCGGGCGATGCTGCCGGTGAGCAGGGTGGTGTTGCCCCAGTCCAAGCCCAGCGCCCGCGCATGACCCTTCACCCGCACGGCGGGTACCACGATGCGCCACGGCACGTCCACCCGGACCCTTCCGTCGACCGGCCGCAACGTCGGCGTGTGCACGCTCGCGGCGGCGGGCACGGTCGGCGGGAGGCGGACGGGCAGGGTCAGCCACTGCCAGTCCCGGCTGTTCGCGGGTTGTTCGCAGATGGGTAGCAGAACCCGCAGGAGCAGGTGGGTGTCGGGCCGGTCGGGGTCACGCTGCACGGTGACCTGTTGCTTGTCGCAGGCGGCGAGCAGAATCTGCCCGGACACCGCCGGTGGTGCCTCCAGATCGGTCACCGAGACCGGTAGGGAGCCGTGTTCGCGCAGATGGGTGGTGATCTGCCGGGTCCGGTTACGGACCTCCGCCCTCGTCACCCCGGCGGGCAGGGCCGCCCACAACGCCTGCCACTCGACGGCGGTACGCCGCAGCGGATCGGCAGGCCAGGTCCCGGTGATCGCCTGGACCAGTTGTTCGCGGTGCACCGCCAGGCGCAGCAGCCGGGCGGCGTGTTCCTCCGCGGCCCGCCGCACCCGGTCCGACACCCGCACCCCACCCAAAGCGGTCGCGGTCCAACCGAGGCGCCGCATCGCCATCCACCCGTTCGACGGCAACTCCCGCCCATCCGGGCCCACCCCGGCCACCAGGGCCGCCAGCGATCCCGCATCCCACCGGGCGGCAAGCAGTTCGGTGGTCATCTGCCGGACCAGCGCCGACAGCCAGGTCACCCGCTCCAACAGCACCGGCGCTGGGATCGGGACACCATCGTCGGTGACCGCACCGAATGCCGTGCAGGTGGCGGTGGCGGTCAACCCCGCGGTATGGCCCTCACCCGCACCTGTGCCCGCAACCACGCCGGAACCCGCCATCACACCCGAAACCGTACCTCCACCATGGACAGACCTGCAGCTTCCCTTAAGAAATCAATCAACCGTGGAGACCCTGCTCGGGCCGCTGGCCGTGGCGATCCAGAATTCACCGTCGGTGGCCGACGCGATCGAGTGCACCTCGCGCTACATGTTCGTGCACGCCCGTGACCTGTCACTGTCGGTGGTGCCCGACCCGGACGGGACGGCCGGGGTGACCGGGCTGCGGTACACGTTCGGCGCGTGGATCCGGCCGCTGCCGCAGGCCACCGAGATGACCATGCTGTTCCTGCACCGGGCAGTGGGTTTCCTGGTCGGCGGTGGGTATGGGCTGCGGTCGGTGGACCTGCCGCACGAGCCGGTCGCGCCGGCCGCCCGCTATCGGGAGGCGTTCGGGGCGAGCGTGCGGTTCGGCCGGCCGGCGGCGGTGCTGCGAGTGCCGACCAGTCTGATGCGGCAGCCGCTGGCCGGGGTCGACGCCACCCTGCGTGGCCTGGCGCTGGCGTTCCTGTCCCGGCAGTCACCGGGGCCACGGCCCGGGCCGGCGGCCCGGGTGCGCGCGGTGGTGTCGCAGGCGCTCGGCACCGGCCCGACCGAGCTGGCCGACGTGGCCCGGGCGCTCGCCGTGCATCCGCGCACCCTGCAACGGCAGCTCGTCGACGAGGGGCAGGGCTTCGCCGGGATCCTCGACGACGTCCGGCGGGCCCGCGCCCGGGCCTACCTGACCACCACGGACATGCCGTTGGCACAGGTCAGCCGCCTGCTCGGGTTCGCCGAGCAGGCGGTGCTGAGCCGCTGCGCCCGCCGCTGGTGGGGGATGAGCCCGACCATGCTGCGCAGACAGGCCGCTCAGCGGTAGGTGAGCAGCCGCGGGTCGGCCTCGACGTGGGTGTGCTCGTTGAACGTGGACAGCGACAGGCCCCGGCTCCCGGAGATCACCTTCGTGACGCCGGTGTTGACCGAGACCCGGTTGAAGGCCGCCCAGCCGGCGGCCGAACCCGTGGTGAGCAGGCTGGCGGCCATCGCGATCGGCCCGCCCGAACTGACCACGGCGACGTCGCGGTGTGCGCGCAGCCGGTCCAGCGCCGCCGTGACCCGCTCCCGGAAGTTCGTGAACGACTCGGCGTACTCGGCGTCGTGATCGCCGGAGAACCAGCGGGCCGTGGCCGCCTCGAAGATCTCCTGGAACGCCCGGGGCGTCGTCGCGGACCGGAAATCAGGCTGGTGAACGGTCACGACGTGATGGAAGTCGAACTCGTTCCAGCCCGCGTCGACGACCGTCTCGACCGGCTCCTTCAGGCCCTCGACGATCCCGGCCGCCGTCTCGTCGTGGCGGCGCATGTCACCGCGCACGATCAGGGCGGGCCGGATGCCGCGTTCAGCGAAGGACCTTCCGAGGGTACGGGCCTGCTCGTGCCCGATCTCGGAGAGCGCGTCGTAGTCGTCGGCGCCGAACGACGCCTGACCGTGCCGGATCAGCAGAAGACGGGCCACCTCAGTCCTTCCCGGCGCGGATGATGCGCAGGCAGCGGCGTTCCAGCATCAGACTGGCGATCCAGAAGTTCCGGAAGGCCGGGTTGCGGGTCTGCCGGTGGTAGTAGCGGTAGTAGATCTGCTGCACGATACCGGCCAGCCGGAACAGCCCGAACACCTCGTGGAACGCGGTCAGCCGCAGCCCGGTCCGGGCGTGGTAGTGCTCGATCACCTCGCGGCGGGTCAGCATCCCCGGCGTGTGGGTCGGCTGCCGCCGGAACATCCGGAACAGCCACCCGTCGTCGGCCTGCACCCAGTAGGCGAGCGCGCTGCCCAGATCCATCAGCGGATCGCCGAGGGTGGCCATCTCCCAGTCGAGCAGCGCCACCGGCCGGGTCGGGTCGTCCGGGTCGAAGACCACGTTGTCGAACCGGAAGTCGTTGCGGATCAAGCAGATCCGCTGCTCGGCCGGCTGGTTCGCCTCCAGCCAGCGAATGACCTTTTCAAAAGAGCCGACATTTCGGGTACGGGCGGAACGGTACCGTTCGGACCAGCCGGCCACCTGGCGTGCCACATAGCCGGCGCCTTTGCCCAGGTTGTCCAGGCCGGCCGCGGCCGGGTCGATGCCGTGCAGGTCGACCAGCAGGTCGATGACGCCGGTGCAGAGCGTGCGGACCCGCTCCGGAGGCAGGTCGACGCCGAGCTCACGCCGGGGGATATGGCCCTCGACCCGCTCCATCACGTAGAACGGCGAACCGATCACCGACTCGTCCTCGCACAGCGCGACCATCCTCGGCACGTACCGGAAGACCGGGGCCAGGGCGGACTGGATCCGGTACTCGCGGGACATGTCGTGGGCGGTCGCCGCCTTCCGTCCCTTCGGTGGGCGGCGCAGGATCAGGTCCTTCTCACCGGTTTTCAACAGATAGGTGAGGTTGGATGCGCCGCCGGAGAATTGTCGTACCTCCGGCGTAGTTTCCAGACCGAGCCAGGCGGCCACCGCGTCGACGTCGAAGGCGTCCTCGGCGCGGACCGGCCCGGTCACACCATCCGCCGCACGACGGAGAGGGGGAGCAGCCGCATCGCCGCGCCGATCGGCACCCACGGCCACGCGGGGACGTATGCCTTCGCCTTACGTTTCTCGATCGCCGCGACCATCGCCCGGACACCCGTGGCGGTGTCCACCATGAACGGGGTCTTCTGTTGCACGTGCTCGTTCATCTCCGACCTGATGTACCCGGGATAGATCACCGACACATCGACACCCGGGATCCGTTCCGAGCGCAGCCCCTCGGCCATCGCGGCCACCCCGGCCTTGGTGGCGGCGTAGGTGGTCATCGACCTGCGCATGCCACGCAGCGCCGACATCGACGAGATGATCACCAGGTGGCCGCTGCGCTGGGCGCGGAAGATCTCCAGCGCGGCCTCGGCCTGAGCCAGCGCACCGAGGAAGTTGACCCGGGCGGTGGCCCGGTTCGCGTCCGGGCGGCCGGTGCCCAGCGGCGCGCCCTTGCCCAGCCCCGCGTTGACGATCACCCGGTCGACCCGGCCGAACTCGGCGGCGAACTCCCGGAAGACAGTGAAGACCGCCTCGTCGTCGGTGACGTCGAGCGCCTTCACGATCACCTTCGTGGGCAGCTCGTCGCGCAGCTTCTCGAGGCGGTCGACGCGGCGGGCACACAGGGCCAGGTCGTAACCCAGGGCCGCGAACTGCCTGGCCATCTCCTCACCGAGGCCCGCGCTGGCCCCGGTGATCAGCACGACTCCCTTACCCACGCGGCACCTCGGCGCGTTCCTCGCGGCGGGTCTTGGCTCCCAGGGCGAACATCCGCCGGTCGTAAAGGAACCTGGCGAACCGCTTGGCCCGGTAAGCCGTCCGGCCGTCCGAGTCCGGCAGGATCAGGAACTTCCGGGCGTCCACGTCGTGCACCACCCGGGCGGCGATCTCGTCGGCGCCGCGCCGGGCGTTGTTGATCAGCCGTTTCGCGCCCTGCTCCATCTGCGGGTCGTCGCCCGACAGCGACTGCGCCAGGTTGGTCCGGAAGAACGTCGGGCACACCACCGACACCGCGACACCCCACGGCCCCAGCTCGTAACGCAGCGACTCGGACAGCGCCACCACCGCTGCCTTGCTCGCGTTGTAGCTGCTCATGGAAGGCGGATGCATGAGACCGGCGGCCGACGCCACGTTCACGATGTGGCCCGAGCCCTGCTCCTTGAACAGCGGCGTGAACGTGCGGCACCCGTTGACCGCGCCGAGCACGTTCACCGTGAGGACCCGCTGCCAGTGCTCGGCGCTGAGCCTGTCGATGCGCCCGCCGGCGGCGATGCCCGCGTTGTTGACCAGGATGTCCAGGCCGCCGAACTCGTCCTTGACCCGTTCCAGGGCGCCCGCCCAGTCGGCCTCGGACGTGATGTCGAGGCGGTGCTCAGCCGAAGCGGCGACGTCGGTGACGAGCACCCGGTCACCGCGGGCGGTGAAGCGGGCCGCCAGCGCGGCGCCCAGGCCGGAGGCGCCACCGGTGATCAGGACACGTTTCATCGGGATGCTCCATGGTTGGTGAGTTCGATTCGGGCTATCAGACCACGGTGCACCTCGTCCGGGCCGTCGGCGATCCGCACCGCGCGCGCCGCCGTCCACGCCGAGGCGAGCGGGAAGTCGCTGGACAGGCCGGCGCCGCCGTGGATCTGGATGGCGAAGTCGATCACCTGCTGGGCGACGTTCGGGGCGGCCACCTTGATCTGACTGACCTCGGACAGTGCGGCCATCGGCCCGCCGGTGTCGAGTTTCCAGGCCGCGTGCTGGATCAGCAGCCGGGTCGAGTTGATCGCGATCCGGGCGTCGGCGACACGTTCCCGGTTGCCGCCCAGGTTCATGATCGGCTTGCCGAAGGCGGTGCGGGCCAGGCCACGTTCGCAGGCCAGGTGCAGGGCCCGCTCGGCGAGACCGATCATCCGCATCGCGTGGTGCACCCGGCCCGGTCCGAGCCGGCCCTGCGCGATGGCGAACGCCTGCCCCGGCCCGGCGATGATGTTGGCCGCCGGCACCCGGACCCCGGTGAACGACACCTCGCCGTGCCCGAACGGCTCGTCCAGGAAGCCCATGGTGTCCAGCATCCGCTCGACCTTCACCCCGGGCGTGTCGATCGGCACCAGAACCATCGAATGCCGGGCGTGCCGGTGCGCGTCCGGGTCGGTCAGGCCCATCACGATCAGCACCCGGCAGTCCGGGTGGCCGACGCCCGTGGTCCACCACTTGCGGCCGTCGAGCACCACCTCGTCACCGTCGAGCACCGCCGTGAGCTGCATGTTCGTGGCGTCCGACGAGGCCACCCCGGGTTCGGTCATGGCGAAGCCGCTGCGGATCGCGCCGTCCAGCAGCGGGGTCAGCCAGCGGTCCTTCTGCTCCGGCGTGCCGTATTTCTCCAGCACCTCCATGTTCCCGGTGTCGGGCGCGTTGCAGTTGAAGACGTACGGCGCCAGGAGCGACCAGCCGGTGGCCTCCGCGATCGGCGCGTAGTCGACGTTGCTCAGCTCCGCGAACAGGTTCCACAGGCCGCGGTCGCGCGCTCGCCGCTGGAGCTCACGCACCTCGGCCGGCACCTGCCAGGACACCGGTTCGCCGGCCCGTGCGGCGTGCAGGGCACGCTCGACCGGCGCGATCTCGGTGTCGATGAAGTCCCGCACCGCCCCGGTCAGTTCCGCGGCCCGCGCAGAAGGGGAGAAATCCATGCACACACGCTAAGACCCGGCCTTCAGCCGGACTTGATCCAAAGCGACAAACATTTGATCGGGTACGACACACGCGCCCTCATCCGACATGAGGCATCCAGGCCGCCCCAGTGCCCAGCCCAGTCCGGACCGCCAGCCGTCGCCTACGGCGGGAATGCGGGTGCGGAAAGGCGGGTGAGCGACGGCTGGGCGGTGAGCCGTCGCCTACGGCGGGAATGCGGGTGCGGAAAGGCGGGTGAGCGACGGCTCATGGTTTGGTCAGGCGGGCGGCTCGGGATGACAGGTAGCGCTGCTCCGGGAGACTCAGCGTCAGGCGGGCCGCCAGGCGGTACTGTTCGTGCGCTCCGGCCCGGTCGCCGGCCATCTCCAGCAGGTGCGCCCGCACTGCGGCGGTCCGGTGGCGCGTCGGGGCGTCGGTCAACTCGTCCAGGGCGGCCAGCCCGGTCTCCGGGCCGTGGACCATGGCGCTCGCCACGATCCGGTTCAGCGTCACCATCGGGCCTGGGGCGAGCGCGTGCAGCAGGCCGTACAGAATGAGGATCTGTGGCCAATCGGTGTCCTCGGGCCGCGCCGCCTCGTCGTGGATCGCCGCGATCGCGGCCTGTAACTGGAACGGGCCGATCGGGGCCGACTCCAGCGTGCCGGTGATCAGTGCCACGCCCTCGGTGATCATGCTGGTGTCCCAGCGGGAGCGGTCCTGTTCGGCGAGCGGGATCAGGGCGCCGTCGGGTCCGGTCCGGGCGGGCCGGCGGGCGTCGGTGAGCAGCATCAACGCGAGCAGTCCGGCGGTTTCGCCGTCGTCCGGGAGCCGCCGGTGCAGCTGCCGGGTCAGGCGGATCGCCTCGCGGGTCAGCTCGACCCGGTTCAGGGTGTCGCCGGAGCTGGCCGTGTGACCCTCGTTGAAGATCAGGTACAGGACGTGACGGACCGCGGGGAGCCGCTCGTCGGGCGCGGGCATCTCGAACCTGGCCCCGGACTCCCGGATCCGCTGCTTGGCCCGGCTGATCCGCTGGCCGACGGTCGCCTCCGGCAGCAGCAGCGCACGGGCGATCTCCGCGGTGGTCAGGCCGCCCACCGCCCGCAACGTGAGGGTCACCTGCGCCGGAACGCTCAACGCCGGATGGCAGCAGAGCAGCAGCAACGCCAGTTCGTCGTCGCCACGAACCTCCGGCGCCGGATCGTGATGCACCGTCTCCTCACGGCGCCGGCGGGCCGACTCGTTGCGCAGCATCTCGACCCGGCGGCGCCCGGCCACGGTGATCAGCCAGTTTCGCGGCTGCTCCGGGATCCCGGACACCGGCCACTGCTGGACGGCCGCGATCAGTGCCTCCTGGACCGCGTCCTCACACGTCTCGAAATCACCGTAGCGGCGCACGACCGCGGCCAGGACCTGCGGCGTGCACTCACGCAGCAGGTCCGGCAGGCCGGTCAGATCTCCCACGTGCTCATGTCGAGCACCGGCCGGACCTCGACCCGGGTGTACGCGGCGTCCGGCGCCTTCGCCGCCCAGGTCACAGCCTCGTCCAGGTCCGCCACATCGATCAGGTAGAAGCCGGCCAGATGCTCCTTGACCTCGGCATACGGGCCGTCGGAGGTGATCGTCCGGCCGTCGCGCACGGACACCTGGGTGGCCAGCGCCGGGTCGCCGAGCCCTTCGCTCACCACCAGGACGCCGGCTTCGCGCATCTCCTCGGTCAACCGCAGATGACCGAGCCCGAAATCGGTCCGCTGCTCATCGGTGAGGGTCTCCCAGACGGCCAGCGACTGCGGGTTCGACTGGATCAGGATCAGGTATTTCACGGAATTCTCCTCTGCTCTCACCCGGGATGTCGAAACCGGCCGGCCCGGCTTCGACATCCCGGCATGAACGAGATCCAGGAAGTCATCGAACGTAAGGCGGCACTGCTGGAGACCGGCGACGCCAAGGCCATCCTGTCCTACTACGCACCGGGATACGTCGAGTACAACCTCGCCCCGCCGCTACGCCAGCCCGGCGACCGCCGTGACCCGGCCATTCTCGAGGCGTGGATGGCCGGCTTCGAGGCGCCGCCACGGCGTGAGGTCACCCGGCTGGAGATCACCACCGACGGTGCGGTCGCCTTCGCGACGAGCATCGACTGCCTCAGCGCGGTGCCGCGCGGGTCTTCCGAGGGTTTCACCCTGTGGTTCCGGGTGACGCTGGGCCTGCGCCGGATCGACGGGGTGTGGCTGGTGACGCACGAGCACGAGTCGGTTCCGTTCGAGATGGACGGATCCTTCCTCGCGGCCACCGGGTTGACCCCCGCCGACTGACCGGGTGAGGGCGCGCCGTCACGGCCGGTGGCCCCGCCGAAAGAATGGGTTGCAACCTCGGACGGCGGTTGTTCCGTCGTGCCCGCAGAAGACGCGTGGGAGGAGGGCCGTGAAAGGGTCCGAGGAGGACGAGTTCCGGGAGTTCGTCGGCAACCGGATGGAACGGTGGCGGCGGGCCGCGTTCCTGCTCTGCCATGACTGGCATCTGGCCGACGACCTGGTCGGGACCGTTGTGGGCAGGCTCTACGAGAACTGGCGGCGGGTGTCGGCCGCGGACAACCCGGAGGCGTACGCGCAACGCGTGCTCACCCGGGCGTGGATCGACGAGCGCCGCCGGCCGTGGCGGCGCGAACACCCGGCCGAGGACGTGCCCGATCCGGGGTGGAGCCCACCCGACCAGGTCGGCGACCGGGAGCAGCTGATCGGGCTGCTGTCCCGGCTGGGGCGGCGGCAGCGGGCCGTCGTCGTGCTGCGGTTCTACTTCGACAGGTCGGTCGAGGAGACCGCGGAGTTGCTCGGGGTGTCCACGGGCACGGTCAAGAGCCAGTCGGCGCGGGCCCTGGAGGCACTGCGCGCAGTCAGCTATGCAACGGGGAGGCCGCAGTGAACCAGCAGATGCTCGACGAGTTGATCGGGGCGGCGCCGCCGTCGACGGTGAACGTGGAAGGTGTCGTGCGGCGCACCCGGCGACGCCGCCTGATCCGGCGGCTGGTGGCCGGCGGCCCCACGGCCACGGCCGTCGTCGTGGCGATCGTGGTCGGTGCGGGCCTGCTGCCGGGCGAACAGCCGGAGCAGAAGACGGTGCCGCAGGTGGCGGCTCCAACCGTGTCGCCGAGTCCGTCGGCGTTCGCGCTGGAGGCCGGCACCGAGGGCGGGCGGCAGCGGATCCTCGACCGGCTCCAGCTGGTCCTGGAGCAGTCGACCACCGAGCATGCCCCGAAAATCCGATGGATCTACATGCCGGACGAGCCGGGGGAGAAGCCCACCCCGGACGGGCATCCGGTGATGTTCGCGCTCGACGACGACACGTTCCGGGCCCGCTCCGGGGTCACCGCCGACGGTCGCAAGGGTGGCTTCTTCCTGTCACTGCGCCCGACCGGCTGCGGGGGCGGGTCGTGTGAGCCGTTCTATGAGTGTGCGCCGCCGATCGCCGACTGCCAGGCCACCCGCACCGGATCCGGGCTGCGGCTGGTCCGCTACGTCGACGAACCGGGCCGGGACTGGCGGTTCTACGGCGTGGACGTCGAACTCCCGGACCGCAAGCACGCCGTCCACCTGAGCGCGGTCAACTACTTCGGCGGCGACGGCAGCGAACCGTCCGCACCCACCCCGGTGTTCACCCGTGCCCAGCTGGAGGCGATCGCCATCGACATCGCCGAGACGATCACGGACTGACCGGGTTGCGGTGCAGCCGCCGCAGCACCAGAGCCAGATGGGTACGGAGCAGGCCGTCCGGGTCGCGCAGACTCCAGCCGAGCAGGTGTTCGGCCTGGGCGACCCGGTCCTGCAGAGTCGAATGGTGCAGCCGTAGCAGGGTGGCGGCGGCCCGCAGGCTCGTCGTCGACGTGACGGCGTGCAGGGTCGGCAGCAGCCACGGGGCGCCGGCCTGCTCCAGAATCCGGACGTCCGGCACAGCACCGGGTTCGGGCACCTGCGTCAGCATTACCAGGGCGCCCAGTTCCGCGTACGAAATAATGGTTTTGCCGGGGTCTTCGTCGGTGCCGGCGGCGGTGAACCGGACCGCGACGCGTGCCCCGTCGTGCGAGACCGGAAGGTCGAGAATCGGTCCGGCCGGGCCGATCCCGGCCCGCCCGCGCGGCGGGTCGGCGTCACCTTTCAGAATGCGGATCTCACCGCCGTGAAAGACCATGGCGTACGCCGTCCCGCCGGCCGTGAGACCGAGGAGGCGGGCGGCCCGCTGCCGGGCGTCGGCCGGAGCGGCCGCGTCGACGAGCAGTTCGACCATCGCCGGCTGGTCGGTGACGGGCGCGCGGCCCCGGGTCCGGTCGAGCACCGTGCGGGCGGCGGCCGCGGCCCGTTCCAGCACCATCGCATCGACCGGCCCGGCCGCGCCGGAACGCTCCAGCCGCAGCGTGGCCGTCCCGGCGGCGGCGCCCGGCCAGCCGTCGTCGTCAGGTGTCTTCGCTGCGGCGGCGCCGTCCGGCAGCATCCGGATGTGCACCCGCCGGGCCGGGTCGTCGAGCCGGGCCGGGCATCCGGCGAGCACTGCGGCACCCCGCACGATGCTCTGCAACCCGGCGCCCGCCTCGACCAGCCCGTCGAAGTAGGCGATCACCTGGACGGCCGCGCTGGCGTCGGCGTCCAGCGCGGCGAGGCGAACCGCCAGGTCCTTCATGCCGGAGACGCTATGCGTTGAGGAGCCGGTTCAGCCACCGGAACCGGGCCTGCCGGGCATCCTGCGAGATCACCGCGGTCGGCGCCATCATGTCGAACCCGTGGAACCCGCCCGGCCACACATGCAGCTCGGCGCGCCCACCGGCCTGCCAGATCCGGCTCGCGTAGGCGACATCCTCGTCCCGGAACGTCTCCGCACTACCCACGTCGATGAACGCGGGCGGCAGATTCCCCAGGTCAACGGCCCGGGCCGGCGCCGCGTAGGGCGACACACCGGGCCCACCGGCCGCCGCACCGAGCAGCGCGCCCCAACCGGTCCGGTTCGCGGTGCGATCCCAAACCCCCAAACCTTCCATCTGTACGGCCGAAGTGCTCTCGTTGCGGTCGTCGAGCATCGGGCAGATCAGCAACTGCCCGAGGAGCTCAGGTCCGTCGAGGTCACGGGCCATCAGCGCCAGCGCGGCCGCCAGCCCACCACCGGCGCTGCCACCGGCGACGATCAGCCGGCCCGGTTCGAAGCCCAGCTCGTCGGCGTGCGCCGCGGTCCACAGCAGCCCCGCATAGCAGTCGTTGACCGGACCCGGATGCGGGGTCTCCGGCGCGAGCCGGTACTCCACCGACACCACGACCAGCCCGAACTCCTCGGCGAAGTCCAGCATCATGTCGACGCCGGACCGGTTGTCGCCGAGGATCATCCCGCCGCCGTGCGTGTGGTAGAGGCACCCGAGTGTCCCGGTCGCCGCGGTCGGCCGGCAGATCAGCAGCGAGATGTCCGGATCCCCGTCGAGCCCCGGCACGGTCCGCTCCTCGACGGTGAACCGCCCGTCGCGGCGCAGGTCGTCATCGCTGAACGTGTCCATGACGGAGGCGCCCTGCCGCATGAGCGGAATCATCTCGGGCGTGAACGAGGGTGGAAGCTGCTCGCCGAGCACGGCCAGGGCGGCCCCGAGCTCGGGATCGAACGGGGGAGGAGAGGGCACGACAGCGGTCACGAAAGCCTCCTTCATGAACACCAGATCACAGCCATGTGACAGGTGTCACCAGCATGCTGCGGCTCCCGCCCGTGATCGAGCGCCATCCGGCGGAATCCCCCCGCCATCCGGCGGGTCACCCGAGCACTACGACCCCGTCGTCGTCGCTGTGGACCTGGGCGCCCGGAGTGAACGTGCAGTTGCCGAACTCCAGCGGCACATCCCGGTCGCCGGCTCCGGTCTTTCCGCTCTTGCGCGGGTTGGAGCCCAGCGCCTTGATGCCCACCGGGAGTTCGCGGAGGGCGGCCACGTCACGGACCGCGCCGTTGATGATCACGCCGGACCAGCCGTTGGTCACCGCCAGGCCGGCGATCAGGTCGCCCATCAGGGCCGTGTGCACGGAGGCTCCGCCGTCGACCACCAGCACCCGGCCCTCGCCGGGCTCGGACAGGATCGACTTCAGCAGGGCGTTGTCCTGGAAGCAGCGGACGGTCACGGCCGGGCCGCTGAACGACGTCACCGCGCCGTACTGGCGGAACTGGGTGTCGCAGGAGCCGAGCTTCTCGCCGTGTTCGTCGTACAGGTCCGCGGTGCTGGTCAACGTGATTCCTCCTGGTCCGCCGGCGTGGGCCCCGCCGGTGCGGGCTCCAGTGAATCAGGCTTCTCGTCGTCGTCGGCGCCCAACGCGAGCCCGAACAGCGTGAGGAACACCGCAGCCCCGACGCAGGCGATGATCTGGACCGGGGTCAGCGGCAGCGCGCCGAGCACGTCGACGTCGCTGACGTCGGGTACGGCGGCCTTCTCGGCGAAGTAGGCGACCCCGGCGAAGACGGCGGTGAAGAACACCCCGGAGACGACGGCGCCGCCGACGTTCTTCAGGCCGTTCTGGCGGAACCCGGAGACGATCATGGCGAGCGCGTAGAGGGCCAGCAGCGCGGTGGCGGCCAGCATGCCGTACACCAGGAGGGCCAGACGGTCGCCGGACGTGCGGGACGTGCCGTCCGGCTCGACGGTGATCTGCACCGGCACGTCGACGATGGTCTGCTCGTTGTGGAACTGGACGAGACCACCGACCGGGTACACGACCGTGCCGGTGATCTTGCCGTCCAGCACGGTCTGCCCGGCCACGTCGGGCACGAAGTAGCGGCCGGTGGCGGTCTCGTCGTCGGCGATGTCCTTGAGGTTCGTGGTGATCTCGTCGCCCCAGGTCTGGGGCTTCGGCTGCATCAGGATGATCGGCTGGTGCCCGGCGAACGTCAGCGTCATCCCGTCCGGAGACGCCCACAACCCGCTGACCGCGCTCGGCATGCGCACGCCGAGGCTGAGCGCCTCGCCGGCCGACGTGGTCACCGCGATGGTCTGCTTGTTGTCGACGACGTACACGTGGTCGTCGGCATACTTGCGGGCCAGCGGGGTGTAGGCGACGAATCCCGCGATCAGCGCGAGGAACGCCAGGATCCAGATGGTCGTGAGCAGCTTGCTGAGAACACGCACCGGGGCAGCATAGGCGCGGCGGCCACCGGTCACTGCCCCGCGGGGACGGCTCCTCGGAACACCAGTCGATCATCCGCGCAGTCGACGACGACGGTCTGGCCGGGCCGCAGCTCGTTGAAGAGGATCTGCTCGGACAGGGTGTCCTCCAGTTCCCGCTGGATGGTGCGGCGCAGCGGGCGCGCGCCCAGCACCGGGTCGAAACCCCGGGCCGCCAGGTGCTGCCGGGCGCTGTCGGTCAGCTCCAGGGTGATGTCCCGGTTCTTGAGCTGGGCCTGCACCCGGGCGGTGAAGATGTCGACGATCCGCAGGATCTCGGTCTCCCGCAGCTGGTGGAAGACGATGGTGTCGTCGATGCGGTTCAGGAACTCCGGACGGAAGTGCTGTTTCAGCTCCTCGCTGACCCGGGACTTCATCATCTCGTACGCCGAGGTGGTGGAAGTTGATTGGAATCCGATCGTCCGGCCCACGTCGCGGGTGCCGAGATTGGTGGTGAGGATGACGACGGTGTTCTTGAAGTCGACGATCCGGCCCTGGCCGTCGGTGAGGCGGCCGTCCTCCAGGATCTGCAGCAGCGTGTTGAACACGTCCGGGTGCGCCTTCTCGATCTCGTCGAACAGCACCACCGAGAACGGCTTCCGGCGGACCTTCTCGGTCAGCTGGCCGCCCTCGTCGTAACCGACGTATCCGGGCGGCGCGCCGACCAGTCGCGACATGGTGTGCCGGTCGTGGAATTCGGACATGTCGAGCTGGATCAGCGCGTCCTCGGAGCCGAACAGGAACTCGGCCAGCGCCCGGCACAGCTCGGTCTTCCCGACGCCGGACGGTCCGGCGAAGATGAACGATCCGGCCGGTCGTTTCGGATCTTTCAACCCCGCGCGGGTACGGCGAATCGCCCTCGCCACCGACCCGACGGCATCGTCCTGCGCGACCACCCGCCGATGCAGCTCCTCCTCCATCCGGACCAGGCGGGCCGTCTCGGCCTCGGTGAGCCGGTGCACCGGGATGCCGGTCCAGTGCCCGAGCACCTCGGCGATCTGCTCGTCGTCGATCTCCTCCCGGTGCCGGCCGAGCTGCTTCTCCCGGTCGCGGAGCCGGGCCGCCAGCTCGAAGTCCTGCGCGTCGATCGCGGCCTCCTTCTCCCTCCGCAGCGCCGAGGAGCCGTCGCTGCTCAGCGCACGGATCCGGGTGCGGGCCCCGGCCTCGTCGATCAGGTCGATCGCCTTGTCCGGCAGGAACCGGTCGGCGATGTACCGGTCGGCCAGGGTCGCCGCGGCCACCAGCGCCGCATCGGTGTAGGTGACCCGGTGGTGGCTCTCGTAGAAGTCGCGCAGCCCGCGCAGGATCTCGATGGTGTGCGCCAGCGTCGGCTCGCCCACGTCGATCGGCTGAAGACGGCGTTCCAGGGGCTTGTCCTTGCCGATGAACTTCCGGTACTCGTCCACCGTGGTCGCGCCGACCAGCTGGAACTCCGACCGGGCCAGCGGCGGCTTGAGGATCGACGCGGCGTCGATCGCGCCCTCGGCGGCGCCCGCCCCGACCAGGGTGTGCACCTCGTCGATGAACAGGATCACGTCGCCCCTGGTCCGTACCTCCTTGAGGATCTTCTTCAGACGCTCCTCGAAGTCGCCGCGGTAGCGGGAGCCGGCGACCAGCGAACCCATGTCGAGGGTGTAGAGCTGCTTGTCCCGCAGCGTCTCCGGCACCCGGCCGTCGACGATCGCCTGGGCGAGCCCCTCGACGGCCGCTGTCTTGCCGACGCCCGGCTCGCCGATCAGCACCGGGTTGTTCTTGCGGCGGCGCGACAGCACCTGCACGACCCGTTCGATCTCGAACTCCCGGCCGATCACCGGGTCCAGCCTGCCCTCCCGGGCCTTCTGGGTGAGGTTCTCGCCGTACTGATCGAGAATGGTCTCCCGGGCCGGTGCGGCGGCGGGTGTCGTCGCCGGTGGGTTGACGTCCAGAATCCGGGTCACGTGCCGGCGGACCGCGTCGCGGTCGGCGCCCAGCCGGACCAGCACCTGCGCGGCCACGCCCTCGCCCTCGCGCAGCAGGCCGAGCAGGATGTGCTCGGTGCCGATGTAGTTGTGGCCCAGTTGCAGGGCCTCACGCAGCGACAGCTCCAGGACCTTCTTGGCCCGCGGGGTGAACGGGATGTGGCCGCCGGGGACCTCGTGGCCCTGGCCGATGATCTCCTCGACCTGCTGGCGAACCGCCTCCAGAGCGACCCCGAGCGATTCCAGCGCCTTCGCGGCGACGCCCTCGCCCTCGCGGATCAGCCCCAGCAGCAGGTGCTCGGTGCCGATGTAGTTGTGGTTGAGCGTCCGGGCCTCTTCCTGGGCCAGCACGACGACTCGACGGGCACGGTCGGTGAACCGTTCGAACATGACACTCACGTCCTCGACGCGAAGCCCCACGCACTCCGCTTCAGTCGAGTGGACAGGCTGAAGCCACGTGCGCTGAGTCGGAGCCTCTTGGCGTCGGGGCGGCGCCCGCGTGGGGGGCATCGCTACGCTCGTGCAGGCGCGCTGCTCCCCGAGAGTACAACGGAAACAGGACCACCACGTGTCAGGGAGGCCCCACGATGACCGGAACCCGTACCCGCCGGCCCGTCCCCGACCGCGCCCGCAAAAGGGCCGTCCGGGCGCTCGCCGCCCAGCTCGGCGTGCCCTACTCGGTCGCCGCGCGGCTGCTCGCCGCCTCACGTGACGACGAACATCGGAGCTGGATTTTCGCTGCCCGCGAACAGCGCACCTTCCACGCCCGGGTGACGGACACCCGGCTCGCGGCGGATCTTCCGCTGGGCCGGGCCGCGCATCTGGTCCGGCGGTTCCCGCCGATGCGGTCGTTCGGGCCGCTCTACGTGGGCGAGGCTCGCGAGACGGTCCTCGGGATGCTGTACGCGGTGATCCAGCACGAGTCGCCCGAGCTGCTGCCGCCCGCCGACGAGCTGGCGTGGGCCGCCGAGCTGGGGGAGGAATCAGCCGTCGACATCACGGTCGCGGCCGTCGACCGGGCCGCCCGCCTGCTGCTCGACGGCGACCGGTGGCGGCTGTGGGCCCGCGTCGACGCCGCCCTGGCCGCCTTCGAGTCCGGGACCGACCGCCGGCTGCGCGACGCGGCGATCACACTCGGCCGGGTGCTGCGCTCCACCAGCCTGCGCGGTTCGGTGGACGGAGCCCGGCACATCCTGGACGCGGTGCTGGTCGAGCCGTACGAGGGCGATCCACCGGGCGCCCGGGTGACCGCCGACGGCCGCACCCGCACCGTCATCGGCGTCCGTTGGGAACGCACCGGCCCACCCGTCGGCTACGACCTCGGCTGAAGCCCGGCGGCCGGGAAACCGGCTGAGGGCTCATGTCAGGCCCGCGTCGTGGGCCAGCAGCGCGATCTGGGTGCGGTTGTCCAGGTCCAGTTTGGTCAGGATGTGTGACACGTGGCTTTTCACGGTGGCCAGGGTCATGTCCAGTTCGGTGCCGATCTCCGCGTTGCCGTGCCCCTGACCGATCGCCACGACCACGTCTCTCTCGCGTGGGCTGAGCGCCGCCAGGGTGGCCCTGGCCTGTGCGTATGCTCCCGCCTGCACGGCCACCCGATCCATCAGGCGCCTGGTGATCCGGGGTGACAGGATCGGCTCTCCGGCGGCCACCTGGCGGACCGCCTCGGCGATCCGGGCCGGCGGGGTGTCCTTCAGCAGGAAGCCGCTGGCCCCGGCGCGCAGCGCGTGCAGGATGTTCTCGTCGGTGTCGAAAGTGGTCAGCACGATCACCTCCGGCGGCCGCGGCCGGGCCCGGAGCCGTTTCGTCGCGGTGATCCCGTCGACGCGGGGCATCCGCACATCCATCAGCACCACGTCCGGCGCGTGCGCGTCGAGGGCGGCCGGCACCTGGTCGCCGTCGGACGCCTCACCGACGACCGCGATGCCGGGCGCGCCGTCGAGCATCATCGTCAGCCCGGCACGCACCAGCGCGTCGTCGTCGACGACCAGGACACGGACCGGCCGGGTGCTCACGCGGGCCATGGTATCGACGCGTGCAGCCGGAACTCGCCGTCAGCCTGATGATGGTCGAGGGTCCCACCAGCCAGGTGCACCCGCTCGGTCAGCCCGACCAGTCCGGCGCCACCTTCCCGCAACGTGCCTGATGCGGCGCCGGCTTTCGGTAACGCGCCTGCTCCGGTGCCACCCCTCGGGCCGGTGTCACCCCTCGGGCCGGTGTCACCCCTCGGGCCGGTGTCACCCCTCGGGCCGGTGTCACCCCTCGGGCCGGTGTCACCCCTCGGGCCGGTGCCACCCCTCGGGCCGGTGCCGCCGTTCGGCGACGCGCCTGGTTCTGCGCCACCATTCGGTAATGCGCCTGCTGCGGTGCCGCCCTTCGGTAACGCTCCTGGTGCGGTGCCACCCTTCGGCGCCTTCGGGTCGGTGCCACCCTTCGGCGCCTTCGGGTCGGCGCCACCCTTCGATGACGCTCCTGGTGCGGTGCCGCCTTTCGGTGTAGCCGTCAGGTCGGCGCCACCTTTCGGCGGTGCGCCTGTGGCGGTCTCGCCGGCTGGCCGGGCGCCCCGGACCGCCACCGGATTCCGGACCTCCACTTCGAGGCCCGCGCCCGGGCCTCCGGTGACCGTCACCCGCACGATCTGCCCGGCAGCGTGTTTGCGGGCGTTCGTCAGACCCTCCTGCACCACCCGGTATGCGGTCCGCGCGACGGTCGGCGGTGCCTCCGCCGGGTCGTCGACCGCCTCGTGCAGCAGCACCTCGGTGCCGGCCGCCCGCGACTCGGCGACCAGCCGCGGCAGGTCGGCGAGCACCGGCTGCGGGTGAACGCCGTCACCGTCCTCGTCGTCGCGCAGCAGCGAGATCACCTCCCGCAACTCTTCGAGGGCCTGGTGCACCCCGCTGCGTACCACCCCGGCCGCCCGGGACATCTGCTCCGGCGGGGCGTCCGGCCGGAACTCCATCGCCCCCGCGAACGTCGCCAGCAATGACAGTCGATGCGCCAGCACGTCGTGCATCTCCCGGGCGATCCGCCGCCGCTCCAGCATGCGCGCCTCGGCGACCCGGCGGCCCTGCTCGGCCTCGGCCCGCTGCGCCCGCTCCTCCAGGGTGCGGATCAGCGCCTCCCGGGCCCGCGCCCACAGACCCCAGCCGAGCAGCGCCCCGTAGGCGATCGTCACCAGGGCCAGCCACCAGCCGTACGACATGCCGCCGTTCTGTCGCCACGCCCCCTGAACCGCATGCGCGGCGATCCCGCCGACCGAGACGGCGATCGCGGCCGTCCGGTCCCGCCGCCGCGCCACCTGTAGCGCGCCCATCGTGGCCGGTGGTGTGGCCGCCGGCGACAGCACCGCCAGGACGGTGAGCGCGGCGGTCCCGACGACCGGCCACCGGACCAGCAGCGGCGTCAGCAGCCAGGCCAGCAGCCCGACCGCGACATCCAGCTTGAGCAGCGGATCCGTGGGGTCGCTGCTCCACCGCCCGGCGACGCTGGCCACGATCAGCAGGCCGGAGCCGCCGATCAGAACCGCGAATCCCCACACTCTTCCGTTCACCCGGCGAGGCTAACCAGGCCAGCCGGCCCGCCGACACCATCCAAAGTTGGTGGCGCGCAGTCTCCGGCCCGATGTGGGCACCGCCCCGCAGCCGCCAATCTCGCCTCATGACGAACAACACCCGCACCGTTCCCCCTTCCACTCGCCGTCGCGGCCGTGCGGCGGACAACACCCGCACCGCTCGCGCTTCCACTCGCCGTCGCGGCCGCGCGGCGACCGTCGTGATCGGCGCGGCCAGCGCCCTGTTGCTCTGGGCAGTCGACAGCTGGGGCGACATCGCGCTCACCGTCCGCCAGGGCGACACGATCCAGCAGGTCGGCCCGCTCGCGGTGGTGGTCACCGCGCTTCTCGCCGGGGCCGCGGCCTGGGCGCTGCTGGCGGTCCTGGAACGCACCGTCCGCCATCCGGCCCGCATCTACCGGATCATCGCCTCGATCGCCCTGCTGATCTCGCTGGCCGGGCCACTCAGCGGCACCGACCTCGGCACCCGTCTGGCCCTGCTGGGCCTGCACCTCACGGTCGGCGGTGCGTTGATCATCGGCCTTCCCGGCCGTCGTTGCCGCTGATGCTGCATTCCCTTACCTGCCTCGGACAGCTGATCATCAGGGATTGGAAGAACCCGGTCACGGCGCTGGCCGCTCGGTCTCGGGCGGTGGGCATCATGGGCTGCCGGTTGTCATGGGCTGGGCGAATCCGGTTTGGGTGGCCGGTCTCGGGCCGCGGTCGTCATGGGCTGCCGATCATGATGGGCTGCCGATCATGATGGGCTGGAAGAATCCGGTCTCGGTGCCGGTCGCCCAGTGGACGTCTGTCATCCCGGCGGCTCGTGCGAGGTCGGACAGTTCGGAGCGTGTCCACGCGCGGTAGGTCGCCATCCTGGCCGTCGTCGCCCACTGCCCCGGTGATGTCTCGCTGACCTGTAGGTGGGTGAGGTCGTAAACGGCAGAGCCTGGATGCCAGTCCCAGAGCTGAGTGGTCACCACGCGCCGGCCGGAGACCCCACTGCGTTGGACGGGTGCGGTCGCCGGGCGGTCGGCGATGATGGAGTCGTAGTCGCGGGTGGTCACCAGGATCACGGCGCCGGGGCGGGCGACCCGCCGCATCTCGTGCAGCGCCTGCAGGACGTCTTCGTCGGTGAGTAGGTGCGGGAGGGCGTTGTCGGCGCAGACGACGGCGTCGAAGGTCTCGTCCTGGTGCGGCAGGTGCCGCATGTCGGCTGCCACGATGTCAGCGATCAGGTCGCGGGTCTCGCACTCGGCGGTGGCACGGGCCACCGCGGCCGGGCTGAGGTCACCGCCGGACATCTGGTATCCGAGGGCGGCCAGGCCGATGAGCTGGGTGCCGATGCCGCAGGCGCAGTCGAGCACACGGAGCGTGCCGGTGCCGAGTGATCGCCGGATGACCCGGTCCAGGGCCGCGGCCTGGCGGGCGATGGCACCCTCCCAGTCGCTGTAGATCTGATCGTAGGTGGGGGCCAGGCCGTCGTAGAAGGCGCGGGTGTCGTGGAAGGCCACCATCAGGCGCCGAGCGACGACAGGAATCGCTGCACATCCCAATACCCACGCATCGAGACGATCCGGCTGTCGGCGTCGACCCGGTAGACGAAGACGCCGTCGTAGGACGTGATGAGCCCGTGGGGGAACGTTGTGGTGACGGTGGCGATGACAGCGGCCTCGTCGCCGGCGGCGTGCACCGCGGCGACGTCGAAGCGGATCCGTTGCGGCGCGACGGCCTGCTCCCAGAAACGGGCGAGCCGGTCGCGCCCCCGGATGCCGTCGCCCTCCGGGTCCAGTGGCGAGCCGCCGACCGGATCATGCAGCACCGCATCGTCGGCATAGCAGGACAGCCAGGTGTCGCGGTCGTCGGCGGTGACGGCGGCCATCGCCGCTCGGGCGGCGGCCTCCGCAGGATGAGAGTCCCTCATCGATCCTCCAAGGTGGAACCGTGCTTGACACGTGTAAAGCTAGAGGTAAGCTTTACACGTGTCAAGCACGCGGCTCCGCCTCCTCGAAGTCACCCGTCACCTCGTCGCCGAGCGCGGCGCCGGCATAGCCATGGCCGACGTCGCCCGTGCCGCTGGCGTCTCCCGCCAGGCGGTCTACCTGCACTTCACCTCACGGGCCAGCCTCTTCGTGGCCGTCGTCCGGCAGATGGACGAGCAGGCCGGCATCCACGATCGTTGCGAGCAGGCTCTTCGCCACGAGGACCCGGTCCAGGCGTTTGAGGCGTTCGTGTTGGAGTGGTTGCACTATGTCGAGACGATCCATCCGGTCGCCTCGGCGCTGCTGGCGTCCCGCAGTGACGATTCAGACGCCAGGGGCGCCTGGGTCGACCGTATGGGCGAGTTGCGCAGGGGCTTCCGTCACGCCACAGGGCGCCTCGCGGCCACCGGCCGCCTGCGACCCGGCCTCGATCCGGTCGCCGCCGCCGATCTGGCCTGGACGATGACATCGGTCCCGGTGTGGGAGCAGCTGACGATCGACTGCGGCCGACCATCCGACGACGCGCGCCGACACCTCACCGAGGCCGTCACCCATGCGGTGACCCGGGCCTGAGTTCGCGAGGTTCGCTGCGGCGGCCCGTGGCCCCGACGAGAACAGCGCGGCCACCCGTCCGCCGCCACCGGCAACCACGAGCGCGGCGATCCCGATCGTGACCGACCGTTCCTACGTTCGGAGGATTCCGTGTCAGATCCGACCCAGCAGGTCGTCCCCGACCGAGGTGATCAGGGCGTCGACCTTGTCGTCGTCGATGCCCTCCAGTTCGATGATGAGCCGGTCCACGCCCGCGTCGGCATACCGGCGGACGGTGTCCAGATCGGGCGGTCCGGGCGGGGTGATGGTGATCTCCAGCTCGCCGCGGTCCGCCGACCGTTCCGCACGGCGGGCCGTCTCGGCCAGGATGCCCAGCGTCTGCGCGACCTCGTCGGGTTCGAGGCCCCACCCGTACCATCCGTCGCCGTGCCGGACCGCCCGGCGGTAGGCGGCGGGCGAATGGCCACCGACCACGATCGGCGGGTGGGGCCGCTGGACCGGCGACGGATGCTGGACGACACCCGAGTACGCCACGAACCGGCCGTCGAACGCGGGCTCGGCAGACCACAGCGCGCGCATCACGTCCAGGTATTCGTCGGTGCGTGCGCCCCGCTCGGCCAGCGTCACACCCATCGCGTTGAGCTCCGGCTCGACGTAACCGGCGCCCACCGCGACGGTCAGCCGCCCGCCGGACAGCACGTCCAGCGAGGCGACCTGCTTGGCCAGCAGCACCGGCTGGCGCTGGGGGAGCACGATCAGGCCGACTCCGAGGCGGACCCGGCTGGTCACCGCCGCGAGATAGGTCAGCGCGACCATCGCCTCCAGCCGGGGCGGATTGCCCTCACCGGCGGGCAGCGCGATGTGATCACCGACCCACAGCGACTCGAAACCGGCGTCCTCGGCCATCCTGGCCCGCCTCGCCAGGGTCGCGGGGTCGATATTGCGGTCGCGGTGCAGCCCGTACAGCCCGAGTTTCATTCGATCAGCCAGGTCTACCGCCGGGTGAAAGTCAAGTGGGTGACGCCGCTCGGCGAGGTCACCGACTCGATGGTGAACCTGCTCTCCAGACTCTCCAGGCCGTCCCAGAGGCGAACCCCACGACCGAGAACGATCGGCACCAGAGCGACATGCATGTGGTCGATCAGGTCGGCGGCGAGGAACTGGCGGACGGTGCTCGGCCCGCCCCCGATCCGCACGTCCAGCCCGCCGGCCGCCGCACGGGCCTGGGCGAGCACCTCAGCCGGGCTCGCGTCGACGAAATGGAACGTGTTGCCACCCTCCATCTCCAGGGTCGGCCGCGGGTGATGGGTCATCACGAACACCGGGGTGTGGAACGGCGGGTTGTCACCCCACCAGCCCTTCCACTCCTCGTCCGGCCACGGTCCGCGCTGCGGCCCGAACTTGTTGCGCCCCATGATCTCGGCACCGATGCCGGGACCCCACGCCGCGGCGTACGCGTTGTCGACTCCTTCGCTGCCGGCGTCCTTGCCGTTCATCGACTGGAACGCGCGGGTCGGGAAGAACCACTCCATGAGCCGCACACCGGCATGCCCGAACGGCGCTTCCAGGGTCTGCCCGTCGCCGGTGGCGAAACCGTCCAGAGAAACCGCGAGGTTGTGTACCCGTACCTTCGACATCCCTTGACCTTAGTTTCCCACCGGATATCCGCGAGCCCGGCCAAGAGATATAGATGTTTCGATATCTTGTGCGGGCGTCGGGTTCCTGTTGTTCTACGGCCAGCCATGAATCGGCCTCGACCCTAGGAACCCCCCATGAGACTCAGAACGGTGACGGCAGGACCTGCCCTAGCTGTTATCGCGGTGACGACGCTGGCGCTCAGCACCCTGCCTGCTTCGGCGTCGACCACCTCGCGACCCTCCGGCGCCGTCGCGCCGGCGGCTCTCGCGGCCGCGCCGACCGTGGACGTCAACAACGTCAACGCCCACCTCCAGCAGCTGCAGAACTTCGCCACCAGCAACGGGGGCAACCGGGCCACCGGCACGGCCGGGCACACCGCGACGACGACCTACCTGCAGCAGAAGCTGCAGGCGGCCGGGTACACCGTCACCGTGCAGACCTGCACCACGTGCAGCGGCTCCGCGAAGAACATCATCGCCGACTGGCCGGGCGGCGACACCAACAACACCTACATGTTCGGAGCGCACTCCGACGGCGTCTCCGCCGGTCCGGGCATCAACGACGACGGATCTGGTACGGCCACCCTGCTCGAAGCCGCACTACAACTGGCCGCGAACAACCCGACCATGACGAACCACCTGAGGTTCGGCTGGTGGGCCGGCGAGGAACAGGGGCTGATCGGCTCCAAGTTCTACGTCAACTCGCTGACCACCGCCCAGAAGAGCGCGATCAAGGCGTACGGCACGTTCGACATGATCGCCTCCACCAACGGCGGCTACTTCGTGACCGGAACCGACGCCGTGGCCGTGAAGCTGCGTGAGTACTTCACCTCGATCAGCGTGCCCACCGAGACGTCGACCGAGTGTTGCAGCGACGACGGCTCGTTCCGGAACGCCGGCATCCCGTCGTCGATCAACTCGACCGGGGCCAGCTACACCAAGACCAGCGCCCAGGTGACCAAGTGGGGCGGGACTGCCGGGGCGGCCTACGACCCGTGCTACCACAAGGCCTGCGACACCTACCCGTCGAACATCAACGCGACGTCGCTGGCCCGCTGGGGCAACGCCGAGTTGTACGCCGCGTGGAACCTCACCACGGCCACGTCGACCACGAACGACTTCTCGGTGTCGCTCAGCCCGAACACCGGCTCGGTGAATGCGGGCTCCTCGGCGACCGCGACCGTGAGCACCGCCACCACCGCGGGCAGCGCGCAGACCGTCGCGCTGACCAGCTCGGGTGCGCCGACCGGCGTGTCGGTGAGCTTCAGTCCGGCGTCGGTCACCTCCGGCGGGACGTCGACCATGACCGTTGCCACCACGACGGCGGCCGCGGCCGGTTCCTACACGATCACCGTAACCGGGACGGGTTCGGTGACCCGGACCGCTTCCTACACGCTGACCGTCAACGGGACCGGTACGTGCACCGGTGCCGGCCAGAAGCTCGGCAACAACGGCTTCGAGACCGCGACGACCCCGTGGACCGCCACGACCGGGGTGGTCGCCGCGAACACCGGCGACGCGGCCCCGCGCACCGGCACCCGTAACGCGAAGCTCGGCGGCTACGGTTCGACCCACACCGACACGCTGTCCCAGTCGGTCACCCTGCCCACCGGCTGCAGCTCCTACACGCTGACGTTCTACCTGAAGATCGTCACGTCGGAGACGACCACCAGCACCCAGTACGACAAGCTCACCGTGAAGGTCGGCTCCACCACCCTGGGCACCTTCTCCAACCTCAACCCCAGCGCGTACACGCTGCGCACGTACAACCTGGCCGCCTACGCCGGGCAGACCATCACCCTCACCTTCACCGGGACCGAGGACTCCTCGCTGAAGACGACGTTCGCCATCGACGACACGGCACTCACCGTCGCCTGACGTCGGCAAGCCGATGCCGCGGGGCGGGGCCGCCCCGCGGCATCAGCGCGCTTTCTGCGCAGCGCAGCTATGCCCACCGGCCGATCATGTGCAGCGTGAACTCGAGGTTGCGGCCCGTCGCTCCTGCCGATCTGGATAGGAAACAAAGCCCGGCCCGGGCGAAGCTGCAGGTGGCTGTGGCCATGGTGCGAGGCTCGCCCGATCTCGCGGGGCGTAAGGGCGCGATGACGCCTGCCCACAGCCGTTTCCCCATCCGGGGCAGGCACGAAGCGCCCCGGAAGACTTGTGGAGTTCTGCGAGACGGGCGTGACCGAAATCAACAAGATCGCGGGCGGGCGGGGTAGGCGGCGGCTCCGCGAGCTCCGTAATGCGCGACATAACCGCTCCGGTAGCGAGTGGGGACTGTCCGATCCCGGGCGGCCGGCGCCGCTGCCGATCGTGCCGGGCTGGTCGTCACCGCTGTCATGCAGGCGCCGAGACAACGGCCACGACCAGCCGGACGTGATCCACCATCGATCGGACAGTCCCGCGAGCGGATCACCGTGCGTCCGTAGCGAACGGCTTACCGCTCCTGTGGCAAGCGGCGTAATCGCGCGTCAACGGGTGGCGGCGTTGCCCTTTGCCTGCGGGTGGGGGCGTCGCCGTTCGGCAATCGGCGGCGACGGTTCGTGGATCTTGCACGATTCTTCTTGCTGCCTGCGATCTTGCACGTGTTTTCACGTCTGGGTGTGGTTTTCCCTGCAAGAACCATTTCGCGAGGCGGATCTTGCAGCATTCTTCCCGTCGGGGTCTGGAAATGGCTGCAAGATCGGCTCGAGGGTGCATATTCGTGCAAGATCGAAACGGGGGAGCGGCGTCCGGCGGGATCGAAATGGGTGCAGCGTCCGGCAGGATCGAAATGGGTGCGGCGTCCGGCAGGATCGAAATGGGTGCGGCGTCCGGCAGGATCGAAATGGGTGCGGTGTTCGGAATAGGTGGATGTTGTGGGCCGCGGCTTCGGCGCCATGACCGGGCGTAGGAAACACGTGAATCGGGCCTCGGGTTGCTTGATGGAGTGGAAAACAGTCGCGCTTCCGCTGTCTCGTTGATCGACTGCTGGACAGGCGGCCGGCCGCCTCCCTTCATCTCAGATCGCGGCAGGAACGCGGACCCCGGATGCGAGGGTGCCTAGAGAGCATCCGGAGCCGAGGTCTGCGCATGCCCGCGCACAGATCTGGTTGACTTCCGGCGCAAGGGCACACCTGGCGGAGTCCGAACTCCACAAGATCAGCAGGTGATTTCGGGCCTCTGCCTGGAAAGCTCTCTAGCGGTCGGCGGTTATCAGGACTGTGTGTTTGTGGATGTGGAAGGTGCCGTCGGTGGCGATTCGGGCCTCGACCAAGGCTCGGGCGGCGGCCTCCTCGGCTGGGGTCAGCGGGGTCGCCGCGATGCTGGACAGGAACGCCAGGACCGGGTCGGGAGAAGGAACCGAAAGGTCGCTGGGGTAGCGCTCGACGGTGACGCCGGTGAAGTGTGAGGCCACCAGGTGCGGGACGGATTCGGCGGTGACGTCGTTGCGAGCCGCGGACAGGGTCAGGTCGGGGCGGCCGATCAGTGGGCCCAGCGCCAGCAGCTCGGCCATGTGGTCGCGGCCGTTGACGGCGGCGAGCAGGCGGCCGCCGGGGCGCAGCACGCGGGCGAACTCGCGCAGGGCCGCGGCCGGGTCGTCCAGGTGGTAGAGCATGTGGTTGGCGACCACCGTGTCGAAGCTGGCGGGGGCGAACGGCAGGCCGGCCGCGTCGCACCGGTGGACCGTGGCGTCGTCGACGGTGCGCAGATGGGCGCACATGGCCTCGGAGAAATCGGTCAGGGTCAGGCGCATCCGGCTCCGGTCCACGTGCGACCACAGCTTGCCGGTGCCGGCGCCGACCTCCAGCACGTCACCGGTGGCGGGCAGGCGGGCGGCCACGAAATCGAACCAGTGCTGCGGGTTCGTGCTGAAACTGTGGATCGCCATCCGGGCGGTCAGGTTTCCGGAGGTGGTCGCATACTGCTGGACGGCCCTCGAGGACGGTGAAATCGTCACCCCGGCACATTATCAGCGATAGGCGGTGACCGATCGTTTCAATGGTTCTGGGGCTAACGGACGTCGCGCGGGCTTCCGGGGACGGTGAAGGTTGCGTTTGTCGGCTGCTCCGAGCGTACAAAATCCAGGAATTGCTCTATGTTCGTCGCGATTTTTTCTAGTGCGGTGGTGTAGTCGCGGACCGTTCCCGGAACGCGGAGGGCGTGGTCGGCGCCGGCGATCTCGACGAACGGCTTGCCGGTGGCCCGCGCCGTGCCGGAGTCCCAGAAACGGTCGCCGGTGCCGCCGATCAGCAGGGCCGGCGCCGGGCCGGCGGTGATCGCGGCGGTGACCACCGGGTCGCTCAGCAGCGGGGTGAGCCAGATGGCGGGCAGGGACCGTTCGGCGGCGAGGGCGGCCGCCCGCGTGCCCAGCGACTTGGCGATCAGAATCGGACGCGTCGACTTGTCAATGCGGTGCAGGGCGGCCTCGACGTGGACCCGGACGAACGGCTCCGGATCGATGTCGCGGAGGCCCTCGGGCGCCAGCCAGGTCACGTGCTCGGCCGCGTCGCCGTGGCCGGTGAGGATGAAGTCGGCGAGGTCGAACAGGGTGCCCGCGGTCGAGTAGAGGCGGCCGGGCACCAGGATTCCGGTGAGCCTCACGTGCGGGGCCAGTCCTTCAGGCGGCTGCGGAGGGCATCGATCGCGGGCCGGTCCAGGCCGTAGAGGACGAACCTGGCGTCGTCGAGCCGGTCCAGGTAGCGGCCGGCGTCGGCGATGTCCTCCGGGTCGAGAGCCGGGTCGGCGGCGTGGGCGAGTTCGAGGATCCGGGCCAGCGGATAGCGTTCCAGCGCGGACGCGACGTCGATGTAGTCGCGGACCTCACGCCTGTTGACCAGGGCGGCGACCTTCGTGGCGACCAGGTCGTCGAGGTGCATGACCGGGCCGACGTCCATCACCACCGGCGCGCGGTGCCGGTCCAGGCGGCACAGCGTGAGACGCAGGGCGCGGTGCTCGCCGGCGACCAGGAACTCCTGGATGTCGGCGTCCATGCCGGCGAACAGCTCGTCGGCGTCCTCCCGGACCACCCGGTAACCGGCCTCGGTCAGCGCCGACGTGACCTCACCGGCGGCCGCCGCCACCCCGCCGGCCGTGTCGGTGAACAGGTCGAGGTCTTCGGTGGGGCGGGCGACCAGGCCGTTGACCAGCCACGCGACCCCGCCACCGAGGACGAAACCGTGTTTGTCGGCGACTGCCAGAGCGATCCGGGCGACGTCGCGGTAGAAGTCGTCGACGCTCACGCGGTGGCGCGCAGGCGCAGCCGCGGGTGGCGGGCCTCCCAGGCGGCGCGGACACCGCGGGGCAGGTTGAGCTCCGGCCACACCCGCACCAGCGTCGGGCCGTCGAGGTGGTTGCGCAGCTCGTCGATGCGGATGGCCTCGCGGAGCACGTTCTCATACATCCACAGGAGCATGGTGTGCTGGCTCAGGTCGAAGGCCCGCTGCGGGTGCCACCACAGGCGCAGCGGCAGCTCGGCGAACCCGGAGGTCGGCCCGCACAACTCGCCGAGGGTCCCCGCCACGACCACCGGCCGGTGCGGCCGGGCGAGGTGTGTAACGGGGGCGGCACTCACAGACATGCCAACAGCGTAACCGCGGAGCGATGAGTTCCGAACCGCCCACCGGTCTACCCCGGTATGACTGTTGCTGACATGGCGACCTGGCAGGCCGCCCGTGACGAACTGCTGATCCGGGAGAAGGCGCACACCCGGGAGGGCGACGCGATCGCCGCGGCCCGGCGTGAGCTGCCGATGGTCGAGGTCGAGCCGGGGATCGAGGTTGTCGGGCCGGACGGGGCCGTGCCGTTCACCGAGCTCTTCCAAGGGCGTGACGAACTCATCATCTATCAGCACATGTGGTACGACGGCGCGCCGCACCAGGGGCAGTGCGAGGGCTGCACCTATGCGGCCTGGAATCTGAAGGACGCCGTCTACCTCAATGCCCGTGGGGTGTCGTTCGCGTTCGTGACCACCGGGCGCTGGCCGGAGGTGGCGGCGTTCACCGAGTTCATGGGCTACACCCAGCCCTGGTATTCGGTGCGGGACACCCCGGCGCCGGTCGGCGGGGAGATGGGGCAGTTCTCCTGCTTCCTCCGCGACGGCGATCGGGTGTTCCTCACCTACTCCACCACCGGGCGCGGGACCGAGCCGGCCAACCCGACGTTCGCGCTGCTCGACATGACCGTCAACGGCCGTGGTGAGGCGTGGCAGGGCATCCCGGACGGGCACGGGCCGTGCTGGTACTGGCGTACCGACGTCGACGGCGAACCGACCTGGGAGGGGACCGGCCGTCCCACCCCGCAGTGGACCCGCCCCGGAGTGACGGTCGAGAAGACGCTCGGCCGGGACGGGCACTGCCACTGATCGGGTCAGGCGTCGCGGATCTGGAGGCCCAGCGACATCGCCAGGGTCACCGCCTGGTCGGCGGTGATCACGGCGTTGCGCATCTCGACCGTGCGCGGGTCGAAGGCCTCCAGGTCCGTGCCGCGCAGGTCGCAGCTGGTGAAGTCGGCGCCGGTCAGCTGGGCCGCCGACAGGTCCAGGCCGCGCATCGTGCCGTTGCGGGCCCGGACCCCGGTCAGGTCGGCCTCGCGCATCCGCACTCCGGTGAACGTGGCGCTGCCCAGGTCGGCGCGGGGCAGCACGATGAACGACCAGTCCCCGCCGTCGACCGTGGTCAGGTCGAACGAGCAGCCCTCGAATCCGCTGCCGACCGCCTTGCAGTTGGTGAACGTCGCGTCGAAGAAGTTGCAGTTCACGAACCGGCAGTTCAGGAACGCCACGTCGACGGCCTGCGCGCAGTTGAACCGGCCGTCGCGGAACACGCACTCGGAGAACTCGATGCCCTCCAGGTCGGTCTCGCACAGGTCGAGACCGGAGAACTGGACGCCCTCGTGCCGTTTCTCCTTGCCGGCCCCGGCGTCCCACTCGCGGGTGGTGATCGTTTTCACGGCCGGCGCCGCGGGGACCGGGCCAGGTAGGCGTGCGGGTACGGCAGCGGCTGCTCCCCGGCCGAGGTCAGCTGCTCCAGGTGCTTGTCGTCGAGGCTCCAGCCGGCCGCGCCCAGATTGTCGGCGAGCTGCTCGACCGAACGGGCGCCGATGATCGGGGCGGTCACCCCGGGCCGCTGTGACAGCCAGCGCAGCGCCACCTGGGCCGGCGTGCGCCCGACCGTGGACGCGACGTCGAGCAGCGCGTCGGTGACCGCCCACACGCGCTCGTCGACGCTGTCCTGCCAGTTGCCGAGCCACGGCTGCTTGTCGCCGTCCCACCGGCTGCCGGCCGGCGCCGACGTCATGCCGCGCCGGTACTTGCCGGACAGCCAGCCACCCCGCAACGGCGACCACGGGATGATCCCGACGCCCTCGTTGCGGCAGACCGGCACGAACTCGGTCTCGATCTCCCGGTCGATCAGGTTGTAGAGCGGCTGCGCGGCCACGAACGGCTCCCACCCACGGAACCGGGCCACGTCCACCGATTTCTGCAACTGCCACGCCGCATAGTTCGAAACCCCGAGATGCCTGACCTTTCCGGTACGCACGAGCGTGTCCAGCGTCGACAGGGTCTCCTCGACGGGTGTGGTCTCGTCGAAGCAGTGCAGCTGGTACAGGTCGATGTGGTCGGTGCCGAGCCGCCGCAGGCTCGCCTCGACCGCCGAGATGAGGTGCTTACGGCCGCCGCCGTGGTCGTTGCCGGCGTCGCCGGTCGCCCAGAACCCCTTGGTCGCGATCACCAGCGAGTCACGCCGCCGCCCCGCCAGCCAGCGCCCGATGATCTCCTCGGAGACGCCGCCCGCGTACACGTCGGCGGTGTCGATGAAATCACCGCCCGCCTCGACATACCGATCGAGGATCGCGTGGGAGGCGGTCTCATCCGCCTCATTGCCGAACGTCATCGTCCCGAGGCACAGCTCGCTGACCCGAAGCCCGCTGCCCCCGACGTACCGGTACTCCATGCTCCGATCCTTCCACGGCGGCCGCCGGATCGCCGCCCGGGCCTCAGCGCTGCGCGAGTCGTGTCTGGACGACCAGGTCGTGGAGGGTGTCGACGGCGGCCGGGTCGGCGTACTGGGGGAGGTTGCTCCGGTCCCGGGCCTCCTCGAGTTCGGCCCGCAGCGCCGGGATGTCGGCGGCCAGGTAGGCCGCCGCGCGGGCCGGCATCGGGCCGTGTTCGGCTTCGCGTTTGGCGGCGATCAGCTCCGGGACGTAGGCGATCTTCTGACCGAGCACGCCCAGGTCGCAGACCACCTCGCCGGTGCGCATCAGGTGGATGCCGGTCAGCAGCACCCGCAGCGTGTACAGGGCCGGCTTGATCCGGCCGGTGTTGTGGTAGAGCTGCTGCTGGCTGTGCGAGAACCCCAGGTAATGGTGCGCGTGTCCGCTGGTGATCATCCGTGGGGCGAGGTCCTTGAGGGCGGCGTGCAGCGGCGAGGTCACCACCACCAGCGGCGAGACCAGCTGCTCCAGGACGTAGCCGTTGCGGCTGTTCAGCAGCTTCGCGAACTTGCGCAGGTCGTGGCTGACCACGTCGAGCTCGACACCGTCGCGGATGCCGGAGCGCTCCAGCGTGTCCGGGCCGGTGCGCAGGCCGACCACCTCGCGCGCCGGCAGGACGTGCGAGGCGCGCAGGTCCAGGTCCGAGTCGACGGAGGCGAAACCGTACAGGTGCGCGCCGCTCACCGTCGCGAAGATCAAGGGATAGGGCAGGTCGCCGGCGGCGTCCGCGGCCCACTCCGGCACGACGGTGGTCATCGGAGATTCCTTTCTCGTACGGCTACCAGCACCCGGTCGACAGCAGGCCGGTCCGGGGCTTGGGGGAGTCGTGTCGAGGCGGCCGCGTCGGCGAGTTCGTCCTGGAGCCGGCCGGCCCACGCGGACACCTCGTCCCAGGGGCGTTCGCCGCGCTTGATCGCCAGCAGCTCGTCGCGCCGGTCCGAGACGTCGACGAGCACCTCGCCGGTACGTAGCACGTGAACTCCGGCCATCAGTAGCCGTACCATATGCATGGCTTGTTTGAAGTTGATCTCCCCGGTCTTCTCGTGCCGGTTGGCGACCTTGCCGAGCTGGTCGCGCGCGTAGTTGCCGTAGGTCTCGGCGACCCGCCGGGAGAGGAACGCGTCCCGCACGCCGACGAGAGCGTCACCGTCCTCGTTGCGGAATGAGACCAGCGGCGACCACAGCACTTCGAGCACCGTGGGGTTGGCCTGGAGCGCGAGGGTGCAGAACCGCTCGATCTCCCACGAGAACTGTTCCTCGGCCGGCCCGTCCAGGTGGGTGGGCGGCTTGTCGAGGGTCCAGAAGTCGCGGGTCGGCGCCACGAACACACCCCGGCGGTCGTGGTCCGACTCCGGCCCGTCCAGTCCATAGGCGCGGGAGCCGACCACGACCGCCAGGGCCGTGTGCCGTTCAACGAGCTCGATCATGACGCCGCAGGATACGGCTACAGATCAAGCACCGTCGCGTCGATTTCGTCCAGCTCGCTCTGGTCGAGGGCCAGGTTGTTCAGCGCGGCCACGTTGTTCTCCAGCTGCGGCACGCTCGACGCGCCGATGATCAGGCTGGTCATCCGCTGGTCGCGCAGCGCCCACGCCAGCGCCAGCTGGGCGAGTGTCTGCCCGCGCCGCTTGGCGATGTCGTTGAGCGTGTGCAGCCGGGCCAGGGTCTTGTTGTCCAGGGCGCTCTCGTTGAGGAACACGCTGGTCCGGATCCGCGAGTCGTCCGGGATGCCGGTCAGGTAGCGGTCGGTGAGCAGACCCTGCTGGAGCGGGCTGAACGCGATGCAGCCGGCCCCGGCGTCCTCGAGGGTGTCCAGCAGCCGGTCGTGCTCGATCCACCGGTTCAGGATCGAGTAGGACGGCTGGTGGATCAGCAGCGGTGTGCCCAGCTCACGCAGGATCCCGGCGGCCTGCGCGGCCTGGGTGCTCTTGTAGTTGCTGATGCCGACGTAGAGGGCCTTGCCGGAGCGGACGATCGCGTCGAGCGCGGACATCGTCTCCTCGAGCGGGGTCTCCGGGTCGGGCCGGTGGTGGTAGAACACGTCGACGTAGTCCAGGCCCATCCGCTGCAGGGACTGGTCCAGCGACGAGACCAGGTACTTTCGGGAGCCCCAGTCGCCGTACGGCCCGTCCCACATGGTGTAGCCGGCCTTGGTCGAGATGATCATCTCGTCGCGGTGCGCCCGGAAGTCGGCGGCCAGGATGCGCCCGAAGTTGGTCTCGGCGCTGCCCGGCGGCGGCCCGTAGTTGTTGGCCAGGTCGAAGTGCGTCACCCCGAGGTCGAAGGCCCGGCGGACGATGTCGGCCTGCCGGTCGGCGGGCCGGCCGTCACCGAAGTTGTGCCAGAGACCCAGGCTGATGGCGGGGAGCTTGAGGCCGCTGCGACCAGCACGCCGGTAGATCATGTCGGCGTAGCGGTCGGCGGCAGGGAAGTACGTCACATCGCACACCCTAGGACTCCCGATCTTCCCCATGCCCGCTGGTAGGTTGGTTCCCAGCGCGGGAGAGTCCGCTGACGCGGCGCCGAAGAGGCAAATCCTCCCCGGAAACTTTCAGGCAAAAGGACCGCGCGGGTTGGCAACTCTGAAATGCCGCAGTCTGGGTATGACAGAGGGGGAGGTTGCTTCTTGACCTTCTCACGCCAGGAGTCGCCAATGACGTCCCCGTTCGTTTCCCGGCACATCGGCCCGGACGCCGACGAGCAGACCCAGATGCTCAAAGCGATCGGGTACGGCTCGGTCGAGCAACTGATGGACGCCGCGATCCCCGAGTCGATCCGTTTCCACGGCGACCTCGAGCTGCCGGCCGGGATCTCCGAGGAGCAGACGATCGCCGAGCTGCGGTCGATCGCCGGCCGCAACGTGCTGGCCACCCCGATGATCGGGCTCGGCTACTACAACACCCACACGCCCGCGGTGATCAAGCGGAACGTGCTGGAGAACCCGGCGTGGTACACGGCCTACACGCCGTACCAGCCGGAGATCAGCCAGGGCCGCCTCGAGGCGCTGCTCAACTTCCAGACCATGGTCACCGACCTGACCGGGCTGACCACCGCGAACGCGTCGATGCTGGACGAGGCCACCGCGGTCGCCGAGGCCATGACGCTCGCGCGGCGCGCGTCCAAGAGCAAGAGCAGTGTGTACGCGGTGGACGCCGACACGTTCCCGCAGACGCTGTCGGTGCTGCGGACCCGGGCCGAGCCGCTGGGCATCTCCGTGGTGATCGTCGACGTCGACCGCGACGAGCTGCCGGACGAGTTCTTCGGCCTGCACCTGCAGTACCCGGGCGCATCCGGCGCGGTGCGTGACCACGCCGCCCTGGTCGAGGCCGCGCACGCCAAGGGCGCCCTGGTGACGGTCGCGGCCGACCTGCTGGCCCTCACCCTGCTGCGGGCGCCGGGCGAGATCGGCGTGGACATCGCCGCCGGGACCACGCAGCGGTTCGGCGTGCCCCTCGGGTTCGGTGGCCCGCACGCCGGTTACCTGGCGGTGCGCGCCGGCCTGGAGCGGTCGCTGCCCGGCCGTCTGGTCGGCGTGTCGAAGGACGCCGACGGCAACCAGGCCTACCGGCTCGCCCTGCAGACCCGTGAGCAGCACATCCGCCGGGAGAAGGCGACATCGAACATCTGCACCGCGCAGGTGCTGCTGGCCGTGATGGCGAGTATGTACGCGGTGTACCACGGCCCGGCCGGCCTGCGGGCCATCGCCGAGCGCACCCACCGGCTCGCCGCCCGCCTGGCCGCCGGCCTGCGGACCGTCGACGGCCTGACCGTGGTCCACGACAGCTTCTTCGACACGGTGCTGGCCCACGTGCCGGGCAAGGCGTCGGCGGTGGTGGCCAACGCCGCGAAGTACGGCATCGACCTGCGCCAGGTCGACGCCGACCACGTGTCGGTCTCCTGCGACGAGACGACCACCGACGTGCACCTGCAGCGGGTGTGGGACGCCTTCGGCACGGCCGTCGCCGGCAGCTACGTCGTCGTCGAGACCGACGCGCTCGACGGGCAGGCGATCCCGGCCGGGCTGGAGCGCGGCACCGGCTACCTGTCGCACCCGGTGTTCAACACCCACCAGTCCGAGACCAGCATGCTGCGCTACCTGCGTAAACTCTCGGACCGCGACTACGCGCTGGACCGCGGCATGATCCCGCTGGGCTCGTGCACGATGAAGCTGAACGCCACCACCGAGATGGAGGCGGTCACCTGGCCGGAGTTCGCGAACATTCACCCGTTCGCGCCGCGTAACCAGGTCGAGGGCTACGAGCACCTGGTCGCCCAGCTGGAGACCTGGCTGGCCGAGATCACCGGTTACGACGCGGTCAGCGTCCAGCCGAACGCTGGTTCACAGGGTGAGCTGGCCGGCCTGCTGGCGATCCGTGGTTACCACCGGTCCCGTGGCGACGAGCACCGTGACGTTTGCCTGATCCCGTCGAGCGCGCACGGCACCAACGCCGCCAGCGCGGTGATGGCCGGCATGCGGGTCGTCGTGGTCGCCTGTGACGCCGATGGCAACGTCGACCTCACCGATCTGGACGCCAAGATCGAGAAGCACCGTGACCAGCTCTCCGCGATCATGGTGACCTACCCGTCGACGCACGGCGTGTACGAGACCTCCATCGCCGACCTATGCGCGAAGGTGCACGAGGCCGGTGGCCAGGTGTATGTGGACGGGGCGAACCTGAACGCGCTGGTCGGCTACGCCCGGCCGGGGAAGTTCGGGGCCGACGTGTCGCACCTGAACCTGCACAAGACGTTCTGCATCCCGCACGGCGGCGGCGGTCCCGGTGTGGGCCCGGTCGCGGTCGGGGCGCATCTGGCCGAGTTCCTGCCGGGTGACCCGCTCGAGCCGGGCGATCACCACGCGGTGTCGGCGGCGGCGCACGGTTCGGCGGGCATCCTGCCGATCTCGTGGGCGTACATCCGGATGATGGGCCCGGAGGGTCTGGCGGCGGCGACCGCGTCTGCGGTGCTGGCGGCCAACTATGTCGCGGCCCGGCTGCGCGAGCACTTCCCGGTGCTGTACGCGGGGGAGAACGGCCTGGTCGCGCACGAGTGCATCCTCGACCTGCGCCCGATCACCAAGGCGACCGGCGTCAGCGTGGACGATGTGGCGAAGCGGCTGATCGACTACGGGTTCCACGCGCCGACGATGTCGTTCCCGGTGGCCGGCACGCTCATGGTGGAGCCGACCGAGAGTGAGGATCTCGCCGAGCTGGACCGGTTCATCGCCGCGATGGTCGCCATCAAGGGCGAGATCGACAGGGTTGCGGCGGGGGAGTGGCCCGCGGGTGACAACCCGCTGGCGAACGCGCCGCACACGGCGTCGGCGGTGACGGCTGACGAGTGGACCCACCCGTATTCACGCTCCGTGGCCGGTTTCCCGGAGGGCGTGGACCGGACGGCGAAGTACTGGCCGCCGGTTCGGCGTATCGACGGGGCCTTCGGCGACCGGAATCTGGTGTGTTCCTGTCCGTCGCCGGAAGCTTTTGAGGACTGAGCACCGCCAGGCTCAGTTTTTCCCGTTGCGCAGGTCGCGGTCGTCGGTGATCGCGGCCTGCGCTGCTTCCGTGGTCCTCGATTGACTACGCTGCGTTGCGCGTCGTGAAGTGTCTCAGGCTGCCAGGGCGTGCACGGCCGGCCCGCGGTGCGGCTCGATCGTGGTGCCGTCGGGCAGCAGCTCACCGGTGTCCTCGAAGACGATGACGCCGTTGCAGAGCAGGCTCCATCCCTGCTCCTGGAAGGTCGCGATGATGCGTGCGGCCTCACGGTCGGTGGCGTCGGCTGGGGGGCAGGTGATCAGGTGCTGGCACATCGGTTTACTCCGGTTGGGGGCTGTGTGAAGGTTCACAATTGCGGTGACGAACGTTACCTCACATCGAACGACACTGGTTCAACCCGGTGACGGCGTCGGCTCGCGGATCCTCGGTTCCCATGCTCCACGCCGGAGCGGTCGTTGACCACTGTCCGCTACCTCCGATCGGCCGTCCGCCGGGTGCTCCGGCGGGCTGCCACGCCCGTCACCACGCGTTAAGCGCCTTTCGATGGCATCAGGGTGATCCCGATGACCCTGCTGAGCTTGTGGCGGAGTTCCTTGCCGACAACGGACTATCGGTGCGTAGCCTCGGCCGAACGGGTGACAAATACCGGACGATCGGCGATGGCGAGATCTGTGGAGCATCACTCTACGTATCGGCCGATGCTGGGGCCGTGATGGCAGGCGGTGTCATCGGATCGCGCTCTCCTGTGCCCGGCATTCCTGATGTATACGCCGTTGTTTACCGACATGCCCGGGATGTCACACCGTCCGGTGACATGTCCGGTGACCCGTGGCACCCGTCGCCGGACCACCCATCGGCGGATCGCCCGTCGGATCGCCCTCAGCCGTGGAACCTCGGGCCGTGGCGGGAGAGCTGGACCCGCGACGAGCACGCCGCCGCCGTCGAACAGGTCCGGGCCGCCATCGCCCGCGGCGACGTCTACCAGGTCAACATCGTCGGGCACGGGTCGGCGTCGTACACCGGGGATCCCGGCCCCGCCCTGCGCCGGGTCGCCGCGCTGGCCGGCGCCCGGTACGGCGGAGTGCTGGCCGGGGACGGCTGGGCCATCGCCACCGCCTCCCCGGAGACCCTCGTCGAAGTCCGGGACGGGCGGGTCGTCACCCGGCCGATCAAGGGCACCCGCCCGGCCACCGCCGCCGGGCGCCGGGAACTGCTCGGCTCGGTCAAGGAACGCGCCGAACACGTGATGATCGTCGACCTGGAGCGCAACGACCTCGCGCGTCTCCCGGGGACCGGGCCGGTGCGGGTGGACGAGTTGTTCGCCGTACGAGAATGGTCGGGTCTGTGGCAGGCGGAGTCGGTCGTGTCCGCGGACCTGGACCCCGGCGTGGGTCTCGCCGACCTGTTGCGGGCGGTCTGCCCCGGCGGCAGCGTCACCGGCGCACCCAAGCTCGCCGCCCTGGACCGGATCGCCGCCCTCGAGCCGGTCGGCCGCGGCGTCAGCATGGGCGCGCTCGGCTGGATCGGCCACGACCACCTCGACCTCGGCCTGACCATCCGGACCGTCGCCGTCGACGGTTCCCGCGCCCACGTCTGGGCCGGCGGTGGCATCACCATCGACAGCGACCCGGTCGCTGAAGTGGAGGAAGCCGCCGCCAAGACCGGCCCGGTCCGCGCCGCGCTGCGCGGAGGCCGCTGACCTGCACAGCTCACGCATAGCGATCTCCGAGCCGTCTCTACCGATTGCGTGCCACTGTCGGCATCCGCCCCCACAGCAGGGGGTTGAGCGCGTACTTTGACGTCCGCGCGGCACCGAGACGGTCCACAGTGGCACCCTGCGTGCCCGGTGGCTGGCAGAGAGACGAGATCGCGGACATGCTTGAGCTTCTCGACCACCCGGTCGCCCCGATCCGGGCCACCATCCGGCCCGTCCGGGCCGACTTCACGGCCTTCGCCCACCTCACCAGCGCCCGTCTGCACAGCACCGCGTACCAGCTCTGCCGCGACTGGCACCTCGCCCAGGACCTCACCCAGACCACGCTGGCCAAACTGTTCCTGAGCTGGGAGCGGGCCGTCGACAGCGACAACCTGGTGGCGTACGCCCAGAAGGTCCTGTTGCGGGTCTATCTGGACCACCGGCGCCGCCGCAGCTCCACCGAGAGCGTGTCCGGAGAGTTGCGTGAGCCCGCCTACTCGATCAGCCCCGAACTGCGGCTCACCCTGCTCGACGCCCTGGCCCGGCTCCCGGTTCGCGACCGGGCCATCGTGATGCTGCGCTACTTCGCCGACCACAGTGTGGAACAAGTGGCCGCCGAACTGGACGTGCCGATCACCGTGGTCAAGTCGCAGACCCGCCGCTCGCTGATCAAATTGCGCCACATGCTGCTGACCGAACGCCCGACCCTCTTCGCCGCGTAATGACCGGTTAGCCTTTGGGGCATGACAGTACGGCCCATCCGGCTTTTCGGTGACCCGGTCCTGCGTACACCCGCCGACGAGGTCACCGACTTCGGCCCGCAGCTGCGCGAACTCGTCCGCGACCTGGAGGACACCGTCCGCGAACCCGGCCGGGCCGGTGTCGCCGCACCGCAGATCGGCGTCAGCCTGCGCGTCTTCTCCTACAACGTCGGTGGTGTGGTCGGCCACCTGGTCAACCCGGTGCTCAGCGGCCACGCCGGCGAACAGACCGACGAGGAGGGCTGCCTGTCGCTGCCCGGCCTCGGCTACTCGACCCGGCGCTACGACAGCGTCGTGGCCAGCGGCTTCGACCTGAACGGCGACGCGCTCGTCATCGAGGGCACCGGCTTCCTGGCGCGAGCCCTCCAGCACGAGACCGACCACCTCGACGGCCGCCTTTACGTCGACACCCTCACCGGCGACGTCCGCCGCCAGGCCCTCCGCGAGATGCGCCGAGTCGTCCCCCGCTGACCTCGCACCCGCCCGCCTCGGCCGCGGTCCGGGTTACAGGGTCACCGACTGGCCCAGGGGGATCCGGGTGTAGTCGGTGCCGCCCTTCATGCCCATCCAGGCGTCGAAGTTGCCGTAGCCGACGTCGGTCGACAGGGCCCGGTCGTGGATCGGGAACGCCCTGGCCGGGGCGATCGCCCGGGTCATCTCGATCGCCTCGCGGTGCCGGCCCCACGGTGCGGCGGCCGGCACCAGCAGGGTGTGGACCGGGACGTCCGGCACGAAGTACGAGTCGCCCGGGTGGTAGACGCCGTCGACCACGTAGCCCAGGTTCGGGCAGCCGGGGAGACCGTCGTAGATCTCGGCGTGCCGGCCACCGACCGCGGTCACGGTGAACCCGGCGACCTCGAACACGTCACCGGCGGTCACCACGGTCACCGTGTCGCCGATCCCGGCCTTGTCCGCGATTGATCGCACCGACTCCGGGCCGTGCAGACGCAACGGGCGGCTCGCGGCGAGTTCCACGATCCGCTCCAGGTCGACGTGGTCGTCGTGCTCGTGGGTGACCAGGATGTCGGTCACCCCGTCGAACGCTTCGGTCTCGGCCCATTCGCCGGGGTCGACGAGCAACCGGCGGTCGCCGTCGTCGAGGCGGACACAGGCATGCGTGAATTTGACCAGTCGCATACCGGCACCCTATGCCGACGGCGGCGCCGCCACGAACGCCGTGCTGCGGCACCGCCGGCGCCCTGTTCAGCTGCGGCGGACCAGCCACACTGCCGCCGCCAGGAACACGACGGCCAGCGCCAGGAAGCCGCCCGCCTCGATCGCCTGGAACGTCCAGAAGCTGCTGTCCGGGTGGTACTCGGTGTAGTGCCGCAGACCGTGGTCGATCATGAAGCTCTCCACCCGGGCGTCCGAGCTGTAGAGCGCGTCGGCGCCGCCGTACACCTGCCTGATGATCGCCGCCTCCTCACCGTCGGTGAGGCGGTGGCCGGCCTGGTCGACCCAGCTGTTCTGGACGACCCAGTCGGTGTCCGGCAGCCGCGCGGCCGCCACGCCGGGCTGCGGGTCGGTGATCCGGACCAGGGGCGTCTGATAGTACGGGCGGACGTACTCCTCCAACGGCAGGCGCACCGCCAGGAAGGCGCCGAGTGCGGCGGCCATGGCCACGATCGTGCGGCGCAGCACCGCCCCCGCCAGGACACCCGTGGCGAACGCGAACAGGCCGGCCGCGGCGAGGACGGGTGCGGCGATCAGGAACGAGGTCGCGCCCAGCCGCCCGCCGATCTCGTCCAGCGGCCCGCGCCACCAGCTGAACAGCGCGCCGAACGTGACGCCCACGACGGCCACCGCGGTGCCGATCAGGGCCAGCTTCGTCAGCAGCCAGCGGGTCCGCGACACGCTCTGGGCGAACGCCAGCCGCCAGGTGCCCTGCTCGTATTCGCGCGCCAGCAGAGGTGCGCCGACGAAGGTGCCGGCCAGGGCGGGTAGGAAGGCGCCCCACATCAGACGGGCGGCCCATTGGTCGTACCGCTGCACGAATTGATCGATGATCGGCCCGCAGCCGCCCCGGCCGGCGGGATCGGCGACGCACGCCGCGATGCCGTCGGCGCGGTACTGCTCGTGCATCGTCAGGCCGGTGATGATCAGCGGTACTGCGGTGAGCAGCAGCAGACCGGCCGCGACCAGGAGTTCCATGCGGTGCTGCCGCCAGGTCAGCCAGTACACGGCGGGTCTACCTCTCGTCCAGATAGGCCAGGACCAGGTCTTCCAGGCTGACCGGGTGCGATTCCCAGCGGGGATGCGCCGGCACGTCCGGCGGCTGGCGGACCAGCAGGTTGCTGTTGCGTTCGCCGTGGGTGGCGGCGATGACGCCGGGGGCAGTCTCGCCGGTACGCGGACCGGTGAGCAGCCGGTGCCCGGCGAGCAGGTCGTCGATGTCGCCGGTCAGGCGCACCCGCCCCTGATGCAGCAGCACCAGGTGGTCGCAGACGCGTTCGAGCTCGGCGACCACGTGTGAGGAGAGCAGCACGGTCAGGTCGGACTCGGCGACCGCGTCGACCAGGGTCCGCATCACCTCACGGCGGGCCAGCGGGTCGAGGCTGGCCACCGGCTCGTCCAGCACCAGGAGGCGCGGCTGTTTGGCCAGCGCGAGGGTGAGCGCCACCTGGGCCTGCTGCCCGCCGGAGAGCGCGCCGGCCTTGCGGCTGAGCGGGATGTCGAGCTCGCTCAGGCGTCGCTCGGCGCCGGCCTGGTCGAAGCGCGGATTCAGCGAACGTCCGAAACGGATCATGTCGGCGACGGTGAACCCGGAATACAGCGGGTGATCCTGGGCGACGAACCCGACCTGGGCCACGCTCGCCGGCCGGCCGAACACCGTCACCGTGCCCTCGGTCGGTTTCAGCAGGCCGATCGTCAGGTGCAGCAGGGTGGTCTTGCCCGCGCCGTTCGCGCCGACCAGGCCGATGATGCGGCCCTGCGGCAGCTCCAGGGTGCAGTCGCGCAGCGCCCAGTTGCGGCGGTATCGGCGGCCCAGCCCGGTCGCGCGCAGGGCCGGTTCGCCGGTCATGCCGCGCCCGCCTGTGCCTGGTCGTCGTCGAGGGTGGCGGTGACCAGGGCGCGGATCTGGTCGTGGTCGAGGCCGGCATCGTGGGCGGTGCGCAGCCAGCCACGCAGGCCGTGCGACAGCTTGACGTAGGTGGCCGCCGGCACCTGGTCGACGCTGCCGACCACGAAGGTGCCCTGCCCGGCCCGTGGGGCGGCGAGACCGGCCCGCTCCAGATCCCGGTAGGCCTTGGCGACCGTGTTCGGATTGATCACCAGGGCGGCGGCGACCTCGCGAACCGTGGGCAGCCGGTCACCGTCGACCAGGTAGCCGAGCAGCAGCCCACGGCGTACCTGATCGACGAGTTGCAGATAGGTCGGCACTCCCGACCTTGCGTCCAGCCGGAACGCGAACACGCGGCATCGACCACCCTTCCCCTGTCTCGGTGTACTAGGACTATAGTACAGACAGGTCGTTTCAGTCGGGCCTGGGCGGCTGCAACCGATCAGGGCCGCGTCATCCTCGATCGCGAACGGATCCCCTACCAGCACGTCAACCGGCACAGTGGCGAAGCTGGTCTCTGCGATCATGGCGGCGTGGGATTCGGTTACAAAACGTCGTGGCTGGCCGTGCGGGACCGGGCGCCGGTAGAGGTGGCCGACGCGCTGGAGTTGCACAACCGGGAGGCCGTCGACTGGGAGACCGGAACCGGTCGCGCATACAAACATGGCGTCTTCGCCGCGGGACCGGTGTCCGGCTGGACCTTCGCCCACAGCCGGATCCACCTGCCGGTCGGCTTCGACGCCTCGATGCCGCAGTTCCCGGGCTGGCTCACCGAGCTGAGCCGCCGGTTGGGTGAGGTGCAGTTCTTCACCAGCGACCGTGTCGTCAGCCAGTACGGATGGGCACGTGCCGACGGCGGTCACCTGTCCCGGGCCTACTGCTTCTCCGAAGGTGAGGTGGCGCTGTTCATCGGCGCCCCGACCCCTGACGAGGTCGAGCTGAACCTCGGTACTCGCAATTCCGACGAGACGAGCGACGAGTGGTCGGACGGCGACTGGGAGGCGTGGTTCGCGACGGTCCCCTACGAATCCGAGATCCTCACGATGGCGGCTCGCTGGAGCCTTGACCCGACAACCATCGACGAAGCCACCGTCCCGAACCCGGGCCTGTACGGTCTGCCGCCATCGATCACCGTCCCACTCGACAGCACACGGCCCGGATAAGGCTGCCTCGCCGCGCAGAACCCCGCCGACTCCGATGATGATCGCGGTCGGTTTGTTTGCGTGGTCACGCGATCCTTGGCTGGCGAGGCTCGGGTGGGTCAGGTGGTGGCTGCGGCGGTTGCTGACCTGGCGTATCGCGCGGCCATGTCCGGGGTGGCGGGGGAGCGCATCAGGGCCAGTTCGTAGAAGATCGGGGCGCATGCGGCGATCAGGATGGTTCGCGGGTCGGCGTCGGGGGCGGCACGTTTCACCACCACTGCTGCGCTGGTGAAACGGTCGTCCCAGAAGTGTTTTAGCGCCTCGGCTGCCGCTGGTGAGCGGAACGACGCCGTGATCAGGGCCTGTGTGATCGATGGCTCGGCGGTCAGCGCGGTGACTATCTGGTGGTTGATCTCGGTCAGGTCGCCCAGTAGGGAGCCGGTGTCCGGGGGCTGCCATGGCTGTTCGCGGGCGGCCTCGAACGAGTCGGCCAGCAGGGCTCCCGGGTCGCGCCAACGGCGGTAGATCGTCGTGCGGTGGATCCCTGAGCGGGCGGCCACCGCGTCCATCGTCACCGCGTCGAAACCGCCCTCCAACAGCAGGGAGGCCACGGCTTCGAGGACCTGTCCGCGGGTGCGTGCGGTTCGGCCGCCGGGACGGGTGGCTCCCGGAGGTGCTTGCGGGATCGACTCCATGTGGTAAATGCTACAGATATAGCGTTAGTGATGGAACTGAGGAGGCGACGATGAACACCTACCGCGAAGTGAACCTTCCGGAGGGCTGGGCGCCCTATGCCGTCGCTGCGGACGCCAGCGTTGTTCTGTGCGCGACGATCCTGGATCCGCCGGGAATCGCCCGGAGGCTGGACGGGGAGATCAGGCACGAACCGCTGGACGGCCGCCCGATGTTGCTGGCCGTCACCCCCGACGGCGCGCTGTGGTGCACCCGTTCCGACGACCGGCTGAGCCGATGGGACGCCGGCGGCGGGCACACGGTGATTGACGTTCCGGCCGGGTCGGCGCCCTACGGCATCGCGGCTGCCGGCGACGGGGGAGTCTGGTTCACCGCACCCGGGCTGAACCGGATCGGCCGGATCACCGGCACCGGCGAGTTGACCATGATCGACCTGCCGGTCGCCGACGCGCGGGCCGCGATGATCACCGTCGCCACCGACGGCACGGCCTGGGCCGCGCTCAACGGCGCCGGCGCCCTCGCCCGGATCACCGGCGGCGTCGTCGAGGTGGTGGAACTGCCCGGTGGCCGGGCTCCGGCGGCGCCTGTCGGTGTCGCCGCCTCGCCGGACGGGGTCTGGTATGCGGACATCGCCGGGGGCTGCGTCGGGCTTGTCGACCCGTCCGGGGCGGTCGAGCAGATCACCTTCGACGATCCCGGGTGCCGGCCGCATGCCGTGGCCGCGGATCCCGACGGCGGCTGCTGGGTGACGTTGTGGGGCTCCGGTCAGCTGGCCTACGTCACGACCAAGGGTGACGTCACGCTCCGCCCGCTGCCCGGCCGGGAGCCGCATGGTCTCTGCGTCTCCGGCACCGAGGTGTGGGTGGCGATGGAGAGCGGTTCCCTGGTGGCCGTCGATCGGCGAGAGGGCTGACCACCGGTGGGGCTCTCACCGCCTCAAGAGCGCTGAGAGCCCCACCGGCGAGGTTCAGCAGCCGCCGTAGACGCGGAATTCGAACAACGAGTAGCCGTACGGCGTACCGCGGGAAGTGCCGTTGACCCTGATGTAACGCCCGCTCCCGGAAAGGGTGACCGTATCGGTCCCGCCGTCACCGTTGGTGACCGTCGCGGCGGTGGTCCAGGAGCTGCCGTCGGCCGACGTCTGGATGGTGTAGGCGGTGCCGTAGGCAGCCTCCCAGACCAGTTCGGCCCGGCTCAGCGACTGTGCCGAACCGAGGTCGACCTGCAGCCACTGCGGGTCGGCGAAGGCGCTCGACCAGCGGGTCGCCGCGTTGCCGTCGACCGCGTTGGCCGCCGGGAAGTCGGCGCTCTCGGTCGACGAGGCGATGGCCGGCCGGCCCTGGGAGAGGAGAGTGCAGGTGGGGGAGGGTGACGGGTTGACCACGCCGCCGCCGTTGGCGTTGCCGCCGCTCCAGGTCAGCCCGCCGACGGTGGCGGTCTTGCCGGCCGCGACGCTCATCGTCCGCCCGTCGGAGAACGTCACGTTGAGCGCGCTGTTGGTGATGTTCGAGGCCACGTACGTCTTCACGCCGTTCTTGGTGAACACCTTGGCCAGCGGATGGTTCGCGGTGACGGTCTTGTCGATCGTGCCGAGTGCCGCGATGTTGCGGATCCAGTGGAACGTGTGGGCTTTGCTCTCACCCTCCTCGGAGGTGTAGTTGCCGCCACTGGCCCGGAATTTCGACAACGCGGAGTCACCGTCGCCGAGCGCCAGGAACTGCCAGTGCATGTCGCGCCACTGCTGTGGTTCGCCGCCGTTGTTGCGTACCAGCTCGGCGTAGGTGTTGCGCACCGACTCCGGGTAGTCGCCCAGGTAGAGCTGCCCACCGGTCATCGGCAGCATGTTGATGCCCACGACCAGCGCGTGCTCACCGCTGAACCAGGTGGCGTAGGCGCCACCCGAACCCCACACGATGGCCGCGTAGTTGTGCCCCCACTGGGTGGGGAAGTTCTCGCCGGTGACGTCGAACCAGTACTCGTTGATCGCCGCGGCCTGCGTGGTGTGCAGCCAGATCCCGGCGTCGCGGATCGTGCTGTTGCCGGTGGCCTGACCCCACTGGATGAGCGCGTTGGAGAAGTTCTGCCCCTCCGACGACGACTCCTGGTTGTTGCCCGCGCCGAAGGCGCCATGCCCGGACGCCCAGTCATGACCGGCATAGATGTCGAAATCACGGAGGTACGGGAACCGCGTGTCACCACGGTCGTAGTTGTTGGCGTCGCGGATCAGCAGGTCGACCATGCCGCCGTACTGGCCGGTGGTCGCCCAGTTCGGGTCGAACTTGGCGAGGGTCGCCGCGGCCGCCACGAAGTAGCCGTAGTGGAAGTGATGGTCGTTGAGGTCCTCGTCGGAGGCGTAGGACGCCGGGTAGCCGATGAGCGTGCCCCAGTTGCGGTCGTAGTAGAACAGCCGTGCGGTCTTGCCGGACGACGCGGTGAACCAGTCGGTGATCCGTGTCTTGATCACGTTGAGCGCCGCGTCCCGGACGCCGGTCAGGTTGAGCTGGTCGGCGATCTCCGCGATCCGCGCGGCCCGGCCCAGGCCCTTGCCGGTCCAGTAGGTGTCGTCGCCGCGGAAGTCGGCCGGGTTGCCCAGTTCGGCGTTCAGGTAGTTGGTGACCGTGGTCAGGTCGGCGCCGCTGCTGTCGGCGACGGCCGGGATCTCCGGCAGCACCCCGGTGTACTTCATCGACGTGCGGAACTGCGTGCCGGTCACGATCTTCATACGGCCGCGCGGGGACACGTACGTCTGCGTCGAAGGTGTTGATCCGGTGAGGTATCGCCACTGATGTGGGTAGAGCGCGATGACCGTGCCCGTGCCGCTGCCCTCGCGGGCGGTCGTGGTGAAGGCGTAGGTCGTGTCGACCGTGCCGGTGGCCTGGCTGTAGCTGTAGGAGACACGCGTCCCGGTGACGTGGTTGTGCGCGTAGGCGTTCCACGAGTCGGCCAGCGCGACCTTCTCCGCGGTGGTGTTCGCGGTCGTCGTCGGCAGCACGCCGACGGTGAAGTAGCCCTTGCCGGCCAGCGTCGAACGGAACGTGTTGCCGCTCGCCGTCCACGTCGACCCGGCCGGGCCCCACGCCACGTAGTCCTGCCCGGCGATCGAGAAGCCGAGCCGGTTGCCGCTGTTCGACCAGGCGGTCGGCGGGCCGGTCACGGTGATCAACGCGTCGCCGCCGGTGGCCTGGAAGTACGTCAGCGGCAGCCCGTGGCCGATGGTCGCCTTCAGCGTGCGGGTGCCGTCACTCCACGACGGCGTCACGGTCCAGTCGGTCCAGCCGTCGACCAGCGCCTTCGGCGCATTCAAACCCGCAACCCCGACAACCAGCTTCTGCGCGTACGGGTAGTGGTACTCGCCGAGGCCGGTTGCGCTGCCGCTGATCGCCGGCGTCTGCTCGTAGGAGAACCCGAGCCCGCCGGCGACCGGCCGGTAGGCGAGCGGGTGCGCGTAGAGCGGCTGGGAGAAGGCGCAGTCGTCGCCCTTCTTGAACAGCAGCGACGACCACCAGTCGTTGGTCGGCACGGCGCCCGCGGGCGCGTTCGCGGTGACGTTCTCCCGCGGGTTGGTCGACACCGATCCGCAGCCGGTGGGCAGTTTTGCGCCGGCTGGGAGGGTCTCGGTGTAGCTGCCGGCGCCGATCGTCGCGGCGTCGGCGCTGCCGGACAGGGTGACGGCCAGGATGCCCGAGCTGACCGCGACCACGAGCGCGGCTGCCGAACGTGCCAATCGCATGGGGATGCCTCCGATGGGGGTCTGCCTTCGGCGGGAGATGCCTTCGGCGAGAGCGTGAGAGCGCTCTCTCGGCGGTGACGGTAACTGTGTCCAACTAGTTCGGTCAATGTTTCTGAGCGGTTACCCAGGTTGAAGTCCTTGGCTTCCCTCTCGGGCTGCCGATAATGGGCAGGTGAGCGGATCTTTGAGCACCGGCTCGATCCCGTCCGCGGCGCGAACCGCGGCCGCCGCCTCCCGGCCTGCCCGCTCCCCAGCCACCACCGCCGCCACCACCACCGCCGCCATCGCCGCACTCGCCGCCGAGATCCAATCGCTGGAGTTCCGGTTCGGTATCGACGGCGCCCACGTGCTGGCCCGCTCCGCCGAGCTCGCCGCCGAGGCCCGCGCCCGTGGCGAACACGCGCTGTATCTGTGGGCCCGCCTGCTGGAGGCCAACATGCGCCGCCGCTCCGGCGAGCTGGCCCCGGCCACCGCCATCTGCTCCGAGGTCAACGCGTGGGCCCAGCAGCACCGGCACCGCCCGCTGCTGGCCCGCAGCCACCAGCAGCTGTCGATAGTCCACGACAACCTCGGTGACATCGCCGCCGGGCTGGAACACGCGGTCCGCGCGGTGGAGGCCCTCGACGACGACGCGTCCCCCCGCGCCCGCGGCGTGATCCTGCTGCGGCTGGCCGACGTCCTCGCACAGGGCGGCTCGATCGAGGCGGCCCGTACCCGGTACGGCCACGCCGAGCAGGTCGCCGTCGCCGCCGAGGACGTCGACCTGCACCTGGTGGTGCTCAACAATCTCGCCTACGCCGAACACCTGTCCGGCGACCACGAACGCGCCTGGACGGCGGTGCAACGCCTGCGCACGGTGACCGAGACCGCCGGCGGGGAGCTGTCCGCCGACGCCCTCGACACGATGGCGATGATCCAGGTCGGTCGCGGCCGCTATGCCGAGGCGGCCGAGATCGCGCAGGGCAACGTCGAGGCGTACGAGGTGGCCGGCCCCGACGACGCTGACGGCCTGGCCGAATACCTGCTGACCCTGGCGATCGCCCAGCGCCACCTCGGTGACACCGGCGCCGCCCAGGACAGCCTGGACCGGTGTGCCGCCCTCTGCGACGACCGCGAGCTCGCCGGAGTCGGCGTCCGCGTCCTCCAGGAACAGGCCGAACTACACGCGGCGTCCGGCGACACCGGCCGGGCGTTCACCGTCTACAAACGGTTCCACGAGGCCGAGCGGGAACTCCACTCACAGCAGCGCGACGCGCAGGCCCGGGCCCGGCACGCCGTCTTCGAGACCGCCGAGGCCCGCCGCGAGGCCGAACGTTTCCGCGAGCAGGCCCGCCGCGACCCGCTGACCGGCCTGCCGAACCGCCGCTACGTCGACGAGACCCTGCCCGGCCTGCTCGCCACCGGCCCGGTGACGGTCGCCCTGGTCGACCTGGACCACTTCAAGCGGGTCAACGACATCTGCTCCCACGAGATCGGCGACCGGGTCCTGGTCGAACTGGCCGACCTGCTGATCGAGGCGTCCCGCTCCCGGCCGTCCGGCTCGGCGTTCGCGGCCCGCCTCGGCGGCGAGGAGTTCCTGCTGGTCCTGCCCGGCTGTGACGCTGAGGAGGCGACCACGCTGCTGGAACGTTTCCGCGCCTCGGTCCAGGACCACCCGTGGCAGCCGCTGACCGGCAACCTGCCGGTGACGGTGAGCGTCGGCGCCACCGAATCCACCCCGGGCGACACCCAGCGGCGGGTCCTCGGCGCCGCCGACAAGCTGCTCTACGAGGCCAAGGACGGCGGCCGCAACCGCTGCGTCCTGGGCTGACGAGCCGGTCAGCCCACCTTCCAGTCACCTGACGCCCTCCACCCGGAGACGTGAGCCACGCGGACCAGATGAGGTTGTGAGTGCTCGTAGATCTGGAACACCACCCGGTGATCGAGCTGCATACCCTCGTCGATGCCCATCGCGTCGCCGGTCAGAGCCTTGGTCAGCTTGGCATCGTTTTCGTACCAGGTGCCGTCCTCATCGCACAGCCAGACCCTGTGGTTCACGGTCAGCACGTACCCGCCTCGGTCGCTGACGTTGTGCTCCCGCACCTTCACCGACACGAGTCGCCGTCCGGCTGACGGCTGCAGATTCGTGCCCGGCTCCACGTCGTTCGTGCCCCACACCGAGACCTCGCGCGTCACTTCGTAGGTGGAGGGGTCGCGGACCTCGGCGACCTCGCCGACCGCGATCCGTGGCCCGCGGCTGGGCAGACTCTCGAGCCGCGGCACCCGTCTCATCCCGGCCACGTCGGTGGGCGCTGTGTCCGGGGCGATCTCCGGGCTGGACAGACAGGCGTATCCATCGAGCTCGTCGGCCACGACAGCGACGGTGCCGCCCGTGACGACCAGAACGGAGACGGCCAGCAGTACGCGCCGCCAGGGGCGACGGCGAGGTGCCGGCGACTCGTCCGTCACCGCTGCCGGTGGCGGTTCGGGCGCCGGAGGCTGCCCGGGGCGGGTGCGCCGGCCCGCCTGGAACGCCAGCGCGACGGCTGTGGCGGCCACGGCTGTGCAGGCGAGACGGCGGTATACGCGGTTACTGGGCCGGGGCACGGCCGCCGTCATCGGCGTACCGCGCCCCGACCTGAGGGTTGGTCCAGCCTTCTCTACGAGGCCTCAGGCCGGCCCGGCCGTCGCCGATTGGAAAGCGGCCTTGTCGGCCTCGGTGTACTCGCCGTTGAGCTCGGCGGCGGCCAGCCCGTGCGGATCCCAGCCCGAGCCGAGCAGTTTGCCCTGTTGGGCGACGGCTGAGACCGCGGGCCGTCGCTCAGCACGGGAATGTGAGGGGTGTTTCCGTGTTGGGCGACGGCTGAGACCCCGGCCGTTGCCCCACCAGCGGAATGCCAATCGGCTCTACCTGGCTGGGCGACGGCCGGTGGGGCCGGTGATCTGTTGCGCGAGGGCCCGCTGTTGCGCGAGTTGCGAGTCGGCAACGTTGATCAGCGCACACAGTCGCGGACCGTGGGATTTCGTCGTCGTTGCAGCGGGGACGGGCGCACGCGTTCGGCTGATCGTGGGCGTTCATCCATGCCCTGGCGATGATCGGAGCACGCACAACGCCAACGTGTGCTCCCGTCTTCGCGCGGCCCCGAGCCGACCGCGTTCCGGTGATGTTCGCCGCGCCGGAAAGCCGCCAGCCATTGATCGGGACATGACAGTGCCCCCGCCTCGAACGGTGGGGGCACTGTCGGTTCGGTTACTCGGCTCGGATGTTGTCGAGGTGCACGGTGCCCGGGTTGATGTAGATCCACAGGACCCGGACGTCGGCCAGGGCGGTGCTGTCGCAGGACATCGCGGACAGCAGGTCGATGGTGGCCGTGGTGGTGGTGTCCTGGTTGATCCAGGTGAAGTTGGACTGGCACCAGGCGAACCCGGAACCGGTCTGCACCGCGATCGCCGCGTTGGTGCCGGCGGACGGGCTGGTTCGCAGGTCGTACTTCAGGGCGCTGCGCGTGGACAGGTCGATCGGCTCCGGGAAGGTGACGCCGAACCAGCCGCCGTCGGCCGCGTCGACCCGCAGGCCGTGTGTGCCGTGGGTGGCGAAGTCCGTCGTCTGTGCCACGGCTCCGCCGTTGGGCTGCCACGATGCCGACGCCCAGCCCTCGGTGCCGGTCTCGAACGAGGCGAGCACCGCCACCGCCGCCGGGTCCGGTTTCACGGTGATCGTCACGGTGGCCGTGTTCGACAGCCGCCCGGCCTGATCGCGAACCGTGTAGGAGGCGGCCGCCTTCCCGACGAAACCGCTGTTCGGTGTGAAGGTCAGCGCTCCGGCGGCGGTGATCGTGAAGGTGCCACCGGCGACCGTGAGGGTCCGTTGCCGCTGCGGCGTGACCGGGTCGAGGTCGACGCTCGCGGTCTGGACCGGGCTGCGATAGCCGATGTCGTTGGCGGTCGGCTGCAACGTCACGGCGGTGTCGAATTCGGTCACCGCGGTGTCGTGGTCGGCGACCGGCGGTCGTGACCGCTGTCCGAACGCGATCTCGTCACTGGCGTTGCTGATCGTGGTGCAGACCGGGCTCGGGCAGTAGACGGTGAAGCCGTCGTAGTCCGGATACAGCGAGCCGTCGTCCTGGGATCCGGAGAGGATCCAATACAGGAAGCCATTTCCTCCGGTACGGGCGAAGTCGTTCAGCCATTGCTGGTAGACCGGGTTGCGGGTGTTCTTGTTCTTCCACCCGAACTCGCCCAGCATGACGGCCTTGCCGAGCTGCTTCGCGGCCTCGTTGTGGCGGGTGATGTAGTTCGACGCCCACTGCGGGGTGCGGTTGCCCCAGCCGTCCGGATACAGGTGGTAGGACATCACGTCGATGGCCGGCAGCTTGGTCAGGGCGATGCTGTCCACCCCTTCGCCGCAGTTGTCGATCCAGTCCGGCGCGTCCGGACCATCGCAGAAGAAGCCCTCGTCGCCGACGCTGACCAGGTGTTTCGCGTCGAGTGACTTGATGTGCCGGGACATCTCGTCGGCCCAGGCGGTGACTGTCTGCGTGGTGCAGGACGAGCTCTGCGGATAGACGCCCGATCCCTTGCAGCGGGGCTCGTTGCCGAGTTCCCACGTCATGATGGTCGGGTCGTCCATGTACTTGATGCCGTTGACTGTGTTGACTCGATTCAGTACATGGTTGATCCAGTCCTTGTACCAGCCCTTGATGACCGGGTCGGTGTAGAACTCGTCGTGGTAGGCACCGCCGCGCCACCGTACGTACTGATCGATCCCGCCGAAATCGGACCAGTTGTTGGTCAGCGGCAGCACCAGTTTGATCCCGCGCTGTCGCGCCGCGGCGATGACGTAGTCGAGCCGTTCCAGGCCGTCCGGGCCGTCGTTGAAGGCGGGTTTCGTGCCGTCCCAGTACTGGAAGTAGACGCCGTCTGGGGCGGGCGCCACCGAGTTGCTGCCGTCGGCGTTGCCGATCAGGCCGAACGCCCAGGTGCGCAGCACGGTGAAGTCGGCCGCCGCGGCGTCGTCGAGCACGTCGTCGACCATCGCCCGGCTCTTGTAGAACAGGTAGTAGTTGTTGGTGCCGCCGAAGCGGAACGTCCTTCCGTCGAGGAGGAGCCGGTGCCCGTCGCGGACGACGAACCCGCCGGACGACGGCGAGGCCGCCGTGGCCAGGGCGGTGGCGGCCGCGCCGTCGGACGGTGACAGGGCCGCCGTGGCCGGGACGGTGGAAGCTGGGCCGGTGGGCGGTGGCAGGGCCGCCGTGGCCGGGACAGTGGCGGCCAGGGCGGTGGCGGCCGGGTCGTCGGGCGGTGGTGGGGCCGCCGTGGCCGGCGCGGTGGCGGCCAGCGCGCTGACCAGCGCCGCCAGAAGAACGACGATGCGGCTCCTCATGGACTGCTCCTGCCTCTATCGACTGTGGCCGATGTCACGGTAAGCCGGTGTCCTGCGCTGGTCAACGGCGCGCGGGCAGAAACTTAGCGAGTTTAAGTAAGGGCTTATGCGTGCTTGCCGAAAACGTTTTCGGCGCGCACCTTGATAGGCATGTCTCAATTGAGTGCTCGACGAGCCCGTACCCTGCCGGTGATCGCCGGCGCGGCCGTCCTCGCCGCCGCGACGGTCGTCGCGGCACAGGGGGCCAGTGCCGCGGCAGCCGGCTGCCGGGTCGACTACACGATCAGCTCCCAGTGGCAGGGCGGTTTCGGCGCCAGTGTCGCCGTCACCAACCTCGGGGACCCGATCACCGGATGGACGCTGCGCTGGTCGTACGGCGCGGGCCAGACCGTCACCCAGGCGTGGAACGCCACGGTCAGCCAGAGCGGCGCGGCCGTGACCGCGGTCAACGTCTCCTACAACGGCAGTCTCGCCACCGGCGGGAGCACGTCGTTCGGGTTCAACGGATCGTGGACCGGCAGCAACCCCGTTCCCACCGCGTTCGCCCTGAACGGTGTCGCCTGCACCGGCGGGGTCACCCCGACCTCGTCGCCGACCGGCGGCAGTCCGTCACCGCAACCCTCCGGCTCCGCCGCCCCCAGGACCGTCCGGGTGTTCTGGCTCAAACCGACCGATGTCTCGTACGACCAGCGCTACCCCGACGGCATCGCGGCGGTGGTGCGGGAGGCCCAGAGCTACTACCGGCAGGAGCTCGGCCGGACGTTCGCGCTCAACAACACGGTCGTCGAGGTGGTCAACGGCGAACACGACCGGAACTGGTACATCACCAACAACTGCACCGGCAGCGACCACTACTGGTGTGTGGTCGGCAACATGCACCAGGAGCTGATGCGCCGGTTCGCGATCAGCAACCCGGACAGCAGGTGGCTGTGTGTGGGCCTGATCAGCGCCGAGGAGACCAACCAGTCCGGCGGCGGCGCGAGCCCGGGCTGGGTGGTGCTCAGTGGCCACGACGCGGACGGCGCGGCCGGGGTCAACGGACCGATGAACCGCTGGTACGGCGGAATGGTCCACGAACTCGGCCACGCCTTCGGGCTGCCCGACTCCACCTCGACCGACGGCACCCCGATGTCCGCGTCGTTCTACTCCTACCCGAACACCCACTTCAGTCAGGCGCAGAAGAACGCGATCCTGGCCGGCCCGTACGGCAGCTTCCTGTCCTGAGAAACGCCCGCCGTGGCGGGCCTGAAGCGGACGAGCCCCGAGCAACGCCCGCCGTGGCGGGTCTGAAGCGGGCGAACCCCGAGCAACGCCCGCCGTGGCGGGTCTGAAGCGGACGAGCCCCGAGAAACGCCCGCCGTTGCAGGTCTGAAGCGGACGAACCCTGAGAAACGCCCGGCGCGGTGGCGCCGCGCCGGGCCGCTCGACCCACCGGTGACGCTGCCCGGTGAGCCCGGAGCCGCGGCGCCGGTACCCAACGTGGCCGAACTTCGACGTCCGTCGCGGCCACCCGCTGACCGGGAATGGTCGCAAGATTGTCGCCCATGGTGAACGTGGTCGTGACAGGCCGCCGCCCGGTATGCGAGGCTACCCGTCGGTAACGTCGTCGATGAAGGTGGCGCTATGTCGGGTTCGGTGGATGTCCCCTGGCTGGAGCCGTCCGTGCTCGATCCGGGGCTGGTGCGCCGGACGTGGCGGTCGGCCGAGGCGCTGCACGGGCTGATCTATTTCGCGCCCGAGGCCCATCAGCGCTACGCGGCCCTGGGCATCGATCCCCGAGCCGGGTACTTCGCGTCGCGGGCGGCGGCCATGGGGCCGGTCGGGCCGGGTGCGGTGACGGCCGCCTTCTTCAACTTCAACCCGGAGCTGGTCGCCCGCGCGTTGCCGTCCGCATGGGAGCACGCGACGCCGGCGGCGGTGCTGGCGGCCCGGCTGGACGCCGCCGACGCCGCGCTGACCCGGGTGCTCGGCGACGCGATCGGGTCGGCCGGGATGTGCGAGGCCGCCGAGCTGGCCCGGCGCGCCGCCGAGTCGGTGGCCGGCCGTCCGGAGGGGCGCGCCCTGTTCGCCGCGCACGCCGCGCTGCCCTGGCCGCAGGCGCCGCACCTGATCCTCTGGCAGGCGCAGACGGTGCTGCGTGAGTTCCGCGGCGACGGGCATGTCGCCGCGCTGCTGCTGGCCGGGCTGACCGGGCTGGAGGCACTGGTCCTGCACGTCACGTCGGGTGAGGTGCCACGTGGGTTCGTGCAGCGCAGCCGGGGCTGGAGCGACGAGCAGTGGGCCGCCGCGACAGATAGGTTGCGCGAGCGTGGGCTGATCGACGGTGACGAGCCGGCGCTGACCGATCGGGGGCGGGCGCAGCGGGAGTGGATCGAGGCGGCGACCGACCGGCTGGCCGCTCCCGCCTATGCGGTGCTCGGCGCCGGCGGGTGTGCCCGGTTCGTCGAGTTGATCGCGCCGATGAGCCGGGCGGTGCTCGAGTCGGGTTCACTGAATGTTAACAGCGCGGTGAGCCAACGCTGACATTGGCTGCGAGAGCCTGACGGACGTCAACTATCGATGTCCGTCGATTGAATCTGCTCCGCCAAAGGTGGCCAGTCGCGCATGGACATGCCCCGTACGCTCGGTGAATTCAAGATTCTCTATTGACATCCTTCGATGGAATGACGTTTCCTTCTCGGGACGGTATGTATCCAAAGCCATCGATCGCTGTTAGCTTCGGAAGCACGCGAAGCAGGTCAAACCGGCGAAATTCTTCGAGCCTGCGCGTGACCGTGCGGATCACCTCTGCGTGACGGAAAGGGCCGACGATGTCAGCCGTACCCCGCAATCTCGTGATGGGTCTGTGCCCCACCGGAGAACCCAACCCCGGCCTCGTGGCCGCCGTCGCCCGCGGTGGCGGGCTCGGTGTCCTCGACCTCGGCCACCGACTGGCCGAGACCCGGCAGGCCCTCGCCGAGACGGCCCGCCGGGCACCCGGCGGATTCGCGGTCCGCCCGGCCCCCGGCTGCCCTCTGGACCCGGCCGACCTGCCGGACGAGGTGCGCGCGATCGTCGTCGACGCCCCCGCGCTCGACCTGCTCCCGGCCTGGGCGCCGACCGCCAGTGATCGTCCGGTGCTGGTCCAGGTCGTGTCCGAGCAGGAGGCCCGCGCGGCGCTCGCCGCCGGCGCGGCCGGACTGGTCGCCCGGGGCAGCGAGGCCGGCGGCCGGATCGGGTCGCTCACCGCGTTCGTGCTGTTCCAGACGCTGACGGCGGCACTGCCGGGCACCCCGGTCTGGGTGGCCGGCGGGATCGGCCCGCACACCGCCGCGGGGGTCCTCGCCGGTGGCGGCGCCGGAGTGGTCCTCGACGGCCAGCTCGCCCTGGTCGCCGAGGTCAGCCTGCCGCACCGGGTGGCGTCCGCGATCCGGGCGATGGACGGCACCGAGACGGTCGTGGTCGACGGGCACCGCGTCTACACCCGCCCCGACCTGCCGATCGCCGCGCTGGCCGCCGGGCCGGGCGGTGTTCCGGCCCACCTCGGCCTCCGTGACCTGCACCGGCAGCTGCTGCCGATCGGCGCCGAGGCCGCGTTCGCCCGGCCGCTCGCCGAGCGCCACCGGTCCGCGGCGGCCGTGGTCCGCGCGATCAGCGACGCGGCGGTCGAGGGCGTGACCGCGGCGGCGAGGACCGCCTCCGGGCGCAGCCGGCTCGTCGTGCAGGGGCCGATGACCCGGGTCAGCGACCAGGCCGCCTTCGCCGCCGCGGTGGCCGAGGGCGGCGGGCTGCCGTTCCTGGCGCTCGCTCTGATGGACGGCGAACAGACCGCACGACTGCTGGCAGGCGCCGCCGAACTCGTCGGCGACCGCCCGTGGGGTGTCGGGCTGCTCGGCTTCTCGCCGCCCGAGGTGCGATCCGCCCAGCTCGACGCGGTGCTGGCGGTGCGCCCGCCGTACGCGATCATCGCCGGTGGGCGGCCGGACCAGGCCGCGCCGCTCGACGCCGCCGGGATCACCACGTTCCTGCATGTGCCGTCACCGGGCCTGCTCGACCGGTTCCTCGGCCAGGGGGCGCGCCGGTTCGTCTTCGAGGGCTCCGAATGCGGCGGCCACGTCGGGCCGCGCGCCAGTTTCCCGTTGTGGCAGAGCCAGGTCGACCGGCTGCTCGCCTTCGACGACGACCTCAGCGATGTCCGGGTGCTGTTCGCCGGTGGCATCCACGACGAACGTTCCTCGGCGATGGTGGCCGCGCTCGCCGCCCCGCTCGTCGCCCGCGGCGCGCAGATCGGCGTGCTGATGGGGACCGCCTACCTGTTCACCGAGGAGGCGGTCAGCGGCGGCGCGATCGTCCCGGCGTTCCAGCGGGTGGCCGTGGAGACCGCTGCGACGGTGCTGCTGGAGACCTCACCCGGGCACGCCACCCGCTGCGCCCGCACCGGGTATGTCGAGACGTTCGCCCTGGCCCGGCAGCGGCTCGCCGAGACCGGGGCGAGCGTGCAGGACAGCTGGGCCGAGCTGGAACGGCTGAACCTGGGCCGGCTGCGGGTGGCCAGCAAGGGCCTGCGCCGCCAGGACGGTGAACTCCGCGAGGTCGACGGCGACACCCAGCGACGCGACGGCATGTACATGATCGGCGACGTGGCCACCCTGCGGTCGGCCACCACCACGATCGCGGAACTGCACCGGCAGGTCACCGACGGCGCCGACGCCCTGCTCGCCCGGCGGGCGGCGGACTTCGCGCCCGCTCCGGCGGTCGTGCGTGAACCCGAGCCGCTCGACATCGCCATAGTCGGCATGGCCTGCGTGTTGCCGGAAGCCGAGGATCTCACCGCCTTCTGGCACAACACGGTCACCGGCCTGGACGCGGTCACCGAGATCCCGGCCGGGCGCTGGGACGTCGGCCGCTACTTCGACCCCGGCGCCTACCGGCGGCCCCGGCGCGACGCGACACCGTCCAAGTGGGGCGGGTTCCTTCCGGAGATCAAATTCGATGCGCTGGGGTACGGGATCCCGCCGGCCAGTCTCGCGAGCATCGAACCCGTACAACTGCTGGCCCTGGAAGTCGCCGCCCGTGCTCTGGCCGACGCCGGATACGCCGACCGGCCGTTCGCCCGCGATCGAGCCTCGGTCATCTTCGGTGCCGAAGCCGGCCACGACCTGGCCACCGCCTACGGGTTCCGGGCGCTGCTGCCCGGCTACCTCGGCGACCTGCCGCCGGAGCTCGACGCGCACCTGCCGACGGTCACCGAGGACTCGTTTCCCGGTGTGCTGTCCAACGTGATCGCCGGGCGGATCGCCAACCGCCTCGACCTCGGTGGCGTCAACTACACCGTCGACGCCGCCTGTGCCGCGTCGCTCGCCGCCCTCGACCTGGCCTGCAAGGAGCTGACCGCCGGCACCAGTGACCTGGTCCTGTGCGGCGCCGCCGACCTGCACAACGGCATCTACGACTACCTGATGTTCGCCGCCGTCCGGGCGCTGTCGCCGTCGGGGCGGTGCGCCACGTTCGACGCCGAGGCCGACGGGATCGCGCTCGGCGAGGGCGTCGCCTGTGTGGCCCTGAAACGGCTGGCCGACGCCGAACGGGACGGCGACCGGGTGTACGCGGTGATCAAAGCCGTCGCCGGGTCCAGCGACGGCCGGTCGCTCGGGCTGACCGCGCCCCGGCCGCAGGGACAGCGCCTCGCCCTCGACCGGGCCTACACCCGGGCCGGGCTGTCGATCGCCGACGTGGGACTCGTCGAAGCACACGGCACCGGCACGGTCGTCGGGGACCGTACCGAGCTGGCCGTGCTCACCGAGGCGTTCACCGAAGCCGGGGCGGCGCCCGGAAGCACCGCGCTGGGCTCGGTCAAGTCGCAGGTCGGGCACACCAAATGCGCCGCCGGGCTGGCCGGGCTGATCAAGGCCGCGTACGCGGTGCACACCGGGGTCCGGCCGCCGACCCTGCACCTGGGTGCGCCGAACCCGTACTGGGACAGCGCGACCAGCCCGTTCGGGTTCGACCGGACCGCCCGGCCGTGGGCCCGCCCGCCGGCCGAGCGGATCGCCGGGGTCAGCGCGTTCGGGTTCGGCGGCACCAACTTCCACGCCGTGGTCGCCGGTTACGACGGCGGTGGCGAACCCGCACACGGCCTCGACGAATGGCCTGCCGAACTGTTCCTCCTGCGCGGCGCGGACCGGGCGGCGGCCCTCCGGCACCTCGACCGGCTGACCGCCCTGATCAGCGCCAACGATGCGGCCGGCCGGCCGTGGCGGCTGCGTGATCTGGCGTGGACGCTGGCCGCCGGCGCCGATCCGGGCCTGCCGGTCCAGATCGCGATCGTGGCCCACGACCTGGACGGGCTCACCACGGCCCTGGCGCCGGCCCGGGACTGCACCGCCGACCCGAGCCGCGGCGTCTTCGTGAACGCCGGAACCGGGCCGGGCCGGGTCGCCTTCCTCTTCCCCGGCCAGGGCAGCCAGCGGCCCGGGATGCTGGCCGACCTGTTCGTGGCGTTCCCGCGACTGCGGGCGGCGATCGACGGGCCCGCCGCCCGGTACGCCGACGTCATGTTCCCGCCCGCCGCCTTCGACACGGCTGCCGAACGGGCCCAGCGGGCCGCGCTCGCCGACACCCGGGTCGCGCAGCCCGCCCTCGGCATCGCCGACCTGGCCGCGTACCGGCTGCTCACCTCGCTCGGGGTACGCCCCGATCAGCTCGCCGGGCACAGCTACGGCGAAGTCGTGGCGCTGACCGCGGCCGGCGCCCTCGACCCGGCCGACCTGGTCGGGCTCAGCTCCGCGCGGGCCGCGGCGATCCTCGGCGCGGCCGGCGACGACCCCGGCGCGATGGCCGCCGTCTCCGCCCCGGCCGACCGGGTCCGCGAGGTTCTCACCGCCCACCCGGACGTCGTGCTCGCCAACCACAACGCGCCCGCCCAGACCGTGATCTCCGGACCGACCCCGGCGATCGAGGCCGCCCTCGAAACCCTGGCCGCACTGCGGATCGGCGCGAAACGGCTGCCGGTGGCGTGCGCGTTCCACAGCCCGGTGGTCGCCGCCGGCGCCGTCACCTTCGGGGCCGAACTCGCCGAACGCCAGGTAGCCGCCCCGTCCGTCGAAGTGTGGAGCAACACCGAGGCCGCGCCCTACCCGGAGCAGCCCGGCCGGATCCGTGCGCTGCTGGCCCGCCAGATCGCCGACCCGGTCCGCTTCACCGAGCAGATCGAGGCGATGTACGCCGCCGGCGCCCGCACCTTCGTCGAAGCCGGCCCCGGTGACGTGCTCACCCGACTGGCCCGGAGCATCCTCGGCGACCGGCCGTACGTCGCCGTGGCCCTCGACCGGGACGGTGACGCGGGCCTGCCCCGGCTGTTGCGGGTACTGGCCGAACTCGCGGTCACCGGTGTCGCGGTCGATCCGGAAGCGCTGTTCGCCGGCCGTGACGCCGCCGTCGTCTCGGTCGACGCGGTGCCGGCCCGCCCCGGCTGGACCGTCGACGGGCATCTCGTCCGTACCGCCGACGGACAGTCACTGCCCGGTGGGCTGCGGCCGGCCGAGGTCGTGGCCGGCGTGCCGGCCCCGGCGCCGGTGACCGCCCCGGCCGCCGAACGGGACGCGGCCGTGATGGAGTTCCTGCGCAGCACCCGGGAACTGGTCGCCACCCAGCGCGAGGTGATGCTCGGCTACCTGGGCGCCCCGCCGACAGCGCCGCCCGCCGTGCCGCTCACCTCGCCGCCGGCCGCGCCGCTCTCCGGCGTTCCGGTGCCCGTCGCCGGTCCGCCTCCCGCGGTCCCGGCCGCGGCCCCTGAGCAACTGGACGTTCTCGCCCTGGTGGTGGCCACGGTGAGCGAGCGGACCGGTTATCCGCCGGAGATGCTCGATCCGGGGCTGGATCTGGAGGCGGACCTGTCGGTCGATTCGATCAAGCGGACCGAGCTGATCGGTGAGCTGGCGGATCGGCTCGGGTTCGGCGGTGTCGGCGGCCGGATCGACGAGTCGGTCGTCGAGGAACTGGCCCGGATCAAGACGATCCGCGGCATCGCCGACTGGATCGAGGCGCAGTCACGGCCCGGTGCGGCTGCGCCGGCCCCGCAGATCGACATCCTCGCGCTGGTGGTGGCCACCGTGAGCGAGCGGACCGGCTACCCGCCGGAGATGCTCGACCCGGCCCTGGATCTGGAGGCGGACCTGTCGGTCGATTCGATCAAGCGGACCGAGCTGATCGGTGAGCTGGCCGACCGCCTCGGGTTCGGCGGTGTGGGCGGTCAGATCGACGAGTCGGTCGTCGAGGAGCTGGCCCGGATCAAGACCATCCGCGGCATCGCCGACTGGATCGAGGCAGCCACGGTCAAGACCGTCAGCCGTCGCTCAGCGACCGAATCACACCCGGATGACCATGCTGACGTACGGCTGGCGGGCTCAGCCGTACGCCACAACGGTTATGAAGGCGCCGAAAGGCGCGTGAGCGACGGCTCGCGGTCTGGCCCGGCGATACCGCAGGACGGTCCGGTGGGCGCCGGAAGGCGCGTGGGTGACGAGGGGATGCTGCAACGGTTCGGTGTGCGGGTGGAACCGATCGCGCACCTGCCCGGAGGGCGGGCGGACGTGCTGGCCGGCCGCCGGATCGCGATCGTCGCCGACGGGCGCGGCATCGGCCTCGAGCTCGCCGACCTGCTCGACGACGCCGGGGCTTCCGGCGAGGTCCACGACGGCGCGGGTGACGTGCCGGACGCGGACGGGCTCGTCTACCTGGCCGGGCTGGGGCCGGAGCCGGCGCCCGACGTGCCGGAGGTCTTCCGCGTCGTGCGGCGGGCCGTGCTCGGCGGGGTGCGGTCACTGATCGTGGTCACCGGGTCGGCGGGGACGTTCGGGCACGGCTGGGCCGGCGACACGGCAACCGATCCGGCACCCGGCGCGGGACTGCGCGGGCTGATCCGGACCGTCGCCCGGGAATACCCCGATCTTCTGGTACGGGCGGTCGACGTCGACCCCAAGGAGGCGCCCCGCAAGATCGCGCGGCATCTGGTCGACGAACTCGGCACGCCGGACGGGCCGGTCGTCGTCGGGTACACCAACGGCACCCGTAACACGCTGCGGGTGACCGGCGAACCGGTGGACGAACCGGTCGACGTGGCCGCGGCCGGCCGGGCAGCCGGGTTCGGGCCCGAGTCGGTGGTGCTGCTCACCGGCGGCGCCCGTGGGATCACCGCAGCGGTTGCCACAGCGCTCGCCGACGCCTCAGGTTGTCACGTCGAGCTCGTCGGCCGTACCGCCATCGGTTTGGAAAGACCGGACCCGCTGGTGATGGCCGCGGACGGTGAGCCCGGACTGCGTCGCCTCCTCGTCGAACGCGGGATGCGGGACCCGGCCGAGATCGGCGCCGCCGCCCGCCGTCTCGCCGCCGAACGGGAGATCCGGCTGACCCTCGACCGGCTCGCCGGAACCGCCGCGTCGGTGCGCTACACGGCCCTCGACGTGCGCGACGCCGGGGCGGTGGCGCGGTTCGTCGACGACGTCCGCGGCCGGCACGGGCGTCTCGACACGATCGTGCACGGCGCCGGCCTGTGCGAGGACAAACTGATCGCCGACAAGACTCCGGAGTCGTTCGAGCGGGTCTTCGGCACCAAGGTCGACGGCGCCCGGGCGCTGGTCGCCGCCGCGCCGCCGGACCTCGCGCACCTGGTGGTGTTCGGCAGCGTGTCGGGCGTGTTCGGCAACCGTGGCCAGGTCGACTACGCGGCCGCCAACGACGCCCTGGACACGCTGGCCCGCACCTGGCGGCACGGCCGGGTCGCCCGCCGGGTCCTGTCGGTCGACTGGGGACCGTGGGCGCCGCAGGCGGGCGGCATGGTCACCCCGGAGCTGGCCCGGGAGTACGCCCGCCGCGGCGTCGGCATGATCGACCCGGCCGGTGGGGTGGCGGCGCTGCTGGCCGAACTGGCGTGGGGACCGGCGGACAGGTGCCAGGTCGGGTTCCTGAACGCGCCGCTGGAGACGTTCGAGTGAGCGCGGTCGCGATCGTCGGGATGGGCGCGGTCTTTCCCGGCGCGGCCGACACCCAGCAGTTCTGGCGCAACATCGTGGCCGGCGTCGACGCGACAGGCGAGGTTCCGGTCTCCCGGTGGGATCCGGCGACCTTCTACGACCCGCGGGCCTATCACCGGCCGCCGGTCGCGGACCGGTTCTACTGCCGGCGGGGCGGGTTCGTCGACGAGGTCGCGTCGTTCGACCCGACCCGGTTCGGGATCATGCCGGCCGCGGTCGCCGGCACCGACCCGGACCAGTTGCTCACCCTGCGGGCGGCGGCCGAGGCGATCGAGGACGCCGGCGGTGTGGACGCGCTGCCGGACCGGTCCCGGATCGGTGTCATCATCGGCCGGGGCGGCTATCTGACCCCGGGCATGGCCCGGCTCGACCAGCGGGTACGCACGGTCACCCAACTGCTGTCCACGCTGCGCGAGCTCGTCCCCGGACTGTCCGCGGGCCAGCTCGACGGGGTGCGGGAGCAGTTCCTGGCCGCGCTCGGGCCGGAGAGCCCGGACGCGTCGATCGGGCTGGTGCCGAACTTCGCGGCGGCCCGCGTCGCCAACCGGTTCGACCTGCGCGGGCCGTCCTACACCGTCGACGCGGCCTGTGCGTCCGGGCTGCTCGCGGTCGACGCCGCAGTCCGCGAGCTGGCGACCGGCCGCTGCGACGCCGTCCTCGCCGGCGCGGTGCACGTCTGCCACGACCCGACGCTGTGGAGTGTGTTCACCCAGTTGCGGGCGCTCAGCCCGAGCGAGCGGATCCGGCCGTTCGACAGGCGCGCCGACGGCACCCTGATGGCCGAGGGCACCGGGGTGGTGGTGCTCAAACGGCACGCCGACGCGGTCGCGGCCGGGGACCGGATCTACGCGGTGGTCCGCGGGGTCGGGGTGGCCAGTGACGGGCGGGCGTCCAGCCTGGTCAGCCCCAGCCCGGACGGTCAGGTGCTGGCCGTCGAGCGGGCGTGGGCGGCGGCCGGGCTGGATCCGGCGGCCCCGGATGCGCTCGGTCTGGTGGAGGCGCACGGCACCGCGACACCGGTCGGGGACGCCGCCGAACTGGCCACGCTGGCCCGGGTGTTCGGCGGGGACGGGCCGGCGATCGGGCTGGGCACGGTCAAGTCGATGATCGGGCACGCCATGCCGGCGGCCGGGATGGCCGGGCTGATCAAGGCGGCGCTCGCCGTCCATCACGGTGTCCTGCCGCCGACCCTGCACGTCGACGAACCGCATCCGGGGCTCGCGGCGACCCGCTGCCGCCCGGTGACGTCGGCCGAGCCGTGGGAGTCGGACGGGCCGCGCCGGGCCGGGGTGAACGCGTTCGGTTTCGGCGGCATCAACGCTCACATCGTGCTGGAGGAATGTCCGGCTAGCCGGACCTCAGACACCTCAAGCGGTACGGATAACCTGGCTCAGCGACGGCTAGCCGTCGCTGAGCCGGTTTTACTCCTCGCCGCGGACAACCGTGACGCGCTCGCCGCTCAACTCGCGGCTCCGGATGACAGGCTGCTGGCACTCGCGGCGACGGCCGGGGCCGAGCAGACGGCCGGGGCCGACGCGGGCGCGGCGACGCCCGGGGCCGGACCATGCCGCCTGGCGATCGTCGCGCCGACACCCCGCCGCCTAGCCCTGGCCCGCAAGGTCGTCGAACGCGGACGCCCCTGGCGCGGCCGGGAGGACATCTGGTTCACGACGGAACCCCTGCTCACCGCCCCCGGCACGCTGGCGTTCCTGTTTCCCGGCTTCGAACCGGAGTTCGCACCCCGGATCGACGACGTCGCCGGACATTTCAGCCGGTCGGTTCCACGTCTGACCGGCGGCACCGAGTTGCACTCGCGGGGCGCCGACGTGGTCGCGGTCGGCCGGTTCCTGGCCGAGGCGCTGGGCGACCTGGGCGTGACCCCGGACCTGATGGCCGGCCACAGCCTGGGGGAGTGGACCGCGATGGTGGCGGCCGGCAGCTACCGGGCTGAAGCCGTCGACCGGTTCGTGGACTCACTGCGGCCGGGCACCGTCGCGATCCCGGAGGTCGACTACGCCGCCGTCGGGTGCGCCGCCGACCGGGCACTCGCCCTGGTCGCGGAGCCCGACGTGGTCGTCTCGCACGACAACTGCCCGCACCAGTCGGTGCTGTGCGGCCCACCGGCGGCGATCCGGGCCGGCCTCGACCGGTTGCGGGCGGCCGGGGTGCCCGGTGAGGTGCTGGCGTTCCGGTCCGGGTTCCACACCCCGATGGCGACGCCCTACCTGGCCGAGGTCCGAGCGTCGTTCGAGGTGCTGCCGCTGGATCCGCCGCACACCCCGGTCTGGTCGGCGACCACCCTGGAGCCCTATCCGGCCGGTCCGGCCGACGTCCGTGAGCTGCTCGTCCGTCACCTGCTGGAGCCGGTCCGGTTCCGGCAACTGCTGGAACGCCTGCACGACACCGGCGTCCGCGGTTTCGTCCAGGTCGGACCGGGCAGCCTGACCGGTTTCGTCGGCGACACCCTCGGCCGTCGCGAGCACCTGTCGATCGCCGCGCACGTTCCGGCGCGCGGTGGCCTCGCGCAGCTGCGCCGGGTGGCCGCCGCCCTGTGGGTGGAGGGCCGTTCGCCGAGATGGGACCGGCTGCCCACGGCGAAGAAGGCGAAGCAGGCGAGGACCGGCGCTCCGGTCCGGCTGGCGCTGGGCGCGCCGCCGGTGCGCCTGGCCGGAACGGTGCCGCCGCTGATCCCGGAACCGGTCGCCGCGACGCCGCTCCCGGCCCTGTCCGCGACCGATCATCCGGTGCTCGCCGCGCTGGCCGCGACGCTGACCGACACCGCCGCGGCGGCCCAGACGATCTCCGAAGCCTGGCTGACCGCACCACAGACCCGCCCGACGGGAAGCCCGGCGGAAGGATCGGCGGGAAGGGCCACGGGAGGATCGGCGGGAGGACGGGCCGCGCCGCAGCCCGCCGAGCCGACGATCACGACCAGCACCGTGGAATGCTCGCTGGACGCCATGCCTTGGCTGACCGATCACAGCCTGATTCCGCAGGCCGAAGGCTGGCCCGACCCGGCCGACCGATTCCCGGTGGTCCCGCTCACCGGCCTCCTGGAACTGATGGCCGACGCCGCCCGCACGGCCTCCCCGGGACTCACCGTCGTCGGACTGGAACAGGTCCGCGTCCGCCGCTGGCTGGCGGTCGCCCCGCCGGTCACCGCCACCATCAGGACCGACGACACCGACAAGACCAAGATCAAGGTCACCATCGACGGGTACGCGTCAAGCACCGTACTGCTGGCCCCCGCCCCGCCACCCGCCCCGCCGCCGGACACCACCCCGCTACGCGACGAACACCCGGCCCCCATCGACGCCACCAGGCTCTACGCCGACGGCTGGATGTTCCACGGCCCCGCCTACGCCGGCATCACCAGCCTCGACACGGTCGCCGCCGACGGCATCCGGGGCGAGTTGACCGCCCTGCCCGCCCCCGGCGCCCTGCTCGACGCGGCAGGGCAGCTGATCGGCCACTGGATGCAGGTCAGCGCCGAGGCCGACCAGGTGGTGTTCCCGATCGGCATCGGCGCGGTCCGCTGGTTCGGCCCGCCCCCGCGCCCCGGCGAGCGGCTGCGCTGCACCGCCCGGATCACCGAGCTGACCGCCGACCGGATGCGAGCCGACGCCGAGCTGGTGGACGGCGACGGCCGGACGCGGATCACCATCACCGACTGGGCCACCCACCGGTTCTCCACCGACGAACGCATGTGGCAGCTCAAACAGCATCCCGGCGAGACCGGTGCCGCCGAACCGCAGCCGGACGGCTGGTGCCTGGTCCGGGAACGCTGGCCGGACACCGCCACCCGGGAACTGGTGATGCGCCGCTACCTGGTGGCCGCCGAACGCGCCGACTACGCCGACCGTTCCCCGATCGCCCAGCGTGACTGGCTGCTCGGCCGGGTGGCGGTCAAGGACGCCGTCCGCGAGCTGCTGTGGCGCCGAGCCCCCGGCGCCCTGTTCCCGTGCCAGATCCGGGTCGGCAACGACGCCGACGGCCGCCCGTGGGCCCGCGGCCCGGCCGGCGAGCACTTCCACGTGTCGCTCGCCCACACCGGCCGGCTGGCCGTGGGCATCGCCGCCGAACACGGACCGGTCGGCATCGACATCGAACCGATCGCCGACCGCCCGATCGCCGACGTGGCGCTGACCGCCGCGGAGACCGCCCTGATCGAGGGCGCCGGCCCGGCGGACCGGCCGGAACTGCTGATCCGGCTGTGGACCGCGAAGGAGGCCGTCGCCAAGGCCGCCGGCACCGGGCTCGGCGGCCGGCCCCGCCGGTTCGCGGTCACCGACCTGGACACCACCGGCTGCGTCGTCACCGTCGACGGCCAGAGGTGGCCGGTCCGCCACCGGATCCTGGACGGCTCCCATGTCGTCGCCTGGACCACCGCACCACCGAGCACAGGAGGTACCGCGTGACCGCGCCCGACACCAGCCAGCTTCTCGACCACTTGCGGGCGGACCTCGCCGAGGTGATGGGCGACGACGTGCTGCTCGCCGTCGACATCACCCCGGACACCCGGTTCGACGACGACCTGGCGCTGGAGAGCATCGAGTTCGTGGCCCTCGGCGAGATCCTGCGGGAACGGTACGGCGAGCGGGTCGACTTCCCCGGGTTCATCGCCGGCATGGAACTCGACGAGATCATGTCGCTGACGGTGGGGCGGCTGCTGGCGTACATCTCCGATCGTCTCGCCGAATCGGCGACGGTGTGAGGCCCGGCCATGGTCGATGTCGTCGCCCGTGACGTGCGTTTCCACGTCCAGCGGATCAGCCCGCCGGAGGGCGCCCCGGCCGACCGGCCGGTGGTGGTGTTCCTGCACGGACTGATCCTGGACAACCTGTCCAGCTTCTACTACACCCTGGCCGGGCCGGTCGCCGGAACCGGCGCCGAGACGATCATGTACGACCTGCGCGGCCACGGCCGGTCGCAGCGGCCACCGGCCGGGTACACCGTGGACGACGCCGTCGACGACCTGGCCGCCCTGCTCACCGAACTCGGCGTGCAGCAGCCGGTGTTCCTGGTCGGCAACAGTTTCGGCGGGGTGGTGGCCCTGCGGTTCGCGCTGCGCCACCCGCACGACGTGGCCGGGCTGGTGGTGATCGAGGCGCACACCGTCGGCGACGGCGCCGGCGACTGGACCGAGCACATGAGCAACACCCTGACCGTCACCGCGCTCGGCCTGGCCCACGACGACCTCGCCGACCAGCTGAGCAAACTCGGCGACCGGAAACTCGCCCGGGCCGCCCGCCTGGCCGGGGAACTGCTCAACGGCACCACGCTCATCGACGACGTGGCCGCCACCCCGCCCCTGCACGGCCCGGAGCTCGCCGCGATCCGCTGCCCGGTGCTGGCCGTCTACGGGGTGCACTCGGATCTGGCGGCCGCCGGCCGGCAACTGGCCGGGCTGCTGCCCGACTGCACCCTGCACATGATCCCGGACCAGGCGCACACCGTGCTGCGGGAGGCGACGCCGCTGGTCCGCACTCTCGTCCTGGACTGGCTGCACCGGCACACGGCGGCGTCATGAGCCGCTTCCTGTTCGTCGTCCCGCCGCTGACCGGGCACATCAACCCGGCCGTCGCCGTCGCCCGGGAGCTGACCACCCGCGGCCACCGGGTCGCCTGGGCGGGCCGCGCGCAGGCGCTGGCCGGGCTGGGCGACGAGATCCACGACGCCGGTGACCCGGCGCTCGACGCGGCGCTGCGCGACTCCCACGAGCGGCGGCTCGGGCTGCGCGGGGCGGGGGCGCTCAAGTTCCTGTGGGAGGAGTTCATCGTCCCGCTGGCGTACGCCTCCCGGCCCGGCGTGGAGGCGGCCGCCGACGCGTTCCGGCCGGACGTGATCGTCGCCGACCAGCAGGCCCTCGCCGGGGCACTGGTCGCCCGGCGGCGCGGGCTGCCCTGGGCGACCAGCGCGACCACGTCCGGCGAGTTCACCGACCCGTACGCGGCCATGCCGAAGGTCGACGACTGGATCCGGGAGCGGATGGCCGCGCTGTGCCGGGACGCGGGCGTCCCCGAGTCGACCGACCTGCGGTTCTCCGACGACCTGGTGCTGGCTTTCACCTCACCGGCGCTGCTCGGCGGCGACCGGGCGTTTCCCGGGCACTATGCGTTCGTCGGGCCGGCGCTCACCGCCCGCCCGGACGACACGGACTTCCCCTGGCCCGCCCTCGACCAGGGGAAGCGCCGGGTGCTGGTGTCGCTGGGCACGGTCAACGGCGACGGCGGCGCCCGGTTCTTCGACGCCGTGGTGCGCGCCGCCGAACCCCTCGGCGTCCAGCTGATCGTCGCCGCGCCGGCCGGCATGCTGCCCGACCCGCCGCCGTACGTGCTGGCCCGGCCCTTCCTGCCGCAGCTCGACCTGCTGCCGCACGTGGACGCGGTGATCTGCCACGCCGGGCACAACACCGTGTGCGAGGCGCTCGCGCACGGCCTGCCGCTGGTCGTCGCGCCGATCCGGGACGACCAGCCGGTCATCGCCGGCCAGGTGACCGCGGCCGGGGCGGGAGTGCGTGTCCGCTTCGCCCGCAGCGGGCCGGACGAGTTGCGTACCGCATTGGTCTCGGTGTTGTCCGAACCGGCCTATCGCGCCGCCGCCCGCCGGGTGCGGGATTCCTTCCTCGCCGCGGGCGGAGCCCCGGCGGCCGCCGACCACCTGGAGAAACTCGCATGAGCGTGCTGCCCGCCGTCCTGATCGTCCTGGTCCTGGTTCTGAGCGCGCTGCGGGCCCGCGGCCGGCTGGCCGCGCTGCCGGTGCTGCCGCCGGCCACCGACCCCGATCCGGGCGGATTCCTGCTGTTCACCGCGGCCGGGGTGGAGGTCGACGCGGCCACCCGGCAGGCGGCCGTCGCCTACGCCCGCGCCAACCATCTGGCCGCGCTCGACCTGGTCCCGGCCGATCTGCCGGTCGCCGCGACGGTCGCGCTGGCCCGCGAGGTCGACCCGGGCACCTACCGCGCCGACCGGATGGCGGTCGGGCGAGGCGCCGGACACGCGCTGCTGGTGGCGGCCGAGCTCGCCGACCGGGCCGCGGTCACCCCAGGCGCCGGCCTCGCCGACCGGGCCGCGGTCACCCCAGGCGCCGGCCTCGATCCGGCCGAGATGATCCGGCTGACCGCCCGGCTCAAGAAGTACGCCCCGACCGGCGCCGACCTGGTCGTCGTGCCCGGCCTGCGGGCGGTGCCGGCCGATCCGGCGACCGGCAAGGCCAGGATGCGCGCGGCCGGCACGATCGTGGCGATGTCGCTGACCGGCGGGCTCGTCGGATACCTGCTGCTGGCGGCGGCCGTGGCAGTGAACCCGGTGTGGGGCGCGGCCGCGCTCGTGGGGTACAGCCTCCAGCCGTACCTCACCCTGGCCGGGACGCCGATGCGGCCCGCCGACCGGCACCGCGCCGCCTGGCTGCGCCTGCTGATCGAACCGTGGCGCTGGCTGCGCACGGTCCGCGGAACCTGGCGGTCACGGTATGACCGAGACCGCGAGGAACTGCGCGAACAGGCCCGCCGGGAGTACGCGGTGGACCTGACCGGCGGCACCGACCGGTTCTTCGAGGCGCCCCGCGAGGACTGCCCGTGGTGCTCCGGCCGCCGCCTGACCGTCCGGGTGCACACCCGCGACCGGGTGCAGGGCAAACCGGGCCGGTTCACGCTGGTGGAGTGCAACGACTGCGCGCACGTCTTCCAGAACCCGCGGCTGAGCATCGACGGCCTGGAGTTCTACTACCGCGACGTCTACGACCGGCTCGGCGAGGACAGCACCGAGCACGCGTTCGGGCTGTCGGTGGCGTCCTACGTGGGCCGCGCCGACCTGGTGGGCCGGCACACCAGTCCGGCGAACTGGCTGGACGTCGGCACCGGGCACGGGCACTTCTGCACGTACGCCCAGAAGGTCTTCCCGGACACCGTGTTCGACGGCCTGGACATCTCCGACTCGATCGACGACGCGCAGCGCCGCGGCTGGGTGTCCACCGGCTACCGGGGCCTGTTCCCGGACCTCGCCGAGAAGCTCGAGGGTGGCTACGACGTGGTCAGCATGCACCACTACCTGGAGCACACCCGCGACCCGCGCGCCGAGCTGGACGCCGCCGCCCAGGTCGTCGCACCCGGCGGCCACCTGCTGATCGAGGTGCCGAACCCGGCGACCAGACTGGCCCGCCTGCTGCGCGGCTACTGGGTTCCCTACTTCCAACCCGAACACCTCAACCTTCTTCCGGTACGGAATCTGACGGCCGCCCTGATCGACCGGGGCCTCCAGCCGGTGGCCGTGGAACTGGGCCGTGCCCACCAGCCGTGTGACTTCGCCGGCGCCGTGCTGCTGTGGGTGAACAGCCTGGTCCCCGACCCGGACCGGCCCTGGGCGCCGGCGCCCGGCACCCGCGGCCGGCGGCTGTTGCGGCAGACGGCGTTCGTGGCCGCGGTCCCGCTGCTGGTCGGCGGCAACCTCCTGGACCAGGTGCTCGGCGCGGTCATCGCCCGCACCGACGGCGGCAACTGCTACCGGGTGCTGGCCCGAAAGCCGGAGGCCTGATGACCGGCGTGATGTCCCGGGTCGACGCCCCGGCCGAGGTGCGGATGGTGCCGTACACGTTCCTGCGGATGTTCGGCAGCCAGCCGCAGGTGGTGAGCGCGGCGCCGGGCGGGCTGCGGCTGCTCGCCGACCCGGTCGCCGACCTGGCGGTGGCGGTCCCGTGGGGGGCCGTGGTGGCCGGCACCGCCCGTGACGACGGCGTCCTGGAGCTGCGCTCCCGCAACCGGCCCGCCGAGGGGGTGCGGCTGGGCCCGGACGAGTGGACGGCCGGCACCGCGCCGAACTGGGCCCGCCCGGCGATCCGGGCCGCGGTCCGGCTGCGGAACGCGGGTTTCCGGATCGGCGGCGCCACCCTGGTCGTGCACACCGGGCTGCCGGAGTCGTTGTCGATCCCGACGGCGGCGGGCACGGCGGCGGCCACGATCCGCGCGTTCACCGAGCTCTACCACCTGTCCGGGACGACCCGGGTGGCCGCCGACGCCGCCGAGCTGGCCGCGTTGACCGCTCGGGCCGGGGAGGCGATCCTGCGCCGGGCCGACGCCACCGTGGAACACCTGCCCTGTGACCTGGCGGCGGCCGGTCTGCGGCTGCTCGTCGTCGAGCCGGGCGACCCGGCCGCGGTGACGACCCGGCGCCCGGTCGTCGCGGCCGGCACCGTGGCCCGGGCCGCCGACGCTCTCCGCGCCGGTGACCTGGCCGGTTTCGGCCGGTTGCTGACCACCGGCGAACCGCATCCGGCGGTGACCGCCGCGAACGCCGCCGGCGCCCTCGGCGCGGCCGCCCGCCCGGTGCTGTGCGTGCTGCTGCACGTGGCCGACCTGACCCGGGTCCGGGTCGCGGTCCGCGCCGCACTCCCGAACGGCACCTACCGCCCCCGCTTCCTCACCGCAACCCCAGCAGCCGCCGAAACCCGATGACCCGCCCAGCCCGCTGGCCGTAACCGAGACCGTGAGCCGTCGCTCAGCGTCGCTATAGCGACGCTTTTCCGGCGCTGGGCGACGGCTGGCGGGGCCGTCGCGGCGGGTGACTGGTCGCCGAGACCGTCAGCCGTCGCTCAGCATGGTCATGGCGCTGCCATTCCGTCGCTGGGCGACGGCTGGCGGTCCTTGGGTGCCGGACTTGTCCTTTCGGGCGAAGAATAATGCTGATCATTCCGGATTACTGGTTCAGTATGGCGAAGTAGCTGACAGTGAGGGGAGTGAACCAGGCCGGCCCCGTGGAGTGGTCAGATGTCGCACGACCTTCGTCAGCAGCGCCGCCGTCAGGAACGGGCCACCCGGCCGGTCTCCCCGGCCAAGGTGTCCGTCGCGATCCTGGTGTCGATCGTCGCGGTGGTGGCCCTGTTCGCCGCCGGGATCGCCGCCCAGCAGTTCAGCAGCGGTGTGCCGGTGGCCGGGGAAGCCGCCGGGACGGCCCCCGCGGTGGCGCCCCGGAACGCCGCCACCAGCCCGTCGCCGAAGAAGACCGGCCCGGCCTTCGGCGACCCGGTGCGCGACGGCCAGTTCGAGTTCACCGTCACCCGGGTGGACTGCTCGAAGACGACGGTCGGTCTGGAACACCTCAAACGCACCGCCGTGGGCCGGTTCTGCGTGATCAGCCTGACGGTGCGTAACTTCGGCGACGACTCGAAGTACTTCGTCGGCCAGGCCCAGACCGCGTACGACGGGTCGGAGACCGCCTACGACAGCGACGAGCTGGCCGGCCTGTACGCCAACCGCGGTGTCGAGGCGTTCGTGCAGAAGCTGGCCCCGGGCGAGAAGGTGACCGGCAAGCTGGTCTTCGACGTCCCGAAGAAGACCGTGCTGACCACGCTCGAGCTGCACGACTCCCCACTGTCCGGGGGTGTGCGGGCCCCGCTCAGGTGAGCGCCGGCTCGAAACAGATGTACTGGTGCTTGCCCTGGCTCTTGGCCACGTACATGGCCCGGTCGGCGCGGCGCAGCAGTTCGTCGACGGCGAGGTGTTCACCGTCGCGGTGCCAGGCGAGGCCGACGCTGGCGCCTACCCGCACCGGTGCACCGTCGATGTCGAACGGCTCGCCGAGGACCCGAACCACCCGGTCCGCGAGGCCGGTGAGGACCGGTTCGGCGCCGCCGGTCAGGATGGCGAACTCGTCACCGCCCAGACGTGCGACCGTGTCGGTCGAGCGGACGCAGGTGCGCAGCCGGTCGGCCACCGCGACCAGGAGCTTGTCGCCTGCCGCGTGGCCGAGGGTGTCGTTGACCTGCTTGAACCCGTCCAGGTCGATGTAGAGCAGCGCCGGCGCCGGTGTCTCCTCGATACGGCTGTGCAGCAGGGCCCGGTTCGGCAGCCCGGTCAGCGGATCGTGCGTGGCCAGGTGCCGCACCTTGCCGAGCGCCGCCCGCAGTTCGCGGGTCAGCGACACGATGTCGCGCAGGGCCACGAGCTGCCGTGCCACCACCAGCACCACGATGACCAGCGTCAGCAGGTAGGCGAACGTGCCGATCCCGCCCTCGGACAGGTCGACGAACACGCCCGCGACCAGGGCGACGAGCAGTGGCAGATAGGGCAGGGCGTAGAGGGCGCGGGAGGCGGCGCTGTCACCGTGCGACCGGGCGCCGCCGGCCCGGCGGGAGCGCAGCGCGCCGGTGCCGATCAGCAGGAACCCGACGATCCAGCCGTTCATCGCCAGGTTGCCGGCACTGTAGGCGCCGATCTGCATCATGTACGCGAAGCCGCTCTCGGCGACCGCCACGGCCAGCATGCCCGAGCCGACCAGCGCGAAGACCGACCGGCGCTGCCGCTCGGTGCGGGCGAGCAGGATGAACGCCATGCTCGCCAGGGCGACGTCACCGATCGGCGAGGCGAAGATGAAGATCGTCTGGAGCAGGGACGGGGTGCTGTCCTGCACGAGCCGGCCGAGCAGGGTGCACCAGCTGAGAAAGAGCAGCGACCCGCTGACCATCAGCCCGTCCAGGACGACGCGGATCCCGGCGGTGCCCAGCCCGCCGAGCGCCGCCGCGCCGGCCAGTGACAGCGGCACCATGGCGATGACCAGGACGTCCGACAGTGCGGGGAACGGCGGTCCGGCCGGGGAGGTCGACGCGTGCCAGAGCCAGAGGGCGTTGCCCGCGGTCGTCGAGAACAGGCCCGCGCCGAGCAGGTTCCAGCCCCACCGGTCGGTGCCCCGCGCCTGGCGGGCGGCCACCAGGCAGGCGGCGCCGGCGACCAGCGAGGCGAGGGTGACGACGCTGCCGCGGGCGAGGACGGTCCAGGCGCCGTCGTCCGGCAGGAGCAGGACGGCGGCCAGGTAGGCGACGATCAGGAGCACGCAGAGCAGTGGCCAGGCCGCCCGTGGTCGTCCCACCTTCGCTGTCATGCCCTCAGCGTGCGGGCGGCGGGGTTCGGGCCGGTTGCCGCTGCGAGGCCGTTGCGGAGTGCGATCCGGTTCCGGGTTTCGCCGGCTTGCGGCCGGTCCGGCTGGTTACGGTCGGGGCGAGTTCCCGCGGCGAGAGGGCGTTGCACGGTGTCGTTTCCGGTCACGATCGTCACGTCGGAACAGGGGGTGGCCGGTCTGCGGCGGCCGCTGGAGATGCTGGAGGCCGCCCTGGTGCGGGCCGGGCTGGAGATCAGGCGGCTGGGCGACGACCACGACACCGACCGGCACGGGATGCTGGCGAACGTGGCCCGGTCGAGTTCGGCGGTCCTCTACACGCCGCACGCGGGCGATCCGGCGCTGGACGGGTTCGTGCAGGCGCTGCGGGCGCACAACGACCGGGTGCCGATCCTGCTCTTCGGCGAGCAGCTGACGGCCCGGATGATCCCGTCGGCGGTGCTGTCCAGGATCGACGGGGTCGTCAACGCGTACGAGGACACGCCTGATTTTCTGGCCCGCAAGATCCACCGGGAGGTGACCCACTATCTGGGGCGGCTGGCGCCGCCGTTTTTCGAAGCCCTGATGCGGTACGCGAACGACGGCGCGTATTCCTGGCACTGCCCCGGCCACTCCGGTGGGACGGCGTTCCTGAAGAGCCCGGTCGGCACCCTGTTCCACGAGTTCTTCGGCGAGAACCTGCTGCGCGCCGACGTCTGCAACGCGGTCGAGGACCTGGGCCAGCTGCTCGACCACAGCGGGCCGATCGCCGACAGTGAGCGCTTGGCCGCCAAGACGTTCCGTGCCGATCACCTGTTCTTCGTCACGAACGGCACCTCGACGTCCAACAAGATCGTGTGGAACTCGCTGGTCGGGCCGGGCGACATCGTGGCGGTGGACCGCAACTGCCACAAGTCGGTGCTGCACGCGATCATCCTGACCGGGGCGGTCCCGATCTACCTGATGCCGACCCGCAACAAGGCCGGGATCATCGGGCCGATCCCGCGCAGCGAGTTCACCGCGGCGTCGTTGCAGGAGAAGATCGAGGCCAGCCCGCTGATCACCGACAAGAGCCGGCCGATCCGGCTGCTGACGCTGACCCAGTCCACCTACGACGGCATCATCTACCGCGCCGACGAGCTGAAACGGACGCTGGATGGGGTGGTCGACGCGCTGCACTTCGACGAGGCGTGGCTGCCGCACGCGTCGTTCCACCAGCTGTACGAGGGCATGCACGGGGTCGCCAACAACCGGGAGCGCACCGGCCGGACCGTCGTCTACGCCACCCAGTCCACCCACAAGCTGCTGGCCGGGCTGTCCCAGGCGTCGCAGATCCTGGTCCAGGACACCACCGGCGGGCACTTCGACGAGCGGGTGTTCGCGCAGGCGTACCGGATGCACACCTCGACCAGCCCGCAGTACGCGATCATCGCCAGCTGTGACGTGTCGGCCGAGATGATGGCCGGCAAGCGTGGGCCGGCCCTGGTCGAGGAGACGATCACCGAGGCGATGGAGTTCCGGCGCACCGTGATCCGGGTCGGCGCGGAGTGCGCGAAGACGAACGACTGGTGGTTCGGGGTGTGGGGGCCGGACACCCCGCCGCGGACCGGGCTGGCCGAGCGAGCCGAGTGGGAGCTGACCGCGGATGCCGGGTGGCACGGCTTCGACCGGGTCGACGACGGGTTCACCATGCTCGACCCGATCAAGGTCACCCTGACCACGCCCGGCCTCTCGGTGGACGGGGAGTTCAGCGGGCCGGGCGCGCCGACCGTGCCCGGGGTGGTGCTGGCCCGCTACCTGGCCGAGCACGGGGTGGTGGTGGAGAAGACCGGGCTCTACTCGCTGTTCGTGCTGTTCACCATCGGGATCACCAAGGGCCGGTGGAACTCGCTGGTCGCCGAGCTGCACCGGTTCAAGAGCGCCTACGACGGCAACGCGGCGATCGACAGGCTGATGCCCGAGCTCGCGGCCGCCTTCCCGGAGTACGCGGGCCGCGGGCTGCGTGAGCTCTGCGAGGCCCTGCACGGCACGTACCGCGACGCTGATCTGGCCGAGCTCACCACGGCGGTCTACACCGAACCGGTCGAGCAGGTGACGCTGCCGGGGGAGGCGTGGACCGCCATGGCGGCCGGGCGGGTGGAGCACGTGCCGGTCGAGAAACTGGCCGGGCGGACCACGGCGGTGCTGCTCACGCCGTACCCGCCGGGCATTCCCTTGCTTGTCCCGGGGGAGCGGATCAGCTCGTCGATCGTGCGGTTCCTGCGCCACGAGCAGGTCCTGGCCCACCGGTGGCCGGGCTTCACCGGCATCACCCACGGTGTGGTCGAAGAGCCGGACGGCCATCGTACGGTCGCCTGCCTGCTCTGAGCCGATGAAGTGCCAGCGTGTCCCTTCAGGAGGCCGCCGAACCCTGGTTAAGCTGCGCAGATGCGGTTTGGATGCGTTCTGGTGGCGGCGGGAGTCCTTCTGGTCACCGGGGCCGGGCCGGTTCATGCCGGGGCCGGCCCGGTGTCGGCCGCCTTCCCGGACATCGAGGTGCCCGTCGGCGGCAGCTCGATCGATCCGCTCGGGCCCAGCCTGTGGTCCACCACCGAGTCGACCCTGACCGGAGTCGAGGTCGCCTACCAGCTGACCGGGCTGGCCGGAGTCCGGATCACCCCGGCCGAGCAGGGCGGCGGCGACTGCGCCACACCGTCGTCGACCCGGGTGACGTGCACCGACCCGCGCGGCCTGACGTTCGAGGGCGAGACCGTCGAGCTGTACCTGCCGGTGGACGTGTCGGCGGCCCGGACAGCCGAGCCGGGCGCCACCGGAAAGGTGACGATCACCGTCTCCGCCGACGGCCTGGACCCGATCGTCGGCGTCAGCACGGTCCGGGTCACCGGCAAGCGTCAGGACCTGCCGGTCACCGGCCCGGGCACCGCCTGGCTCGGGCTGCTCCTGCTCGGCGCCGGCGCGGTCACCGTGCGGGCGGTCAGGCTGCCGAGGCGATGACCCGGCGGGCCGCCTTGGCCCGGTACATCGAGCGGTCGGCGTCCTGGAGCAGCTGATCCGCGGTCGTGCCGCCGACGCATTCGGCGGTTCCGACGCTCACCCCGACGTGGACGGTGTGCTCGCCGAGCCGGTACGGGTCGCAGATCGCCTGGGTGATGCGTTCGAGCAGCCGGTCCAGTTCCTCGCCCGGCCCGACGTCGTCGAGCAGGACCAGGAACTCGTCGCCACCGAACCGCCCGACCACGTCCTCGCGGCGCAGGCAGTGCCGCAGCCGTTCGGCCACGCAGACCAGCAGATGGTCACCGATGTGGTGCCCGAACGAGTCGTTGACCTGTTTGAACCCGTCGAGGTCGAGGAAGAGCACGACCGACGGCCGTTTCTCCACCCGGCGGCGGGTGATCGCGGCGTCCAGCGACGCCGTGAACGAGGACCGATTGGGAAGGCCGGTGAGCCGGTCCGACTTGGCCTCCCGCATCAGCTCCTGCTCCTGGGTGCGCAGATCCAGGGCGATGGTCAGCAGCGCTGCGCACTGGTTGACCATCTCCCGGCCGTCGTCGACCCGGTTCTCCACCGTGTCGACCAGGGCCAGCCAGCCGTGATCGCTTTCGCCGACCTTCGCCTTCACCACGAACACCGTCTCCCCGGGGCCGGCGGCGTCCAGCAGTTCGGCCGGCGGGAACGACGCGACGGTGGTCATCCCGGCCGGGATCGCCGGGCCGGGGCGGCGGCGCCAGCCCGGCGTCCGGACCAGGGTGCCGTTGGGCCGGCGCAGCGCGATCGAACCCGCCGTCGCGGGCGTCATCCGCAGCCACGACGGGTCCTGCGGCTCGACGTCACGGCGGTGCAGCAGGGCCCGGTTGAGGGTGTAGTTGACGCTGATCAGCGAACGCAGGTGCAGCTTGTCGCCGAGCTGGGCGCGCCGGCGGGCCCGCCCGAGGGACAACATCACCGCCTGTACGCCGTACCCGACCCGGTTCGCCGCGGGCACGTCGGCGGTGGGCACCGCGGCCGCGTACTCCTGGACCGCCCGGCAGATCACCCGCAGCGCGTCCGGATCCGGGCTGCCGGCCAGCAGCGGATGCAGTTCCTCCACCGCGTCCCCGATCCGGGAGGTGTCCCCGGCCGTCGCGGCGAGCAGCGCGTCGGCGGTCACCCGGGCGGCCCGGTCGGCCACCTGGACGGTCCGCCCGGGCTTGACCGCCGGCAGGACCCCGGCCAGGCGGATCGCCAGGCGCTTGAGCCCGTCGTCCACGCCGAGCTCCGGAAGCTGCTCGGCGAACGTCGTGCACCCGCAGGAGCTGCGCGCGACGAACCGGGTGGGCAGCAGGTGCGCGACCGGCGGCTCGTCCGCGCCGTCGATCTGCCGGATCAGCAGATCGACCGCACGCCGCCCCATCGCGTCCAGCGGCTGGCTGACACTCGCCAGTTCGGCGCTCAGCAGGCTCGCCTCGTCGATGTCGTCGAAGCCGGTCACCAGGATGTCGTCCGGGCAGTTCAGGCCGGCGGCGGCGAGCACCTCCAGGGCGGCGATGGCGTTGCGGTCGGTCGCCGCGATGAGAGCGTCGGGCCGGCCGTGCCGCAGCAGGTCGTCGGCGTCCCAGACGATGCCGCTCTCCACGTTGTTCTCGGCCGGCAGCAGGATTCCCGGCTTCAGGCCGTGCTCGGCCAGCGCCTCCAGATACGCCTCGTAGCGTTCCCGGATGTCGCTCGCGGCGAGGTGCCCGGTGAAGGCGATGCGCCGGCACCCGTGTTCCCGGACCAGGTGGGTGACCACGGCCCGGATGCCGGCGCCGTTGTCGGGCAGCACGGCCGGCCGGTCGAGGCCGGCGACGGTGTGGCCGACCAGCACCACCGGCTTGCCGGCCTGTGCCAGCCGGGCCAGATAGTCCGGGTGGACGGCGTCGGCGAGGACGACGAAACCACTCACGTGATCCCAGGCGACCGCCGTGTCGAACGCCTGGTCACCGCCGGTCACCGCCAGGTCGGCCGCCGCGTCCAGGGTCTGGATCGCGACGAGCGGCCGGCCGTAGAGTTCGGCCCCGGCGGCGACGCCACCGACCAGACTGCCGTAGTAGGTCCCGCCGACGAACGGCGACAGCAGTCCCAAGGCCCCGGCATCACTCATGTCCGGCCATCGGCAGTCAGCGGTCCGGCTTGAGGGATCACCGGCTGCCGGATCGGACCACCGCGGGATCGGCGGCCGCCTGCCGGGCGGCGATCGCGTTGACGGCCTCGCGCCCGGCGCGGTTGGCGCCGACCGTCGACTGCGAGGGTCCGAAACCGATCAGATGTACGCGGGGCTCGCCGGCCACCTGTGTCCCGATCATCCGGATGCCGCCGTGCTCGTTGCGGAGCCCGAGTGGGTCGAGATGGCTCAGCGCCGCTTTGAAGCCGGTGGCCCAGAGGATCGCGTCGACCGAGGTGAACGAGCCGTCGGCCTCGCGTACCCCGTACGGCTCGATGGTGGTGAACATCGGCCGCCGTTCGAGGGCGCCGCGCTGTTTCGCGGCCAGCGCGTAGGGCGTCCAGGCCAGCCCGGTGTAGGAGACCACGCTGCCGGTCGGCCGCCCCGCCTCGACGTCGGCGACGACCTTGGCGATCGTCTCCCGCCCGGCGACCTCGGGTTCGAACCCGTCGGTCCGGAAGACCGGTTCCCGCCGGGTGTACCAGTGCACGGTCGCGACCCGGGAGATCTCCTCCAGCTGCTGCAGCGCGGAGATCCCGCCGCCGACCACCGCGACCCGGCGGCCGGCGAACTGCTGCGCCGACACGTAGTCGCGCGTGTGCATCTGGATGCCGGCGAACGTCTCCTGGCCCGGATAGCGCGGCCGCACCGGGTTGTCCCAGGTCCCGGTCGCATTGATGACCGCCTGCGTGGTCCAGGTCCCACGGTCGGTCTCGACCGACAGATCAAGACCCTTTCGTCGTACGGCCAGAGCGCGCACCGGTCGCAGAATGGGTAATCCGGTCGCGTGTTCGAAGTCGGCGAAGTAGCGTGGCACCGCTGTCCGGCTGGGTTCGGCCGGGTCGAGCGGTGGTTTCGGGAAGCGGGGCAGGTCGAAGATCCCGTTGACGGTGGCCATCCGCAGCGACTCCCAGCGGTGGCGCCACGCGCCGCCGGGGGCCTGTCCGGCGTCCAGGACGACGAAGCCACGCGGGTCGTCCGGGTCGTCGAGCGCACTGGTGTAACCACGTCTTTGCAGGTGATATCCCGCCGAGAGACCCGACTGTCCCGCCCCGATGACCACCACCGCCGTCATGACCTGCTCGACGTCGCGCGCGGTGGCCGGTATTCCCGGACGTGACCGGGGACACTTTCGATACGAGGGCGTTCCGTTATTGCCGGAGGAGGGCTAGGTTCCCTTATGAAACGGAACGGTTCCGTTTCGAAAAGGTTTCGGGGGCACCCGCACATGGATACCCAAGTTCAACCCCAGACCGGGCACCCCCGGCGCTGGGCGATCCTCGGCGTGCTCGTCATCAGCCTGCTGGTGGTCGTGCTCGACAACACGGTGCTCAACGTGGCGATGCGCACGATCGCCGACCCGGACCGCGGACTCGGCGCCACCCAGAGTGAGCTTGAGTGGGCGATCAACTCGTACACCCTCGTCTTCGCCGGTCTGCTCTTCACCGCCGGCATCCTGGCCGATCGTCTCGGTCGGCGCCTCAGTCTGACCGTCGGCCTGATCGTCTTCGGAATCGCCTCGCTGATCTCCGCCTACGCATCGTCGCCGGACCAGCTGATCGCGGCCCGCGCCCTGATGGGTCTCGGCGCCGCCGCCGTCATGCCGGCCACCCTGTCGATCATCGCCAACGTCTTCGACCCGCGGGAGCGCCCGCGCGCCATCGGTGTCTGGGCCGGCGCGGTCGGCCTGGCCGTCGCGGTCGGGCCGGTGCTCGGCGGCGTGCTGCTGGAGCACTTCTGGTGGGGTTCGGTCTTCCTGATCAACGTGCCGATCGTGATCATCGGCGTGGCCCTGGTGGCCATCCTCGTGCCGGAGTCGCGTGACCCGAAGCCGGGCCGCATCGACGTGCTCGGCGTGCTCCTCTCGATCATCGGCCTGACCCTGATCACCTACGGCGTGATCAAGGGCGGCGAGGACGGCTTCGGCGCGACCGAGGCCTGGTCCACCCTCACCGTCGGCGTGCTCGTCATGATCGGGTTCGTGCTCTACGAGCGCCGGATCACATTCCCGTCGCTGGACGTGCGCCTGTTCACCAACCGGCAGTTCTCCGCCTCCACCGGCATCATCGGCCTGGTCTTCTTCGCGGCCATGGGCTCGATGTTCTTCGGCGCGTTCTACCTGCAGATGGTCCGCGGGTACGGTCCGCTCGCCTCGGGCGCGCTGTTCGTCCCGTTCGCGATCGGCCAGATCATCTTCGCCCCGGCCAGCTCCTCGATGGTCAAGCGGTTCGGCCCCAAGGCGGTCAGCACCGTCGGCCTGCTGCTGGTCTCGGCCGCCCTCGCGCTCTGGCTGTTCATCGACGTGGACACCCCGATCGCGCTGGTCGCGCTGGCGTTCTTCGTCCAGGGCGTCGGCATGGCCAACGTGATGCCGCCGGCCACCGAGGCGATCATGGCCAGCCTGCCCCGGGAGAAGGCCGGCGTCGGCTCGGCCGTCAGCAACACCATCCGCCAGCTGGGCGGGGCACTCGGTGTCGCGGTCCTCGGCGCGGTCGTCTCCTCGGTCTACCGCAGTCACCTGAACGCACCAGCCGGACTCCCGGAAGCCGCCTCCGACCTGGCCCACGAATCCATCGCTGGCGCCTACGCGGTCGCCGGTCAGGCCGGCCCGGCCGCGCCCGCACTGCTCGACGGCGCCAATGCGGCGTTCGTCACGGCGATGCACTACGCCTCGGTCGGCTCGACCGTATTCGCCCTGCTCGGCGTCCTGGTGGCGGTGCTCTGGCTGCCCGGCAAGCGGCCTTCCGCGGGCCCGGCCCCGGTTGCCACGCAGGAACCGGGCCTGGAACTGGCCGGCGCGTAAACCCAGCGGTAACAATGAACCACATGAGCAGCAGCACGGCAGCCGGCCAGGAGCGTAAGGCTCCTGGCCGGCCGCGCAACGCCCAGGCCGACGAGACCATCCTCGACGCGGTGCTGGGGTTGCTGAGCGACGGGCAGAGCGCGGCGGCGATCTCGATCGAGGCGGTGGCCGCCAAAGCCGGCGTCGGCAAGGCGACCATCTACCGCCGGTGGCCCAACAAGGACGCCCTGCTGATCGACGCGGTCCGGTCGATGAAGGGCCCCCTGCCCGAGCCGGCCGGCATCTCGGTCCGCGACGACCTGATCGCCCTGATCAAGGCGAACCGGACCCCGCGCGCCCAGCGCTACAGCAAGGTCACCGCCTGCCTGCTCCCCGACCTGTACCGGGACACCGAACTCGCCCGGATGTACCACGCTTTCGTCGAGCCCCGCCGCGAGGTGACCCGGCAGGTGCTCCGGCGCGGCATCGCCACCGGCGAGCTGCGCCCCGACCTCGACGTGGAGCTGACCCAGCTGATGCTGTCCGCCCCCGGCATGATGCAGTCGATGCTGCGCCTGACCACAGTCCCGGAGGACCAGTTCGCCGAGAACCTGGTCGACGCGGTCCTCCGAGGCGCCGCCGCCCGATAACCGCCACCCACCCGCACCTGCGCTGACGGCCGGACCACCGTGACCGCCCGCCCCCAGCGCCGTCGCCGATCATGCCCGGCTGGCTCCCACCGCTGTCTCGCGCGCCCCGAGGCAGCGGTCACGCCCAGCCACGCGTGATCCTCCGCAGCCTGGACAGCCCCCATACCGCCAGCCGTCGCTGAGCGCTGGAATGTGGGCGGTTTTACCGCGCTCAGCGACGGCTGGGGCCGCCAGCTGTCGTTGAGCGTTGGATTGTGGGCGGTTTTGCCGTGCTGAGCTACGGCCGACCATCCCAGCCGTCGCTCAGCGCTGGAATGTGGGCGGTTTTACCGCGCTCAGCGACGGCTGGGGCCGCCAGCCGTCGCTGAGCGCTGGAATGTGGGCGGCTTTGCCGTGCTGGGCGACGGCTGGGCGGGTGTTGCCGGCGCTTTGGGGAGACGCGGTGGGCGGGTTCAGGCGCAGCGGCGCTGGACCGGGCCGAGCCACTCGGTCAGGGTCGGGCCGATCGCCTTGGTCACGTCGTCGGTTGACTTGATCGTGGCGAAGAACTTGGCGTCGGTCGACTTGGCGTGCATCTGCTTGGCGGCCTGTTTGCCGGCGGCCTCAAGTTCGGTGTCGGCGCTGCCCTTGGTCGCCTCCTGCACGGCGGTGGCGAACGCGGCGAGCGACTGCTGCGCCTGGGCGATCGTCTTGGGGTCGGTGGCCAGGGTGGTGAGCGCCTGGGCGTACGGCCCCATGTTCTGGTCGTAGACCTTGGCCAGCGCCTCGCAGGCCGGACCGGCCGGCGGGATGGAGGGCGCCGCACCTGCCGTCGTGTTGGCGCCGGGGCTGCCCGGGGCGGTGCCGCAGGCCGAGGCGGCGAGCAGGATTCCGCCGGTGAGCAGGGCGTAGAAGGCACGGCGCATGAAGCACCCCCGGGGACGTAGGAGCGGTGGCTAATGGGAGCGCTCCCATCGAGCGTGCACGATACGTTGTGTGCTGACTTCTGTCGATACCCAGGTGTTCGGCGAGACCGATTCGACGATCCGGCGCAGGCAGCCGTACGAACCAGTCAGAGATCACCCGACCGGGCTAGTGGGTCCAGCGGAAGCGGGATTCGCCGAAAGCGCAGCCACAGTAATGTCTGCGGCTATGACTGCGGGTGCGGCGAGGGTGGTCGCGGGTCGTTATCGGCTGGTGCGGGCGGTCGGCCGGGGCGGGATGGGCGCGGTCTGGCAGGCGTACGACGAGCTGCTCGATCGGGAGGTGGCGGTCAAGCAGATCTGGATCGCCGGCGCCGACGAGCTGGACGACCTGGACGATCCGATGGTGCGCCGGGCGTTGCGGGAGGCGCAGGCCGCTGCCCGGTTGCGGCATCCAGGTGTGGTCACGGTGCATGACGTGGTCACCGATCGGGGCCGTCCGTGGCTGGTGATGGAGCTGGTCAGCGGCCGGTCAATGGCCCAGGCGATCGCTGAGCACGGTCTGTTGACCGAACAGCGGACCGCGCAGATCGGCCTTCCGGTGGTCGAGGCGCTGCAGGCCGCGCACCGGGCCGGGATCATCCATCGGGATGTGAAACCGGCGAACATCATGCTGGAGGACAGCGGCCGGGTCGTGCTGACCGACTTCGGGATCGCGGTGATCGACGACCGGACTGCGCTCACCGCGACCGGGCAACTCCTCGGCTCACCGGCCTACCTGGCCCCGGAACGCATCAACGGCCGTCCGGCGGGCGCGGCCAGTGACCTGTGGGCATTGGGCGTCACCCTCTACACGGCGGTCACCGGCCAGTCACCGTTCCAACGAGAGGACACCCAGGCCACCGTCGCTGCCGTGCTGGCCGTCGAGCCGGCGACACCCGCGCACGCCGGCCTGCTCTGGCCGGTGCTCAAAGGACTGCTGCTCAAGGATCCCGAGTTGCGGCTGACCGCCGAACAGGCCACCCCGCTACTGGCGAAGGTCGCCGGGACCGACGGTGGCCAGGGCGCCGGTTCGGCCGGGCCGACGACCGGCCGTGCCCAGCGCCGGAGGCCGGCGGCATCACGCCGCGACGAAGCCGACAGCCCCGACGGTCTACCCGCAACCGTCATCGCACCGCCGCCCACACTGGCCGCCCCGACCGAATTCCAGCTCCCGGTGCAGCCGCCGCCCACTCGGGCCGCCCCGGCCGAGGACGAGCCCTCGGCGCAGCCGCCGCTCACACCTACTGAACCCGAACCGGCGCCCGCTGACACTGTGACGGAACCCCCGGAGAGCACCCTGCCGGAGATTCCCGAACAGGTCGTGCAAAAGCAGGAGCATGCCTCCGCGGACACTATCGACACCGGTGCTGCTCCGGTTACCTCGGCCACGGAGGCGCCGTCACCAGTGGAGGAGGCGCCGCGGACCCGGCGGCGTCTTGCCATCGCGGCGATACTGGTCATCGCCGTCGTGATCGCCGGCGGGATCGCGGCACAGCAGGCGAACCGGGAGAACACCCCCAGCGCCGGAGCGAGTCCCAGTGCCGGCGTCGCCGGTATACCGGACTGGACGAGCTTCCGGGGCATCGATTCGGACAATGCCGAGATCTGTGCGCTGGCGTGGAGCCCGGAAGGAAAGTACCTCGCCTTCAGCGCCGGCGACGGGACGCTGAGCGTCCACGACTCGGAGAGCAGGGAGTTCCGCTACCTCGAAGGAGCCGACACCCGCATCCTCGCGGTGGCGTACAGCCCCGACGGCAAACACCTCGCCACCGGCAGTCACGGTGACGATGCGGTACGCGTCTGGGATCTGGCCAGCGGAGAGCCACGCACTCTCACCGGCTACACGGGTTCAGTGAACGCGGTGACGTTCAGCCCGGACGGGCGGAACCTTGCCACCGGCAACGCCGACAACACGGTCCGCGTCTGGGACCTGGCCGGCGGCGAGTCCCGCACCCTCACCGGCCACACGGGTTCGGTGCGAGCGGTGGCGTACAGCCCGGACGGGCGGTACCTCGCCACTGCCAGCGACGACGGGACGTCACGGGTCTGGGATATGACCGGCGGTGAGTTCCGTACCTTCTCCGGCCACACGGGTTCGGTGCGAGCGGTGGCGTACAGCCCGGACGGGCGGTACCTCGCCACCGGCAGCGGTGACAAAACGATTCGAGTCTGGGACCTGGCCACCGCAGAGGCCCGCGTCCTCTCCGGCCACGAAGGCCCGGTGACGGCGGTGGCGTACAGCCCGGACGGGCGATACCTCGTCACCGGCAGCGAAGACGGGACGGTACGCGTCTGGGATGTGGCCAGCGGTGCTTCCCGTACCTTCTTCGGAGGCCCCGAGGGCCCGGTGAACGCGGTGGCGTTCAACCCGGACGGCAAGAGGTTCGCCACTACCAGCGAAAAGTCGATAGGCATCTGGTACTCGAGTCCGGGCTGATCGGTGCGGGCTACGGTGGCGTCGTGACGATCGAGGAGGACGAGGCCGCGATCGCGGACATCGTGCGGACGTTCTTCGCCGCCTTCACCTCGGGTACGGAGTGCGCCGCTCGGCTCGACGGACTCCGGCAGCTGTTTCTGCCCGAGGCGGTGATCGTCCGCACGTGTGGTGGTGAGCCGGTCGTCTACGGGGTGGACGGTTTCATCGCACCCCGGCGGGAGTTGCTCACCAACGGGACGCTGACCGACTTCCGTGAATGGGAGGAGTCGGGGCGCACCGAGATCTTCGGTGACATCGCGCAGCGGTTCAGTGTCTATGCCAAGGCCGGCGTGCAGGACGAGGCGAGCTTCACCGGGCGGGGCATGAAGACCCTGCAATTCGTCCGGACGTCGGCCGGCTGGCGGATCAGTGCGGTGGCCTGGGACGACGAGCGGGATGGCCTGATGATCGAACCGATCAGGGACCGGTGAGCGTCACGGCCAGGGTGGTCAGCCGGGGGTCGGTGATCGCCGGATTGTCGAGGAGACAGCGGGTCACCAGGGCGGGCCACAGCCGCCGGGTCTCCGACGAGTCGCTGTCACGCCGGACGTAGAGCGGCGAACGGGGCCGGCGTCGCCACGGCAGGGCGGGATCGGCCAGCACCGCCTCCAGCTCCCGGGTCAGCAGCGCCGCCAGGGCCGGAGCAGCCGGTGACTCCGGGGCGAGCAGCAGCACCGCCAGGGTCAGGAACATCGGGGCGGTCGGGTCGCCGGGCCAGTCGCCGGGCAGGTTCAGCCGGCACCACGCCAGGAACGGGACCGCGGCCGACCGGGCCGGTTCGCCCAGTGCCCAGGCCGAGTCGACCAACCGGGCCAGTGAATCGACCGGGTTGGCGCCGGCGGTCGTCGCGCGGACCAGCAGCGTGCACGCGAACAGCCGCTTCAGGTGGTCGCGGGGCGAGTCCGGGTCGGTCCACCTGGTCAGGGCCAGCACCTCGGCGGTGTCCTGGATCAGCACGTCGGGCAGCCATGGGCTGTGCACCAGTTCGAGCAGACCCTCCCGGTAACCGGGGATGTCGAAGCCGTAGTCGGCCGCGGCGATCTCCTCGATCAGGGCGGCGTCCAGTTGCGGGGCCACCCAGCGCAGCAGCGAGCGTTCGTCCGGCGAGAACGGCGCGAACGAGGCGAACAGGTCACGATCGGTGCCGGTCACCGCCTGATGATGGCGTGGCGGCCGGATCGACGTCCATGACATATCCTGAACGGCCTCAACTCCTCATGATCGGGGCGGTCGGGTCGATGCATTTCTCGTGCCTGATCGGTGGCCGCTCGGTCCCGGCGCTGAGGGAGGACGGCTTGACCACCGTGTACGCAGCCGACAGCGGCGCCATGACGGTTGACGCCCTGCTGGAGCAGGCCGAACAGAAGCGTCTGTCCGGTGACTACCGGGCCGGGTGCGAGCTGGCCCGCGCGGCCGCCGACCTGGCCGCCACGACCGAGGACGACGCTGGTGAGGCCGCCGCCCTGCGTTCGCTGGCCAACCAGCTCATGCGGATCGGCGGTCAGGAGGAGGCGATCGCCGCCTGCCGGCGCGCGGTCATGCTGCTGGAGGGCCTCGGCGACACCGTCGGGCTCTGCGAGGTGCTCACCCTCCAGGCCATTCCGTTGCTGGAGCTCGGCATGCACGACGAGGCACTCGGTGTGCTGGCGTCGGCCCGCGACATCGCGCAGGAGCTGGGCGACCGTGACCTGCTCTATTGGGTGCACAACCGGACCGGTGTGGTGCACGGCGCCATGGGCGACCACGAGCTGAGCACCGAGTATCTGACGCTGGCGCTGAGCATGGTCGACGGGATGGACGCCGAGGCCAGGTTCTGCATTCTCAACAACGTCAGCGACAACGCGGTGTACGAGGTGGCCCGGCTCCGTGGCCGCGGCCAGGCGGAGGCTGCCGAACGCATGCTGGCCGAGGCGCTGGGTCACGTGGCCGAGGCGCTGCGGCTGGCCCGGGAGGCCCGGCACCCGTTCCGGGAGGCGATCAGCCTCGACAACTACGGGATGCTGCTGGCGCTGGCCGGCGATCTGGATGCCGCGGCCGGCCTGATCGAGGAGTCCCGGCTGATCGCGGTCCGGGCCGGCTATCACACGGTGGAGTCGGGGGCGTTGCAGCATCAGGCCCGGGTGCGGCTGATGCGCGGTGACCACGCCGAGGCCATCGAAGGGTTGCTGCTGGCTCTGGAGCGGGCCAATCAGGCGGGCGAGAAACCGATGGCGATGGAGATCTTCCGGGAGTTGTCCGGGGCCCATGAGCTGATCGGCGACTATCTGGCGGCGCTGACCTACTACCGCGAGTTCCACGACCTCGAACGGGAGCTGCACAACCAGGTGGCCGCGGCCCGGGCCCGGATGGCGGCGCACCACTTCGAGTTGGACAACGTGCGTCTGGAGGCGGAGAACGCCCGCCTGGAGGCGGAACTGCACAGGCGGCAGGCGACCGAGGACTCGCTGACCGGGCTGCCGAACCGGCGGTCGGCCGACGAGCGGCTGCCGAAGATCGTCGCGGCGGGTGGCCCGGTCTGTGTGGCGGTGGCCGATGTCGACCTGTTCAAGCAGGTGAACGACAGGTTCGGGCATTTCGTCGGTGACGAGGTGTTGCGGCGGATCGCGTCGATCCTGCTCGACGGGATCGGGGATGCCGACATGGTGGCCCGGTTCGGTGGTGAGGAGTTCCTGATCGCTCTGCACGGTTCCGGCGCCGAGGACGGCCGGGCCCAGTGCGAGCTGCTGCGGGCGAGTGTGGCGGCGTATCCGTGGGAGTCGATCGAGCCCGGTTTGTCGGTGACGATCAGCTTCGGGCTGGCCGAGGTCGCCGGCCCGGGGGCGCTTTCGGACGCGTTGAGCCGGGCCGACCAGCGCCTCTACGAGGCCAAGCGCGGGGGCCGCAACCGGGTGCAGGCCGACTGACCGTTCGGATGGTATTCGGTGTGTCAGTCAACACGTCCGGGTCATTCGGCCGTTATTTCCCGTTCGCCACCCGTAGTTTCGAATGTTGCCGCGGAACGCGAGAGCGAACCGGCGGACCGTGACGGCGGACCGAAGCCGTTCACGACGGCGAACCGGCGCACGATGCGACGGAGAACCAGGGTGGGGAATGGAGCGCGCTAGGTGACCGTGACGACCGATCTGCGACTGATCGAGCTGCCCGACCTGGAGTTCACGGCCGAGGCGCCGGCGGTGTTCCGGTCCCACTCGGTGCCGATCCGCCGCACCCTGATCGACGTCCTCGACGCGACAGTCGCGGCCCATCCGGACGCTCCGGCGCTCGACACCGGCGACACCACCCTGACCTACCGGCAGCTCGCCGCCGAGGTCGACATCCTGCGGCAGACCCTGAGCGGGTACGGGATCGGCGTCGGCGACCGGGTGGGCATCCGGATCTCGTCCGGCACGGCCGAGCTGTACCTGGCGATCCTCGGCGTGCTGGCCGCCGGTGCGGCCTATGTGCCGGTCGACGCCGACGACCCTGACGAGCGGGCCGAGCTGGTCTTCGCCGAGGCGGGCGTGACCGCCGTCCTCGGGGATGGATTGAGCGTTTCGGTACGTAATGCACCGGACGGCGAAAGCAATGCCCCGGACGGCGAAAACGGCGCCCCGGAAGGCGTACGCCGTACCCCCGAAGGAAAAACCGGACAACCGGGACCGGCCGACGATGCCTGGATCATCTTCACGTCGGGGTCGACCGGCACCCCGAAGGGGGTGGCGGTGCCGCACGGCGCCGCCGCCGCGTTCGTGGACGCCGAGGCGCAGCTGTTCCTCGCCGACGACGTCGAACCGCTCGGCCCGGCCGACCGGGTGCTGGCCGGCCTGTCGGTGGCTTTCGACGCGTCCTGCGAGGAGATGTGGCTCGCCTGGCGGCACGGCGCCTGCCTGGTCCCGGCGGCCCGGTCACTGGTCCGCTCGGGTGTCGACCTGGGTCCGTGGCTGGCCGACCGGCGTATCACCGTGGTCTCGACCGTGCCGACGCTGGCCGCGCTGTGGCCGGCCGAGGCCCTCGAGAACGTCCGGCTGCTGATCTTCGGTGGCGAGGCGTGCCCGCCCGAGCTGGCCGAGCGTCTGGCCGTCGAGGGCCGTGAGGTGTGGAACACGTACGGCCCGACCGAGGCGACCGTGGTGGCCTGCGCCGCCCGGATGACCGGCGAGGGCCCGGTGCGGATCGGCCTGCCGCTGGCCGGCTGGGAACTCGCCGTGGTCGACGCCACCGGCGAGCCGGTCGCCATGGGCGAGACGGGTGAGCTGGTCATCGGCGGTGTCGGCCTGGCCCGCTACCTGGACGCGGCCAAGGACGCCGAGAAGTTCGCGCCGCTGCCCGCCCTCGACTGGGCGCGCGCCTACCGCAGCGGCGACATCGTCCGCGCCGAACCGGAGGGGCTGCTGTTCCTCGGGCGCGGCGACGAGCAGGTCAAACTCGGTGGCCGCCGGATCGAGCTGGGCGAGGTCGACGCCGCCCTCCAGGCGCTGCCCGGAGTGGCCGGCGCGGCCGCCGCGATCAAGCGCACCACCGCCGGCAATCAGCTGCTGGTCGGCTATCTGGTGCCGCATGACGCCGAGGACTTCGACATGGCGGCGGCCACCGCGCGGATCCGTGAGCAGTTGCCGGCCGCGCTCGTCCCGCTGCTTGCGGTCGTCGACGCGCTGCCGACCCGTACGTCCGGCAAGGTCGACCGGGCCGCCCTGCCCTGGCCGCTCGCGATCGTCGCGCCCGGCGCCGGTGAGCTCACCGCGGCCGAGGACTGGCTGGCCGGCGGCTGGGAGCAGATCCTCGGCGTCCGTCCGTCCGATCCGGGCGCCGACTTCTTCAGCAGCGGCGGCAGCAGCCTGAACGCGGCGCAGCTGGTGGCCTGGATCCGTCAGGCGCATCCGCAGGTGTCGGTGGCCGACGTCTATCAGAACCCGCGGCTGTCCGACATGGCGACGGTGCTCGGCGGCCTCACCACCGAGACGACGACCCGGCGGGAGGTACGGCCCACGCCGCGCCGCGCCGGGTTTCTCCAGTTCCTGCTGATGCTGCCGATGCTGGCGCTGGTCGGGCTGCGCTGGCTGACCGTCCTGGCCGCCCTGGGCAAGGTGGTGGCGCTGGCGCCGACGGTCTCCTGGTGGTGGATCGGCGCGTCCTGGCTCGCCCTGTTCAGCCCACCCGGCCGGATCGTGCTGGCGGCTGGCGCGGCCCGGCTGCTGCTGCGTGGCGTCGGCCCCGGCCGCTATCCGCGTGGCGGTGGTGTGCACCTGCGGTTGTGGGCGGCCGAGCGGTTCGCCGAGCTGACCGGGGCGACCGGCATCGGCGGGGCGGGCTGGATGACCACCTACGCGAAACTGCTCGGCGCCCGGCTCGGCCGTGACGTCGACCTGCACTCCGCTCCGCCGGTCACCGGCCTGCTCAAACTCGGCCGTGGCGCGGCGATCGAGCCGGAGGTCGACCTGTCCGGCTACTGGGTCGACGGTGACGTGGTCCGGGTCGGTTCGGTACGTGTCGGGGCCGGTGGCCGGGTCGGCGCGCGCAGCACCCTGATGCCCGGCGCCCGGATCGGCAAGGGCGCCAAGATCTCGGCCGGGTCGACGGTCACCGGCACGGTTCCGGCCAACCAGCGCTGGGCCGGCTCACCCGCTGTTCCGGTCACCGGCAAGGGCGCCACCACGTGGCCCGAGCGCCGCCCGGCCCGGTCCCGGCTCAGTGGCCGCTCGTGGGTGGTCGCCTACAGCCTGACCGCGCAACTGCTGGCCCTGCTCCCGGTGGCCGCCGCGCTGCCGGCCCTGGCGATCCTCGGCTGGGCGCTCGCCGGCGGACTGACACTGCCGGCCGTGCTGCTTGCGGTTCCGGCGGCGGCTGTCGCGTACCAGATCGGTTATGCCCTGCTGGTGTTGATCTTCGTCAGGCTGCTCGGTGTCGGTCTGCGGACCGGTTTCCACCCCGTCCGCGGGCGGGTGGCGTGGCAGGTGTGGACGACCGAGCATCTGATGGCGATGGCCCGGGTCGCGCTGTTCCCGATCTACTCCAGCCTGTTCACGCCGGTGTGGCTGCGGATGCTCGGCGCGAAGGTCGGCCGCGGCACGGAGATCTCCACGGTGCTCGCGGTCCCGGCGATGACGACCGTCGACGATCACGCGTTCCTGGCCGACGACACCATGGTCGCCACCTACGAGCTCGACCAGGGCTGGCTGCGGGTGGCCCCGGCCCGGATCGGCAAGCAGGCCTTCCTCGGTAATTCGGGGATGGCCGCGCCCGGCCGGTCGGTGCCGAAACGCGGCCTGGTCGGGGTGCTGTCGTCGGCGCCGCACAAGGCCAAGAAGGGCTCGTCCTGGCTGGGCGCGCCGCCGATGCCGCTGCGCCGGATCGTGGAGTCCGCCGACACCGGCCGCACCTTCGACCCGCCGGCGCGCCTCAAGGTGGCCCGGGCTCTGGTCGAATTGTGCCGGGTCGTCCCGGTCGTCCTGGCCGGTGCGCTGGCGGTGCTGGTGCTGACCGCGCTGACCCTGATCTGGCAGACCTTCGGTGGGTGGGCCGCCCTGGCCGCCGCCGGGCCGGTGCTGTTCGCCGCCGCGGTCACCGGCGCGCTGCTCGCGACCGCCGCGAAATGGCTGCTGGTCGGCCGGTTCCGGGTGAGCGAGCGGGCGCTGTGGACGTCGTTCGTGTGGCGCAACGAGCTGGCCGACACGTTCGTCGAGGTGCTGGCCGGGCCGTGGCTGTTCCGCCTGGCCGCCGGGACTCCGTTGCTGAACGTGTGGCTGCGCACGCTCGGTGTGAAGATCGGACGTGGGGTGTGGCTGGAAACCCTCTGGCTGCCCGAGTTCGATCTCGTCCGTCTCGGTGATGGGGCAACCGTCAACCGGGGGTGTGTTGTACAGACCCACCTGTTCCATGATCGGATCATGAGCATGGATGAGGTCACCCTGGGCGCGGGCGCCACCCTCGGCCCGCACGGGATCGTGCTGCCCGGCGCGAGCATCGGCGCCCGGACCACCGTCGGTCCCGGCTCGCTCGTCACCCGCGGTGACGCCGTGCCCGACGACAGCCGCTGGCTCGGCAACCCGGTCGCGACCTGGCCGGCGCCGGCCGCTCGCCGGGTATGACCCCACCCGGCATCCCGCTCAGCCCGTCACCGGGCGCCGAACGGTCCACCGACCCGTACCTGCCGGAGAGCGGCAACGGCGGGTTCCGGGTGCTGCACTACCACCTCGACCTCGATTACAAGGTGGTGCAGAACCGGCTCACCGGCCGGGCGATCGTCACCGCGCGTGCCGTGCAGCCGCTGTCCCGGTTCAGTCTCGACCTGGCCCGCCTCCAGGTCCGCGACGTGCGGGTGGACGGGCGGCCGGCCAAGTTCGAGCACCGCGGCGGCAAACTGCGGATCAAACCCGAGCGGCCGATCGGGTACGGGGCGACGTTCAAGACCGAGATCCGGTACGCGGGACGCCCGGCCCCGATCGCCGGACGGTGGGGTGACATCGGCTGGGACGAGTTGAGCGACGGGGTTCTGGTAGCGAGCCAGCCGAACGGGGCGCCGTCCTGGTTCCCGTGCAACGACCGGCCCGACGACAAGGCGCCGTTCCTGATCACGTTCACCGCGGCGTCGGCGTACACCGTGCTGGTCACCGGTGACCTGGTGGCCCGCCGTCGTGGATCGGGCACCACCACCTGGGTCTATGAGCGGGAGGAGCCGACCGCCCCGTACCTGATGAGCATTCAGATCGGCCGCTACGAGATGGTCGAGCTGGCGTCCGGGGGAGTGCCGCAGCGGGCCGCGATCGCCCCGCGGATGCGCAGTGACTTCCAGCGCGACTTCGGCCGGCACGGCGAGATCATGACGGCGTTGCAGCGGCTGTTCGGGCCGTACCCGTTCAAGGAGTACGTCGTGGTGATCACCGACGACGAGCTGGACGACCCGATCGAGGCGCAGGGGATGGCCGTCTTCGGGCGCAACCACCTCGACGGGCGGCGCACCCACGAGCGGCTGGTCGTGCACGAGCTGGCCCATCAGTGGTTCGGCAACAGTCTCACCGTCGCCGACTGGCGGCACATCTGGCTCAACGAGGGCTTCGCCACGTACGCCGAATGGCTGTGGTCGGGCGCGTCCGGCGGCCCGTCGACGAACGCCCACTCGGCGCAGTGGCACGCCTGGCTCGCGGCCCGCCCGGCCGACGTGATCATCGGCGACCCCGGGGTGGCGCGGATGTTCGACCCGCTGGTCTACAAGCGGGGCGCGCTGGTTCTGCACGCGCTGCGGGCGAAGATCGGTGAGCAGCCGTTCTTCGCCCTGCTGCGCTCGTGGGTGGCCGAACACCGGCACCGGACGGTGACGACCGCCGAGTTCCGCGAGCACGCCGCCCGGTATTCGAACGAGTCGCTCGACGACCTGTTCACGGTGTGGCTGGACCGTGCGGCCCTGCCACCGCTGCCCGTCGTCCGGTGAACCGACCGCGGGTTACAGGCCGGCCTTCTTGACGCCGTAGGTGGCCTGCGCGGTGGTGAAACCCTCGAACTTGAGCTGCTTGATCAGGCCGGACCGGGAGAACGAGGTGAACTCCAGGTACTCGGCGGCCTTCTTGGCGGCCTGTTCGTTCCAGTTCGCCTTCTGCGCGTCGACCCCGAAGGTGGCGTCCGCGGTGTTGAAGCCCTCGAACTTGAGCTGCTTGATCAGCCCGGTCCGGGAGAACGCGGAGAACGCCAGGTAGCTCTCCGCCTTCTCGACGGCGTTCTCCTGCGAGACGGTCAGCTTCTTGGCAGGCTGCGTCGTGGTGGGCTCAGCTGCCGGCTCGGTCTTGGTGGGCTCGGTGGTCGCCTCGGCCTTGGCGGGCTCGGTGGTCACCGTGGTCGTCACGGCTGCGGCTGCGGTGTCCTTTGTGGTGTCGTCGTCGCCGGCCGAGGCCAGCGCGCCGATCACGCAGAGGCCGGCGAACCCGCCCACGACCGCGAGCAGGATCTTTCCGCCCTTCTTCTTTTTCGGTGGCGTCAGCACCGGCGGCGGGTAGCCCCCGTAGGCGGGGGCGATCGGCTGGCCGGGCACCCCGGGCGGCGGGTAGCCGGCCGGCGGCTGGTAGCCGTCCGGTGGGGGCTGGTACCCAGGCGGCGGAGGCTGGTAGCCGGGCGGTGGCGGCTGATATCCGGGCGGTGGCGGTGACCAGCCCGGCGGCGGCTGCGGGACGGAACCGTTGGGGTCGAACGGCTGGCCGGGGTGGGACATCATTCTCCTTCGCGTCAAAACGGATCCAGGTTGCTGAACTTCAAGATCATTTAAACGAAACAGCAGCTCAGAATGGTTGGCCCGTTCGGTCACATCGCGACTACCACCAGTCAGTGGTCTTTCGAGAGTCGGGCACCATCCACAGTCAATCGGCGGCGCCGGGCAAACCTCCGGCCCCGCCGCCTCGTTCCTCCGGGGACCTTTCGCCGCTTCGGGTTCCACCGGCCGCACGAGCCCGGCAACTGGCACCCGACCGCCTGAAAACCCACACCGCCGGCCGTCGCTGAGCGCGGTATTGGCGTGCGCATTCCGGTGTTCAGCGACGGCTCGCGGTCCCGGCCGTCGCTGAGCGCGGTATTGCGGCTGGTTTTCCAGTGGTGAGCGACGGCTGGCGGTCTCGGCCGGGCCGGCCGGCCCCGGCTTGGCCGGGTCCGGGTGGGCCGGGCCGGGTGGGCAAACTGCCGCTCAACTGCCTGGTGGGCGGAGGCGCGTCTGTCGAGGATGGACGGCATGACTGACATGCAGCGTCTTCTCCGCCGGGCCGCGGTCGTGGTCACGGCGTCGGCCGCGGTGGTCGCCACCGCGGCCGGGCCCGCCGCCGCCGTGTCGCGCTTCCCGGGCACGATCCAGTCCGGGGCGTCCGGCTACTGCTCCTACTCGAACTGGGACGGCGTGTTCTTCTGCGACTCCGACGCCTACTGGCCCAAGCCCGACACGTATCCGCAGGTGTTCGTCGTCGGCCCGGACCGGAACGTGTACACCAGGTGGTCGAGCGCGACGACGGTCTCCGGGTGGCAGAACATGGGCGGCACCTGCAAACCCGACCCGGGCATCGAGATCAGGTTCTGGGTGAACGACTGGGGCCTCACGATCAACTGCAAGGGCACCGACAACGCCTGGTACCACCGCGAACGCTACGACAACGGGCGCTGGGACGCCCAGTGGATCAAGGGCTACGCGTATCCGTCCTGAGCCGCAGTTCGTCGGCGTGACCGCTCTGGTTCAGGTCGTCGAAGATCCGGATCGCGGTGCGCCACGCCCGTACCGCCGCCTGGTCGTCACCTGCCGCCTGGTGGGTGTCGCCGAGCCGCCCCCACGTCTCCGCCTCGTGGAAACGGTCGCCGGACTCCCGGAACAGCCGGATCGCCTCCGAAGCCGCGGCGATCGCCGGCTGCGGACGGCCCTCCCGGTGGTACGCGTAGGCGAGGCTGTCCAGGGTGGCCGCCTGACCGTTGAGATCGCCGCGTTCCCGCTGGATCGCCAGCGCGACCGTGCAGCAGTCGATCGCCTCCAGGTTCCGGCCGGCCTGCGCGAGCAGCCACCCCTGCGCGTTCAGGGAACGGGCTTCGCCGTCCCGGTGCCCGGCGTCACGGTACAGGCGGACGGCGTCGGCGGTGGCGGCCACCGCTTCGTCGAAACGGCCGGCCATCTGCCGTACCTCAGCCAGGTTGTGCAGGGTTTGAGCCTGACCCGCCGGGTCGGTGAGGTCACGGTAGACGTCGTGGGCCTCGGTCAGGTGCTCCTCGGCTGCCGCCAGGCGGCCGAGCCGGGTCTCGGCGCGGCCCAGCATCCGGCAGGCCGTCGCGACGGCGAGGGGGTCGTCGCAGCGGCGGGCCGCGTCGAGGGCGATCCGCTGCACGGCCTCGTTGTCCGGCCACCGGCCGCTCGGCGCGAACCAGGCGGCCAGACACCAGGCCAGCCGCCAGGCGTAGGCGTCGAAGCCGTCGGCGGCGGCCTGGCGGACCGCGGCGGCGAGCACCTCCTGCTCGGCCGCGAAGAACTCGCGAGCCACTTCCGGGGACGGCACGACGGGGGTCTCCGGCAGAGGCGACAACCATTGCGGCTGTACGGCCGAGGCGGCGCCACCCGCCTCGGCCAGCAGGTGTGTGTAGAGGCGGTGCTGGGCCGCCCGGTCCGGCCGGGCGACCGCGGCGGCGTAGTCGTGCACCAGATCGTGCAGCAGGAACCGGCCCGGCCGTTGTTCGATCAGCAGGTGCAGCCGGGCCAGTTCGGCCAGGCCGTGCGCGGTGTCCTGGACCGGCCGGCCGGTGAGGGCGGCCGCCGCCGGGACTGTCACCTCCGGCCCCGGATGCAGTCCGAGCAGGCCGAACAGCTCGGCCGCGGGTGGGGCCAGCGCGCCGTACGACCAGGAGAGGACCCGCCGCAGGTCGCTCGTCACGCCCAGGTCGTCAGCGAACGTCGCGAGGGGGAAGCCGGGGTGGAACGCGACCCGGGCGGCGACCATGGTCAGCGCCAGTGGCAGCCCGGCGGTGGCCGTGACGATCGCGGTGGCCGCCGCCGGATCGCCGGCCAGCCGGTCCGCGCCGACCCGGGCGGCGAGCAGCGCCCGCGCCTCGCCGTCGGTGAGCACGTCGAGCCGCAGCGGCCGGGCGCCGGCCGAGGCGAACAACCCGGCGAGCCGGTCCCGGCTGGTCACCACGACGACGCTGGCGCCCGCGCCGGGCAGCAGCGGCCGGACCTGCTCGTCGTCGCGGGCGTTGTCGAGCACCACGAGCATCCGCCGGTCGCTGAGCAGCCCGCGCAGCAGCCCGGACCGGGTGTCGACGCCGTCCGGGACCCGGGCCGGCGGCACCCCGAGCGCCTCCAGGAAGCCGCGCAGCACGTCGGCCGGGTCGCTGACCGCCGGGGCCGGGCCGAATCCGCGCAGGTCGGCGTAGAGCTGACCGTCCGGGAACCGTCCGGCGACCCGGTGCGCCCAGTGCACGGCCAGCGCCGTCTTGCCGACGCCGGCCGGCCCGACGATGGTCACCGTCGACGGCCCGTCCGGCAGCGCGTCGAGGGTCGCGAGCTCGGCGTCGCGGCCGGAGAACCCGGGCACCCCGAGCGGCAGCTGCCGTGGGCTCCCGGCCGGTGGGCGGGCGGCCTCCACGAACCGCTCGCGCTCTCCGGCGGACAGCCCGAGCGCGCCGGCGAGCAGGTCGAGGGTGGACGGCCGGGGCCGCGCGACCCGGCCGCTCTCCAGGTCGCGAAGGCTGCGCACGCTCAGCCCGGCCCGTTCGGCCAGCGCCTCCTGGGTCAGATTGACGCGCCGCCGATGCCCGGCCAGCAGATTCCCGAACACCCGTTCACGGTACGGCTACCGCTCACAGCAGGGCATCGACGACCTTGACCGCCCGGTCCTCGTGGTCGGCGTACGCGTCGGGCAGCGCCGACCGCTGTACGGCCTGGGCCGCGTCGCCGAGGCTCTTCTCCTCCCAGTCGGCGATGGTGAGCAGCTTCTGGTAGAACGCCTTCGTCGCGTAGCGCGGCGTCATCAGCTGCGCCACCGAGCCCCAGCCCTGACTGGGCCGCTGCTGGAAGATGCCGAGCGAGTCGAAGTTGCTGCCGTCGCCCTCGTTGGGCCGGTCGAGTGACCCGGGGACGGTCGGGTTGGCCAGGTTGCGCAGGCTGGACTCCTGGAGCCCGGTCATCATCGCGACCAGCATCGCCCGGCGGGGGAGGTCGAGCTCCTGGGCGACCTGCACGATCACCGCGGCGTTGTTCATCTGCGTCTGGTTGAGGCCGGCCACCGGCTCCGGCGGGCGGGTCGACTTCGGTGTGGCGGTTCGGGATGTGACCGACGCGGACGGTTTCGGGGTCACCCGTGCCTTGTTGCGGTTGGCCGCGGCCGGGGCGCTGGCCCGGGGTTCGAGTGCGGCGCTGGTGGTGACCGGCACACCGTTCGGCGGCTGGGAGAGGCTGATGGCCACCGCTCCACCGACGGCGGCGCTGACGACCAGCAGGATCGACACCGTGCGGCCGGTCCGGCGGGATCGGCGATGGCGTCGTCGGCGGCGGTTCGGCGACCAGTCGGTCTGGTACATGTCCGGCCCGGATCCGGACCATACGGGCTTTTCGTCGTGTGGATCTCGGACGAAGGCGACACGCTGCTCCGAGTACCCCCGCGTCACGGCCGTCCTTCCGTACCCACCTGCCCTTGCGAAGGTGAGTACGGCTCGCCTGTGCCTCCCGGTTCAAAGCTTTTTCAGTTAGGTTTCCTAAATTGACAAGTGTCTTTGTTCATGCGTCGCTGGAGGAACCCCCATGCCTCATCCCCGCAGGTTGGCCGCCATACTCGCGGTCGCCATCGTCAGCGCCCTCGCGATCGGCCAGCCGTCCTCGGCCGCCCGCACCACCCTCGGCGGCGCCGACCCCAGCGTCATCAAGGTCAACGGGCTGTACGTCTCCGCCAAATCCGTCGACGGCGGAGTCGCGGTCCGCACCGCCACCACCCTCGAAGGCATCGCGGCCGCCCCGAAGAAGCAGGTCTGGCGGGACACCGCCGGCCTCGGTGAGGTCTGGGCGCCGGAGATCGTCCACCACGACGGCCAGTACCGGATCTACTTCGCCGCCGGCACCGGCGCCGCCCACCGGATGTACCACATCAGCTCGGCCAGCCCGGACAGCGGCTACTCGGCGGCGACCAAGGTGGCCCTGCCGAACGACAAGTGGGCCATCGACGGGGTGCCGTTCACGTACCAGGGGCAGCGCTGGTTCGTCTGGTCCGGCTGGGCCGGCGACACCAACGTCGAACAGAACCTCTACCTGGCCCGGATGAGCAGCCCCACGACCGCCACCGGCGCCCGGTACGTGATCTCCCAGCCCCGGGAGTCGTGGGAGCGGGTGGTCGGCAACCCGTACATCAACGAGGCGCCCGAGCCGATCCTCGACCCGAACGGGCAGCTGCACATCGTGTACTCCGCGAACGGCAGCTGGAGCAGCCGGTACTGCCTGGCCGACCTGCGGCTGCGCTCCGGCGGCGACCCGTCCTACGTCTGGGACTGGTACAAGAGCAACGGCTGCCTGTTCGGCTCCCACGCCTCGGAGCTGATGGCCGGCTGGGATCCGACGCTCTACGCCGACGGGCCCGGGCATCACACATTCGTCCTGGAACGCGGGGACATCGCGACCAGCCCGCCGTCCGGCAACCGGTTCCCGACCATGTACCACGCGGTCGCCAAGGGCACGCCGTACTCGTGGGCCAACCGCTACTGGTACACCGGGACGGCCGTCTGGTGGGGGAGTGTCACCTACCGGCGGGCCAACGTCCCCGGCGACACCGCGAACACCGGCTTCGGGCTCAAGTTCTTCGAGTGACCTTTTCGTTATCTTCCCGGTGAAATCAGGGGCCGGGGTGGGGCGTGTCCATCGTGATCGCCGGACACGCCCCACGAAGGAGCACCCCTGATGCGTTACATGGTCGCCGTACTCGCTGCTTTCTCCCTCACGGCCTGTGCCGGCTCGCCAGCCGCGTCGCCGCCTGCGCCTCCGTCGATGGCGCCGGTCGCCGCTGCACCCACCACTGCACCCACTGCCACCGCTCCCACTACCGCTGCTCCCACCGCCACCGTTTCGAAGGCTGCCGCCGCTCCCAAGGTCACCAAGGCGCCCGTCTCGGATCTCAGCCAGCTCAAGCGGCTCGGCATCGACGTCCAGAAGAGCGTGCTGATCGACGTCGCCGACGACGGTGTGGACCGGTGGCTGAACATCGAGAAGAACGGCGTCGACTTCACCGGCACCGGGCGCACCGACAACACCATGATGTTCCTGGCCCCGGCCCCGGTCACCGCCAAGAACAAGGTGCTGATCAAGCCGCCGTTCTACAACGAGGACCTCGGCGCCGGCTACTGCGTCGCCGACACCAAGGGCGCGCCGCTCAAACTGGAGACCTGCGACCCCAAACGGCAGCAGCAGATCTTCACGATGGTCCCGGCAGGCGACTCGGGGCAATTCGAACTTCACGGGATGTACGGTGTGATCCGCGTCGACAACGGCAAGATCACCACCAGTGGTACGGGGCGCACCGGCCTCCAGACCATCCTGTACGCCAACTGAGCTGGAGCGACCTTGCGCGACACGGAGGACTTCGACGCCTTCTACGCGACGTCCTCCCGTCGCGTGCTCGCCCAGATCACCATGATGGTCGGCAGCCGGGCCGAGGCCGAGGACGCCGTCTCCGAGGCGTACCTGCGCGCCTGGAATCGATGGTCGAAGATCAGCGACTACGAGAACCCCGAGGCCTGGGTACGCCAGGTCGCGTACCGCCAAGCCGTGAGCACCTGGCGCAAAGCCGTCAACCGGCTGAACGCCCACCGGCGCGACACCACCGACCAGCGTGTCGACGCCGTCAGCCCGGACCACGTGGCGATCGTCGCGGCGCTCCGGGAGATCCCCGCCGACCAGCGCCGGGTGATCGTCCTGCACCACATCGCCGGGCTCAGCGTCGCCGAGATCCACCGGGAGACCGGCATCCCGGCCGGGACGGTCACCACCTGGCTGGCCCGCGGACGCCGGGCCCTGGCCGCCCACCTCACCGAAAGTGACACCCTCGACACGGGCCGGGAGCGCCGCGATGTCTGACGATCGCATTCAGCAGGGCCTGGACTCGTACGCCGAACACCTCCAGCACACCGCCGGCCTCGCGCCGTCCGCGGAGATCCGCCGCCGCGGCGACCGTCGCCGCCGCAACCGGACGTCCGCCGCCGCCTTCGCCGCGGTCCTGCTCACCGCGGCCGGTCTCGGCGCCGTCCTGTCGCAGGGCGCCGGGCCCGGCCCCAACCCGCCGGCCGCCACCACGACCCCGTCGTCGCCCAACCCGTCGTCGGTGCCGTCGCCGTCACGCCCGTCCGTCGCCCCGTCACGGACCAGCACCGTCAGTTCGGACGTCAGCCGGCTCCGGGAGATCGGCGTCGACCTGGAGAAGGGCGTATTGATCGACGTGGCCGACGACGCCGGCGACCTGTGGCTGGCCGTCGGCCCGAACGACGTCGTCGACTTCACCGGCACGACCCGCGACGCGTCCACCGAGCTGTCGCTGATCCCGGCCCCGGTGAAGGCCGACGACCGGGTGATCATCGTGCCGGTGGCCCGCCCCGGCTGGTGCGTGACCGACACCTCCGGGGTGCCGTTGGCCCTGCAACCCTGCCGCGACGGCGACCCCACCCAGACGTGGGAGGTGATCCCGGCCGGCGATTCCGGCCAGATCAACCTGCACGGCCCCGACGGCGACATGCGCGTCGGCGACAGTGGCTTGGTCCCCGCCACCGCATCCGGCCGAACCGGCCTGCAGACTCTCCCCTTCACCCGCTAGCCGTCGCTGACGGCGGTTATGGGGTGCCGTTTCCCGTGGTGAGCGACGGCCGAGCCCGCTAGCCGTCGCTGACGGCGGTTATGGGGTGCCGTTTCCCGTGGTGAGCGACGGCCGAGCCCGCTAGCCGTCGCTGACGGCGGTTATGGGGT